>JAIERK010000045.1 GCA_019746975.1 Candidatus Obscuribacterales bacterium
TCGTCAGGCGTTCCTGGATGGAAGACGAATTTGAAGGCGACGCACGCCCCTTGGTCGAGCTCTGGCCTGGCAATAGACTGCTGAGTTCCGAGAAGACAGTGACAGGCGAGAAAATAAGCCCTGAGAAAGCGCTCGGCATGTCGGCGGTGTTCACCTGCGTCAACGTGATAGCCAACTCATTAGCGACACTGCCCCTAGTGCTCTACAAGCGCACGGGTAAAGGAAAAGGTCAGCGAGAAATTGCAGATTGGCACCCGGTGTACAAAGTACTTACCATGGCCTGTAATAGATATGACGTTCCTTTCGACTTCATGCACTTGGCGGCTACAAATCTGTGTCTGAACGGTAACGTTTTTATCGAAGTACTGGTGAATGGTCGGAATGACGTCAATGAACTATTCCTACTGACGGCTGAGTACGTGAAGATTGAGACGTTGCGCAATGGTGATCGTCGATACACCTACAAAGAACCGGGCAAGCCGGAGGAGTTGCTAGATCAGGACAAGCTTATACATGTCAGAGGGCTTAGTACTGATGGGGTTCTCGGTAAGTCGCCTATCACTCAGGCTAGGGAAGCTATAGCGTTAGGACTTACGCTGGAAAGGTTTCAAGCTGAGTTTATGGCTAATGACGCAACTCCCAGAGGCATTCTAAAATCCGAGCAGCCACTTCTGACAATGGACCAGCGCGATAAAGTGAGGCACGAGTGGCAGAAATCGCAAGGCGGTAGAAATAGAAACAGAATTGCTGTCATGGATGGCAATTTCGACTATCAACAGATCGGAATGTCTTTAGAGGACGCTCAATTCATCGAGTCTCGCAAGTTTCAACTGGAAGAAGTTGCTCGCTGGTATAACGTTCCTCCGCACAAAGTCGGGCTTTTGGACCGCGCCACGAATAACAATATCGAGCACCAGGGCAAGGAATTTGAGAGCGATTGTCTTGATCCTTACCTGACGAAATTCGAGCAGCGCTTCAGCTTCATTCTGCTTAGTCCCAAGGAAAGGAATGAAGGCTACTTCCTGGAATTTGATCGCGAAGATCTTGATCGCGCCGACTCTGACGCGAAGGAAAACCGCGTGAGTAAGCGCATCCTCACAGGTCAATGGTCTTTCAACGAAGCTAGAGCGAGCCGCAATGAGCCGCCCTTCAAAGAAGGCGATATGCGTATACAACCAGGGTCGCATGTGCCGGTTGGCACGAAGCCGGAGCCTGCTACTGATAATAGTAAGGCTGGCGATGACACCGGGGGCGGTGAGGACAAAGATCTACAGAAGGATGAGACCAAGAAGAATGCTTTTGCAGTTGTTGAGCCGGTTGTACGCGACGCACTTCAACGAGTCTTAAAACGAGAAGGGAAAGCGCTGAGCCATAAACTTAACCAAATGGGACGACGCGGAAGCGAGGAAGAGCTTTTGGTCTGGTCAAAGTTGTATCGGGAAGGCGATCTTAGAAAAGCGCTTGAGCAAGCGCTAGATCCAGTTGCGGCAGTGATGACTTGCCTCGATGTTGAAGACGCGGACAAGTTGATCCGGGAGTTGATCGACTATTCGATCAACGTTTCTGAGCACGAGGTAAAGGTAGCTTCGAAGCTACCTTTATCGGAGGCAATGGAGCGCGCGGAAGGCTGGCATGCTCGCCGAGCTGAGGAATTAGTAGAAGTTTTCTTCAAGGAGTAGCCATGTTGTATGACATTCGCGGCACAATGAACCGCATGAAGTCGGCGGAAGTCGGAGAAGGCGAGAAGAAAAAAATCGCTGGCGACTTTATAGTCTACGACTCCCTTTCGGAGCCGATTTATGATTGGTACAAAGAAGAGATGAAGCCGGGCGCGTCGAAGCGCTCTCTCAAAGGCGAGCATGGTCGCGACGATATTGCTGGACTATTTGATCACCAGTCGGGCAAAGTTCTGGGCTCCACCAGAGCCGGCACAATGAAGTTGAAGGAAACCAAGACATCTCTTTATGGTGAAATCGAGCCCCCTGATACGAGCTATGGACGTGATCTTATGGTCAGCCTCGAGCGCGGAGACATCAGCTCCGCATCTTTCGGCTTCATGTACGTTACTACCAAGTGGCGACTAGAAGACAACTGGGATGTGCTGGAGGTCCACGACATGGACTTGATCGAAGTTACCGTATGCAAATTTCCGGCGTACCGAGCAACGCAGATTGGTATCAGGTCTCATTTGGTCAACTGTAAAGACGTTGAACAGGAAGCTTTACCGGCTCTGTGTCGGGCATATAACCGCCTTGAGAACAATCTTGACATGACTCAGGACGACAAAAGCAACATTTTACAATACAGAACTTTGCTAACAAGGCTGCTACCGGAAGCATCAGATACGGTGCTGCGCCGACTCAATAAGTCAGCAAAAGTTGAGCGGAACATGACACCAGCGATGACACTGGACTATATCGACGTCCTTCTCTAAGATTCACGATCACAATCTAACTGGTTAGACGCGAATAGCGTCAGGTCAGCCTACCTCCAGCCATCGCTGGCAAAAGCGCCAAGACACCGTAACCACATACGGTATCGGGCTTTTAGCCAGTTTTTTGCATTGTCCCGATACCACGATAGAGGTATTTAGGGACATGAATAATCAAGAGTTTTTAGAGCTCTGCAAGAAGCGCTCGGCGCAGCTCCAAACCGAGATGCAAGAGATCGCAAGAACCGTGCAAGAGCGCGGCGACGGTCCAGCTCTCACCGATCAAGAACGCGACAAAATGGTTGCGTATAAAAATGAGCAGCGCGGTTTTCAGGCTACTATTGCACAGCTCGAGGCTGACATCGAAGCTGAAGCTCGTTCTACAAAAAATCCGACCGATCCGCCTAAGACCAGATCGCAGCGCGAAGCTGAAGAGCGGGCCCAAGACGCGGAGCGTGATGCCAATCGTGAAAGAAATTCTGACGAGAGACTCTTCAAGAATTTCCGTGATCAGATCAAAGCGGTTATCCGCAAAGGTCAGACTGGCGAGACGGATCAGCGTCTTATCCAAGTCAATCAGCGTGCTGTAGCAACCGGCATGTCGGAAAACGTCGACGTCGAGGGCGGCTTCTTCCTAGAGGCTGAGGTAGTTAACGAGATGCTTCCTAAGGCTGACTTCGGCGCCGTGCTTCTTCCTGAAGTGTCGAAGCGCGTCATCTCCGGTAGAAGTCTCAAGATTTATGGTGTAGATGAATCATCGAGAGTCGCCGGTCAGTTGTCCGGTGGTATCGCAATCTATCCCGCAGATGAAGCTGACGCCTACACGGCGAGCAAACCAAAGTTCAAGAAGGTTGAATTTGATCTGAAGAAGATCATTGCCCTTTGCTACATGACCGACGAAGAGATGGACGACATTCCAGCTCTCGAATCCAAGGTTATAACAGAGTTTCAGGACGCCTTCGGTACTGAACTTGATGGCTATCTGTACGCGGGTGACGGTGCGACAGTTTCGGAAGGAATGTTGAACACGCCTTCGATGGTCACCACTACTATTGAAGGTTCGCAGACCCTCTCTAATGGTCCAGTGCTTCTTGCGAACCTGACCAAGATGAGATCGAGACTTCTTCCAGGGCTCCGTAAGGATGCGCTCTGGTTGGTTAACCAAGAGCTCGAACCATATTTGCTCACCCTGATGGCAGGCTCGTTCCCCGCGCTGCTTCCAGCAGGCGGCTACGGTGGCGTACCCGAAGAGCGCTTGCTCGGTATCAGATACAAAGTGTTCGAGCACTGCAAAGCGCCCGGCACCATAGGCGATATCACCCTTTGCGTCCCCAAAAGATACGTCATGGTGCAGAAAGGCGGCGGACTCAAGCAAGCGGCATCCATCCACGTTCGCTTCCTGAATGACGAGAACGTCCTCAAGTTCACCTACAGATTTGACGGCAAGGTGCCAGATGCTGCGGCACTCACGCCGCGCAACGGCACCCTGACCCTGTCTTCAGTGGTCACACTCGGCACACGTTCGTAAGTTTGCCCGGTTCATTCTGACGGGGGCTGTACCAGCCCCCTCCTAAGGGTTTTATATAAGAGGAAAACAAAAAATGTCTAGTTCAGTTTTACAACAGATCAACACCGCGATGGTCACGATCTCGTCTATGTCCGACATCTTCAACACAGACCCGACGACTCCAGCGGTAAACGCTTCCAAGTATGGCGAAGTTGGTCTACTTCTCGGTCTCAAAACATCGGGCGGCACCGGTCAGGCCAGAATCGAAGCCTATAGCTGTACCGACGCGACAAAAGCGGACGGCGAAGAGATCGATTATCTCTGGAGAAAAGCCACCACAACCGACAACTTCGGCGCATTCACAAAGGCCGCTGCCGGTTCTTCGGATCGTTGCCTGACTACAGTCGGCGCAACACTTAACGATCAATACCATGTGATCGTACGCTCGCGTCAATGCAAGGCGAATAAGCCGTTCGTCTACTTCAAGCTCGTGGAAGTCGTCAACGATCCTGTCGTTGCTGGTCACTGCGTGCTCATTTACGGCAAACCTTCTCGTAGCGGCGCAACGATTCCAAGCGGTCTCTAATCGTGTAACGGAGTCGGTCCTCCCCTTCGTTGCACGCCACTATGGGTACTACCATGATTCGAAGAAGCCACACGGAAAAGGAGTTAGGTCAGACGAGCATGCCCGTCGTTTCGGCGGAGGACATGCGCGTCCACATGAACTACTACGAAGAAGAATCGACCGAGATCGACGGTCTCCTCGACTTCTTCGTGTCCGTTGCTGCCAATCGAATCGAAGCGATCACCGGGCGCCCTCTGTCTACCAGGACATTTACGTACAAGCTGCAAAGCTGGCCTCGTAGCGAAGTGGTGATGTTGAGAGCGCCTGTCTCGGAGATCGTCCACGTCAAATACAAGGAGCCTAACGCTGGTGTCTTAACGACATGGTCGACGGACTCTTACGAAGTTGATATGGACAGCATTCCGTCGACGCTCAGACCCAAGTGGGGATGTTCTTGGCCGAATCTCTACCCGGCATATTTGCCGATAGAGATCGAATACAAGGCAGGGGGGACGCCACCTCCGGAGCTATTGCTCGCTCTGAAGCTACTGGCGTCTACATGGTTTAAAAACCGGGCCGTACTTCAGTCCACGAGGGCGGAGAAGTTACCAGAGCCAGCCGGGTTCATCGGCTTGCTGAGCTCGTTTGTTATCCAGGAGTTTAAGTAGTGGATGCTGGCGAATACAATCGCAAGCTCTCTATTGAGCGAAAAGTACCGGGCAAGAAAGGGCTCGGTGGCGCTCCCTCGATGACCTATGAGCCAACAGGGAAGAGCTTCTTCGCCTCTCGTCGGACACTTCGAGGTCAGGAAAAGATCGCAGGCGGTGAGGCAACCGCGACGCAAGAAACGGAGTGGAAAACATGGTATCGAACGGACATCAATGTGTCCGATCGCCTGGTCTATAAGCGGCGAAATCGTGAAGGCAACACGGTTACATACACTGAAGAGCTTCACGAAGTCACCGAAATCTACTCCGATTCCGACCACTGCGAGACGGTTATCTTAACGAGGCATGTCGACAAATGATTACCATCGTTGACATAAAACGAGCCA
Organism: Candidatus Obscuribacterales bacterium; assembly: GCA_019746975.1. Lineage (GTDB taxonomy): Bacteria > Cyanobacteriota > Vampirovibrionia > Obscuribacterales > Obscuribacteraceae > JADYXR01. The sequence continues at coordinate 5,558 of JAIERK010000045.1, forward strand.
TCATCGAGCGGATAAAGTCGCAGATAGACACCGTTCCGGAGTCTCGTATTTGCTTCGATCTCTTAGAGCAGGGCATTGAGTACCCGGCGATCTGGCTCCGCTTCCAACAGACTGTTCCCGTTGCCGATATCTCAGGAAGAGCGCGAGGACTATCGTACGCGATTCTTCTCGCCGATGTTCTCTCGCCAGATAACGACCAGGCGGAGTTGATCCGTCACGCTGTGCGGTTCGCTCTGACTGGTTATGTATCCGATGTCGTCCTAGAGAAACGGCTGCTACAGGGCTTCCAGGTGGAAGATCTGAGCGGTCCAACCTGGGACGAGGAGAGGCAGGTCTGGGTAGCCGAGATGACTCTTGGTGGCTACTTCGCGGAGGAGATCCAGTCATGACGATGCGAATGCAAGGCGCGGACGAGCTCGCGCGGAAGCTGCGAGAGATACCGGACAAAGCGCAAAAGCTCTGTGTGGATGCAATGAAGGCGGAGGCTCGTCCGATGCTTGATGAGATGAAGCGGACCGCGCCTGAAGACACCGGACGTCTCCGGTTCTTTCTCGCGATGTCTGGCTCCACAAGGAAAGGACGCGCGCGCGTATTGCTTGGATGTTTAAGGATGTCGAAGCAAAAGCTCGCGAAAAATTCGAAAAAGCTTGCGGGACAAGGTCCATTCTATGCCCGGTTTACGGAATTTGGGACGGAGTTCCAACCAGCTCAAAACTGGATGAAGGACGCCGCCGACAAGGAGGCTCAGGGCTTCTTAGACAGATACCCGCAGCGCTTAGGCGACAAACTCGGTAAAGAGATGGCGAAGCGCGCGCACTAACTACGATACCAAAGGAGATAATTCCATGTTCAAGAACATAAAGATCAAGAGCTCGCTCGCGGTCCTAATGCTGGTCTTCTCGCTTGTGTTTGCTCCAGCAGCATGGGCAGTTAGAACAAGTCTCACCGTGCAGGATGTGCCCAAGTGGCGCGACGGGCTCGGCGCGTCTGAGGATGTTTGTACATTCACCGCCGCCGATGCATCTAACGGCAATAGCTTCGACTTTACGCCGGGCATCATCATCATTACTCGCAATGTGCACGGGTCAACCTCATACACATACACCGTCGCCTCGAAGGCGGACAGCTTAGGCAGATCTGGAGACCTTGGTCCTCAGACGCTCACAGCCGGACAGGTTCGCATACTCCAGTTGGATGGAGTTGAGGGCTTCCGTCAAGACGACGGCAAAGTTTATATCAACGGCAATAACGCCAGCATCGAGTTCGCAGTCGTCCGCCCGCGCTAGTTCTGCGCATACGCACTAGATTATATAGGAGATATAACACATGGGTACTACAGGCGCATTTCCAGCGGCCGGGTCACAACTTAAGAAAGGCACCGGCGGCACCACCACCGATTATTCGACAGTGTCCGCGTGGACGGCTGTCGGAGATATCCAATCCTTTGACATGGGCTTCGGTCGAAACATGATCGATTGTACGCACATGACCAGCCCGAACAACGAAGAAGAGCACATCAATGGCCGCAGGACCAGGAAGCCATTTCAGTATCAGGGCTCGTTCGCTCCTGGCGACGCAACTCACGCCCCCGCGTCGGGCTTCTTGCTCGACAGAGACAATGGCACCATTCGCGGTTACGCGCAGGAGTTCGCCGACACAGCGATCACGACTCTTAAATTCAATGCGAGAGTCGCACAGTATGACATCAGTGCAAACCAGGCCGGAAAGGTTGATTTCTCGTTAACCCTTCAGGTTACAGGTGCGCACGCATGGAGCACCGGCGGAGCCTAATCCGCATTAGCAACCGCCGACGGTGGCGACGCTGTCGGCGGTATCACCTACTACAACCCATGGGAGGACACATGGAATTTTTAAGTAAAGACGGTTTGTTAGCGATTACGCCAACAATTGAAGAGATCGAAGTAGCGGAGCTCGGCTCGATGATTCGCGTTAAGCGAGCGACGGCGCGAGAGAAAAATGAATGGGAAGCGCAGACCATCGGAATCAGTGATCCTGACCGCATGCGTGAGCTAATCACAACGGCAGAGGAGCGCTATGTTGCACGTTACCTCGTTGACGAGAAAGGCAAACGGATTTACACCACAGGCGAAGACATAGCCAATCTTGGTGGTATCACCCCGCAGGCGCTTGACGCACTGTATCAAGCGGTGCTGAAAGTTAATCCGCTCGGCCCTGTCCAGAAGGAAGAGGTCGAAAAGGAAATAAAAAACTCCGAGACGATCCCTTCCTCCGATTTGCTTTCAGACTCGCTGGACACCTAAAGATAGGTACCGTCGGCGAGATGATGGATCGAATGGACCAACGTGAGTTTATTCAGTGGATCGCGTTCTCGCAAATGGAGCCTTTCGGGGCTCACATAGAAGACTACCGAGCCGGTCGACTTCTCGCCGCACTTAGCAAATCTAATCAGCCGTGGTTCTACTACTACCCAGGATATGACGACGCCGACGTAGAAAAGAACATGACGCACATAAGGCAGATAGCAGCCGAGACGCAAATAACGCAAGTGAAGGCGGCTCTCGCGTATAACGAAGGAATCGAAGAATGACGGTTGTTCAATCGCTCCTTGTAAATCTCGAAACCAATACGGCCAAGTGGGCCAGTGAGATGAATAAATGCGCTGACCTTACCGAAGGGATGGCGAAGCGCGTCAACTCAGCCATTGGGCTTGTCGAGAAAGCTTTTATAGCGGTCAAGATCGGCGAAGTCTTCTCGAAGGCAGTAGAAGAAGCGGCGGAAGCCGAAAAATCTATGGCTCAACTCACGCAAGTTCTGAAGTCAACCGGTGGCGTCGCCGGTGTGACTTCGGAGCAAGTGACATCATTAACCGCATCATTGCAAAAGCAAACGGGTGTCAGTGATGATGCTCTCAACTCAGCAAGCGCACTGATGCTGACCTTCACGAAGGTTGGCAAGAACGTTTTTCCTGATGCGATCAAATCAGTCAATGACATGAGCGCCGCGCTCGGTCAGGATTTGAAGACATCTACAATCCAACTTGGCAAAGCGCTAAACGACCCGATCAAGGGTGTATCAGCTCTCCAAAAAGTCGGCGTGTCATTCACCGCGTCTCAGAAGGAGACCATTAAGGCGCTCGTCGAGAGCGGGCGAACTATGGACGCTCAGAAGCTCATCCTAAAGGAGCTCAATACTGAATTTGGTGGCGCAGCGGCGGCGGCTCGGGACACCTTCGGCGGTGCTCTCGGCGCTTTGCAAACTTCCATCAATGACGTATTCGAAGCACTAGGCACGGGCACTAATAGCGGTCTTCGCGGCGCTGTTGAGTTTCTAATCGTTGCTACGGATCATCTAAAAGACGGTATCGAGGAACTTCAGAAGTGGTTTGGATCGAACACCGAAAGCGCCAATCAATTCAAGGCCGCATTGGGCGTTGTAGGAGACGTATTTAACTTTCTGGGCGAAGAAATAAAAGCCGTTTGGAATATTCAATTGAACCTTGCCCAGTCTATATCAGAGATGGTCGGATATGGAATCCGAGGCTTCAAGGAGATGGGCGAGTACATCTATAGCCAGCTCGGGCGCCCGCTACAAATCTGTATTGACCTCGCAAACACATTTGCCACGACATTTGTCAGCGAGTTTTCGAAAAGCGTAGCCGAAGCACCGAAGAGATTTAACGAGCAGCTAGCCAAAGAAGGCAAGGACTACGTCGGGCAGGCGATGTCCCCGGCAATGCGCGAGTTCGATAAATGGATCAAGGAAGCTCAGTCCAAGCAAAAAGCCATGGCTGATGCACACAAGAACTTCAAGCAATCGATAGGGATTGATAACGAACCCGAAGCGGATGATAAGTCCGCCAAGAAGGAAGCTGACCGGTTAAAGAGAGAAGCTGAAGCACTCGGAAAAAGACAGGAGCACCTTGGCTCGCTAGTCGATGGCTACAACCAACATCTCGAGCAGATGAAGGCCCTTACCGCAGAAGAAAAGGAGCAGGTTAAGTATGAAGAGCTGAAGCAGAAGATTGCATCAATGACCGGCGTTGGTCAGCTCGATAAAGAAGTAGCTTTCATGAAGCTGGAGAAGGCGCACAATCAGGCAATGATTGAGATTAAGCGCCAGGCGACCTCCGAAGAGAAGGGCAAGCTGCAAGAGCTTCTAGACAGCATGAAGGTCCAGACAGCGGAGATCGAAGGACAGAAAACAGGACACGAAGAGATCGCGGAAAGAATGAAGCTCGAGGCAGAGCTTCAGAAGCTAATCAAGATTGGCGGAGAAGAAAACCTCGCAGTTGTCCAGCAAATTCGAGAAGAGAAAGAAAAGCAGATCGCGCTAGAGGAAGGCAAGAAGCACGACGAAGAGCTGAAAAGCGTCAATGAAATTCTTCAGAACTATAGGGACCAGGGCACCGCGATTCAGGCGAAGATGAACGGACAGGATAACTATCTTGACCTTCTGAAGGAAGAGAGGAAGATCCAGGAATCGATCCACCTGAGCGAAGGCGAGAAGGGCGCTGCACTAGATACGCTCCGCCAGCAATACCAGGTGAATGAGCAATACAACCGTACGCTAAAAGATCAAGACAAGCTCGTTGACCAGATTACAAGTAGCGACAAGGGCTATTACAACCAGGTCATGGATCTTCGCGAAGCTGTCCAATCTGGGCGGATCACGATGTTTCAATACAACGAAGCGCTGAGCAAGGTCAACTCAGGCACCAAGGAAGCGAGCAAGGGCGGGAAGGAATTTGCTGATACCGTCGGTAAAGGCTTAGAAGATGCGCTCTTTTCCGGTAAAAAGCTTGTCGACGTCATGAAAGATCTCGGTAAAGAGCTCATCAAGATGGCGGCGAAGAAGATCCTCATCGACCCACTCAAGGAGCGTCTTGGTCTTGCCTTTGATCAAGTTGGTCGGAATCTTTTCGGTGCTGGGAAAACGGCTATGCCGATACCAGGACAATCGCCATATCTTCCGACATCGCCATTTGGAGGGCAGTCTCCCAACTATGGTGGCATAAATGCAACCAACCCGGCGGCGCCAGGCGCGCCAGGACTGACTGACTGGGGTAAGCAGTTCCTCGGCATGAATCCAGCGAATGTAAACCTTTCTGGTGGCTCAATCCAGAGCGGAGCGCCGATCTACTCGACGGGCCCGGTCATGATGAATGGCGGTCAGGTCTCGTTAAATCAGCCAACGATCAACAATCCGACATTCCCGATCCCGGCGAACACCGGCGGCGGTGGTATTGGTGGTGGCGGTATCTTTGGTGCAGGTGGTCTTGGCGGGCTGCTTGGCGGAATACTAGGCGCGCCTTTCAAACTGCTCTCCGGTCTCGGTGGACTCTTCGGAGGAGGCGGAGCTGATGGTGGTGGCGGAATTGGCAATCTATTGGGCGCGCCATTCAAGCTATTGGGAAGCCTCTTTGGAGGCGGAGCTGACGGAGCTGCTCCTGGTGGCGGATTGTTTGGTGGACTCCAATCCAGTATCGGAAGCTTTGCGCCTTTGCTAAACCCCTTCGGCTTCCTCGGCGGTCTCGGCAAAGCTTTTGGCGCCACTATGGGCGGTGATACAATTTTCAAAGATATAGCACCACTTCTTAACCCGATGGGACTCTTCGGGGGGCTCGGTAGCGCCCTTGGTGGCTTGTTTGGTGGCGCTAGGGAGTTCGGCGGACCAATGGACGCCGGAAGAGCATATCTAGTTGGAGAGAGAGGTCCAGAGCTGGTGATACCAGGCATGGACTCAGCGGTCATGTCCAATCTCGATTGGCGCGCAATCATGCAGCAAACCAACGGAACACCGCTTTATCAAAAGATGGGATTTCAGCCAACGTTCACGGGTGAAGTCGCGATGCTCATGCGCAAAGCGCAGAATTATCTGGGAATGTCGGAAGACATGAAGCAACGCGCGCGCACCACAGGCGATGGCTACTTTACGAATGAAGATATGGGGCGGCTAATGCAGCTCACCATAGACGATATCGATCCGCAGGAAAACAAAGAGATCTGGGAATGGACCGATCAGTATAACGACATGATCGCAACGCGGCTGCAATACGATCCTGGTGCGACTGGTCAGCAAAAATCGTGGGCAGCCGACACGCTAAGTAATAAGACGTGGGCGGCATCAACTATGGGTCTGGGTAAAAACGCACTGCCCACCGGCAACCAGCTCGGCAACATCTTCACTGCGATGGCTCATAGGGGTGTCATCCCAAGTACGTACTTGATGCAGAAGATCAACCAGCGAGATTGGATGATGGATTTCTTCGACAAGAACTTCAAGGGTGGCGGCGGCTGGGATGCAATTTTCAAGGGCTCAGGCTCAAGAGAGGGCATGGCTGGCGCAGGCTCTGGCGTGTTCGCGCAATACACGGGCATGGGACCGCAAGAATTTAGCATGCCCTTTCAGGAAGAATTAGGCACCATGAGTAATACCAAGGTGCCTCAATTCTCCAACCCTGTATTTGGTCCAAACAACGGCATTTCAAACTGGGGTCCGTTTTCCGGAATCTCTACTCCTGCTAACGTAAATGGCAGCTTTGGTCCAGGCTCCGGCTCGTATCCAATCCCATCAAACATAATTGGCTATCCATCGGGCGGCGGCTTCGGCGGTCCAGGAGGGCTGAGCAACCCGGTCGGCGGCTTTGCTGATCCGTCCGCTGCTCCGTTCGATCCAGGCGGCTATCCCAACCCATGGGCGGGCTCTCAAGAAGCTGCGAACGGAGGCTGGATCAGCCCCAAAGGCTGGCAACCTGATACCACCTACAACATGAATAGCAACTGGTACGGTGGTGCCCGAGCTTCGGGTGGACCAGTCGAAGCAAACAAAGTCTACACGTGGAATGAGAACGGACGCGAGATGCTGATGACGACTCGCCCCGGCGAAGTTCTCTCGGCAGACAAAGTGCGTGATCGCGCCAAGCAGTCGAATGAAAAGACAGAGCTGAAGGTCGTTGTTAACAACTACACCGGACAGCCTCTCGATGCGCGCATCGATGATCGTGGAGAGTTGAATCTCTTCCTGTCGGACGTTCGCAAAAATCTTAAGGCAAGGCGTCCGGCATGGCAATAAGGGGGAATCATGGCTGATGTAGTATGGCCGGCGGCATTGCCCGGCGGTCCACGATGGGGCTGGAGCCAACAACCAGAGGAAAACGTCGTAAGAGGACCAAGCGACAAAGCGCGTAGAAGATTCACGCGCGCTCAAAGAGTCTTTTCAGTTTCGACCGTTCTGACCGGAGAGCAGTTCGAAGCGTTCGAAACTTTTTGGTTAGAGGGCATTCTTGACGGGTCCCTTCCGTTTGAGTGGAAGCTGCCCCACTCGGGTGAGGCTTGCGACTTTATTGCTATGCAACCGTATCAGGTGCAGCATATTGAAGGCGCCACCGATTACCCGGATGAAACGGGCTATAACGTTGTGCTGCAACTCCGAGAGGTCTTTTAATGGCTTTCACTGATGATTTGCGTCGTGAATTTCAGAAGAAGCGAGCCGGTGTTGTCGCGATAGACTTGCTCGAAATCGAAGATCTCTCGGGTGCTCTTGCGGAGCCGATCAGGCTCGCCAACAACACCGAAGATATCACAAGCGATGGCGTACTTTTCCAGGCAATGCGCTTTGTCATGCCGAGAGGCTCAGAAGGCTTCGCGCCGGAAGATTTTCAAATCACCATATTTGATACCAAGAAAGAAGTACTAGCACAGCTAGAAAGTATACCGCCACGCGGCGAGAACATAGTTGTAGTGCGGTACTTCCTGGTAAGCGATCTCGATCTCGACGAACGAGAATTACAAGAAGAGTATCAGCACAAAAGCGAGTCAATCGACGAGAGCGGATCTTTGATACTCAACGTGCTCTCTGATCTATATCTCTCGGTCACAATTCCCGCGCACAACTTCACCCCTGATTTATACCCAGCGATACACCCCACTTTCCTAGGACCATAAGCATGTTCGGACTCCCCATCTTTGGACAAGGCAATGTATCGGCGGTACCGGCGGATATACACAGCTGGTATCCTGGCGTCGGCATGGGCGGGCTGACAGCCGACATTGTGCAGGCACCACCAGAGCCGCTAGAACCACAGGCGGTACTGCCAATCGCTGAGAAGGCCGCGAAGCCGAGTATCATAACGCAGCAAGGCAATCCTTATAACTTGTTTGGCGCTATCCCGATCCATGTCGGGAAGAATAAGCGCTTTTATCCTTACGTCTCGGCGAATGGATGGAACAGCTATCGTGAAGGCAAGAACAACAACGATTACTATCTAGGTCTTGATTGGGGCTATGGTCCAGTCAAGATCGAAGAGATCAAAGTCGGCGAGATCCCTATCGACGATCTGGCGTCAGAGAAAGGACCAGGGCGCCCTGCGATTGAATATGAACTCAGAGAGACTATCGACGACGACGAAGTCACTATTGTCCCGTATGACACCGAGACCAAGCAGATCGCTAAAGAACTGAAGCACAATGATGCGCAGATAGAACGCGCTCCGCAGTGTGCCGACTTGATAATCATTGGCTTGGAATTTCCGAGCGGTCTGTACACCAGCGGCGGTGAAGAGCCCTCTGATGCGACTGTCGAATTTAAGTTTGAATATCGTGAGGTCGACAATCCGGATTACACACTCTGGACAGCCATAGACAACAGCTGGGAGTACACCGTAGCTGGCGCTCAGCGCATTCTAAAAGGGTATGAATGGGAACCGCCAGACAACACAAAGCACTACGAAGTTCGCGTCACGCGGAAGTCTCCTGTCACTACCGACGGTAGTAAAGTCGACGGTTGCAACTGGTTCAACCTTGAGGCGATCTTATATAACGAGCCGTACCCGCAGAATCCTCTTGATGCGTACGGTGAAGAATGCATTATCGCCCGGCTCGGATTGAAGGCCGTCGCGAACGACCAGGTGCAAGGCGCGCTCGATCCAATCAACGGATATGTGCAAGCACTAGTCCCACACTTCCGAGATGGCTTCGGACTGACCACGGCGCACTACCCAGTTGACGACGCACCACCGCCACCGGAAGAACCGGAAGAGAACCCGAACGAAATTACAGATACTGGCGGTCAGGACCATCACGGCACCTTATATGGTGACTCGAACTGGCAGGATAACGACCCCAATCAAGATTGGTTACTGTTTGAAGGCAACAGCTATATCCTCGCGCCTACGGCAATATTTGAGCCCGCCTCTCTGGTGAGCGGTCACTTCGAGGGCTTCTTCAGCTGCACAGGCGATCCGACGGGAAACCTGGAGACATCGAGGCGCCCGATCTTCAACGTGAGCAGACTCACTCTTTACTACGATCCCGAAGTGGAGAGTATCTACTTACAAGGCAAGTACGATGAGATTTGCCGTTCTGACGAAGAATGCCCGCCAGCAGTTATGCGTTATTTCGAACTTGATGTCACCAGCGATGGTACCAATCTTTTATTTGAGCTTCGCGTCTACGCGACGGGTATCGATCAATACACTGTAGGCACGCTGCTAACAACCGTGACCGGCTCCGATACCCTGTCTCTTTACACGATCTACACTCCCAGTGGTGTCAACATTGGGAGAAGCTTCGGACTTACTATAAACCAGTACCACGGTGTGTTGCATGACATCGCGGTTGAATTTAATTACCCCGCTACGCCACTGCCTGGGACAACGCAATCAGGAACAATCGAAGCTCACTGGCCCATGGATGATTCCGACATTGAGGGCGCTGAAGGCGGCGAAGAAACAGACCCGAACGAGATTACAGACACAGAGCCAGGCGCTCATCATGGCACTCGGCACGGGCTGGGGACATGGACAGAGATCGAGCCATATCGCCTAAACTTCGAGGGGCTAAGCTATATCAGCTTGCCTTTACCCGTGGTGATTGACACAGAATCTAATCCGGACACACTCGATCACGGCTACATTAGCGGGAAATTTATCGCAGAGGATTCTGATACCGTCAATCCGATCCTGTCGCTCGCGGATAATAAGCTGATCCTCTGGCAAGAGCCGGACACCGAAGATGTGGTGTTGTATATCGGGCTGGAAGAACCTATCGAGATACGACTGACAGACGTTGCCCCGCTTGGTGAAGAGCGTCATTTCTTGTTGCACTTGTTTGTTGTCGGCTCTGGCGCAAATGCTGCAATCACTATCTACGACGATGCGGATTTGGAGCTCGCGCAGGACGGCGACGCGTGGGAAGCAAATGACTTTGTCGACGTCGAGGAAATCCTAATCGGCTCGGGATTAGTCCCGGAGGAAGAAGAAGAAGAAGAGAACCCGAACGAGATTACTGATACCGGCGGGCAAGATAATCACGGCACAATCTTGGTGTCTGGTGAAGCGAGCTGGACCGAAGACCCGCCCTACCGGCTGAACTTCGACGGGCGCACTCACATATTGATGCCGGTCTTGTTCAACCCGCTCACGCTCGAATCAGGCACCATTGAATTTTTCATGGTGGCACCAGAGCCTGAGACGAGCTATAACGCCATTTTTGAATACCGCGATATCGATGCTCGGCAAAAAACAAACGGTGATATCGAAGTAAGCTTTGACAATGTCACGCTAAAAGTGGATGATTGCGGCTTCGATCTACAACGCAAAGTATCGATCAGTATCACGCGTAACGCGCCTAACTTCGACTTGTCACTGAGTGTCTACGATGAAACCGACACGCTTATAGGCACCGATACTGATACCATCGCGCTCGATGACTTTGAGAACATTGCAACCATCCTTGATTTAGGGAAGCTTGGCTCTCGCTTGTTCTTCGGTCAGATCTATGATTTCACTGTTGACTTTCAGTACCCGTCTGATGTCGAGGTTGTCGCTAATTATCCAATAGATGACAACGTCGCAGGACCGCCACCAAACACGTTATTCACGGGACAGATCTGGGATGTCGACGTACGCTTAGAATGCCCCCCACTGGGCGGCGTAACGGAGGATTCAACGACTTCGAACCCGGCGCTATTGGCACTGTATTTGATGCGCTCGCCGACGTTCAACCCGCGCCCTGTGCCGGATGAAAAAATTGACTTTTTGTCATTTTACAAATGGTCGCTGATCTGCGAGGAAAAGGAGTACGAATACAATACGGTGATCGACCAGCCGACGGTACTCTGGAATGCCCTGGAAGATATTGGGCGCGCCGGTCGCGCAATGGTAATCCGCAAAGGCGGCATCTATATTGCAGCAGTAGATATATCTGCAACACATGATGATGGTCCGAAAGTCGTGCAGACTTTCAACCGCGCCAACAGCTCAGGCTTCAAGATGGTCACCAATCGAGACTATCGTACGCACGCCTGGCGGATCAACTGGCTCGATCCTAGTGACGATAATAACCAAGGGCAGGTCATTGCATTCGCGAAGTACTCTGATATCACGTACAGCTCGACCAATGCCACCAGGTACAAGGTCGCGGATGCTAAAGGAATCACCACACGCGAAGGCGCGAAACGGGAAGGACGCCGACTGATCGCTGAGGAATACTACCGCTCAACAAAGCAATATGAGTTGACGACCGATTGGGAAGGACTCTTATGCACCAAGAACGATCTGGTGCACGTGAGCAACAGCGCCGGATTAATTGGTATCACGGGCGGTTACATCACTGAGCTGATCATGGACGGCGGCGACGTGGTCGGCATCAAAGTCGACCAGGGATGCACCATGGAAGTCGGTAAGACCTACCAAGTCCATTTGAGAGAGCAGCTGACATCCACGCCAATCATCAGAGAAGTCGTGAACGATGGAGCAGGGCTCTATTACGAGCTCGAATTAGAGACCGGGATCTATGCATTCGATCACCCAAGCCTCGAAGTCGGCTCACTCTTCTGCTTTGGCGAAGAAGACAAGGTCACACGGTTGATGCGCGTCTCGAAGATAGAACGCATGACAGATCACAACGCGCGGCTATTGCTCGACGAGTACCACGAAAACCTATTTGATTTCGAAGCCGAAGCAGACGTGCAGCTCGATGACTTCGACGGCGAGCGCGCTACCTTGGTTGAGGAGTACAGGCGCACCATGCCGACGATCACGCTGAGCCCGATATTTAATTACAATCCGCTGGTCGCCGTTGCAACCTGGCATGACTACGTCTCGTCTCCAGATGAGCGAGCAGCAATACAAACCTGGTGGCGTGAAGTTGGCGCCGGTCCTAGCTATACGCCCGAAGGCGATTGGCAGGTATGGATTCAGACGCCAGCGAACTTTGCCGCCGCAGTCACTCAACAGACTCTGGTAAACGGGCAGTGGTACGAGGTCAAAGCAAAGCCAATTGTGAAAGATGGGCGGATCGGAGAGTTTAGTAATAGCGTTTATGCTATGGCGTTAGTCGACGATGGCGAAGGCGGCGGCGAGGGATAAACAAAATGCATGGAGGAATAATGATCAGACACGCACAACGAAACAAGAAAGCATACGGGATGCTGATTGCGGCTCTCGCGATGGCAATCGTGTATGCGATCCTCACCGCGCTTTACGTGCTAGCGCGATGAAGGCACAGTTAACATACGCAATATTCGCGCTGTTCGCGATTGTGGTTATCGCCGACCTGGTCGGGCGAATTACACACAACTGGGAACTGCAACTCATGCCGGAACTTAGCGAAGCAATTAGATGCGTGCTAGTTTGCTGGTTCGGCAAAGGCGTCTACGACGGCGTAACAAGCTGGATAGAGAAAAGAGCAGGAAAGGTTATAGAGCAGATAGGCGAAGAGGATAAATAAATGTTCGGACAATGGCTGAAAAACAGAATCGATTTCAACGATAACGATAAGAGCGACCTGGACGAGATCGCGGAATGCGGCGCTAATTTTATTTCGGCGGCAACGCACGCAATCAACACGGTCGACATGCCATCACTTGTGGTGCACGCTCGAAGCGCCGTTGAAGCGTTCCAGGCGGGCTTGTTCCACTTAGGAGAAGTCCCGAAATCTTTCGATCAAGCGAAAGTGGAGGCTGCAAAACTCGAAATCGAGAAAGCGTCCACCAAGGCATGGAATCTCTTTATGTCTTTCCAGCCGCACGTAGACGCGAAGCACCCGAAGAAACTCGAAGGCTAAAGATGATACTTGGCGCGGTGCAATCCCGCGCTAAGCACCATCCTTAGTGCACACTGGAGGATATAAAAATGATGCGAAACATATTGATAGTAGCCTCGATCATGGTGTTCGGCATGACCGGTGTCGTTCGCTCAATGGAGACGCCTAGCGAGTCTGAGGAGCGCCTGGAATTGATCGAGACGGCAATCATACTGCTGTCGATCAAAATCAAGGACCTGGAGGAGGAGAAGGCGCAATCAGAAGATGTTAAAGAGCTCTCCGACAAGCTGGAAGAGATCAGGAAACTGATCGAGCCAAAACGGAAAGGATCGTTTATGGGCCGGCGGCGGTTGCCCACGGCATAGGAGTATATATGTACGATTACGAAAGCGACGAACTCTATTGCCACCTAGTTGAGCTTGTCATCAACGTTGAGGGCGGATACGTCAACGACCCGAACGATACCGGCGGACCCACTAAATATGGGATTGCCTGGAATAAGAATGTCGGCATCCTGCAATCGATGGGGTTTAGAAATCCTACCGATATCCGCAACCTGACGCAAGAGCAAGCAAAACAGATCTATTACCAAAAGTATTGGATCACGTCGGCGTCCAATCGGATCAAAGATAAGCATCTCGCCTTCCTGCATTTTGATACCGCGGTAAATTGTGGGATCGGTGCCGCGGCGAAGTGTCTCTTCAGACTGTCAAAAGATCCGCGCTACTTCGAGGGAGACGGGAAAAACCTCGCATTGTGGTTTCAACTCTCGCTCGAATACGTTGCCCACCGACTGCACTACTACACCGGCTGTAAGACCTGGGCGCACCACGGGCGGGGATGGGCAAACCGGCTCGGCAACGTTATCCAAGAGTCGGTTCAGCTCGTGTAGTATCTGGCAAAAGCAAAGGGTCAGGACTTCGCCGCAGGCACTTCCACCAATCCGCCTCAATTGCGACCATTAACTAGATTCCTCTGGGTCAGTCAGTCCTTGTTGTCTCCAATCTTGACATCAACAACCTTGGCACCATTTGCAATGAGCTGCTGTACCATGCCAATTGCGGACAAGCGCTCCGCCTCCTCCTGTGTTTTTGGCAGATTTACTATGGCGCTGTGTGTAATGCTGGCGGGATCGACCTCGGTGAGCTTGACTGTGTCAGAGACCTCGTACATTCGACCGCACAAAGTGCAGCGGATCGCATACATAAATTCCTCACCACAAGCGTGCTCATGCGAGCCGCAGACGCAATGAAAGTCTCCGCAAACATGCGTGCCCTTCCACTGGATATAGAACCATGGTTCTTTTGGCGTCGTCTCGCTCATCGCTAGTCTTCCTTTTTGGCAGTTGGTTGTGCTTCTGTCATGTCTTCCAGAAGGTCCTGAACAGCTTCAAGTAAAGTCTGTCCCGTTCCCCATCCAAGCCTTTGTTTATCGTCTTCGCTCGTAAGATTTATGTGATAGGTGGCAGGAGTATAGTTCCCGCCAGCATCTTCGTCCGAGCAGAGATAAAACAATTCAAGGCGCCCCTGGTACGCCAACTCTTCAAGCTTGTCAAACGCTTCTTTCTTGTTCATTGCTCACCTTCGTTTCTGGGAGTCATTCCATACGTTCTCATCATCTCGTCGGCCACATCATTTAGTTTTACTTCTAGCTTCACTCTTCGGCAACTCCTTTTTGATCAGTTATCTTATCCACGTCCCACACATAACATTCGCAAGCGGTCATGCAGCACATGCACAGATCGGGGACCTCTCCCTTCCCGTCGCAGACTTTGCACGCCGGACATGGCTTATACATTGAGTGGTCCTCTTTGCATATCGGGCAATTCCACATAACCAACTCCTATTCGATCATTCAGTCTCAACTACGACTCTCTTGGCGTCTTTAAACAGCCAGTTAAGCCGCTCGGCCTCCTGTTGTTCGGCTCGCACAGGATCGTAGGGGTGCCTGGCAGCTAAGAGGTCTAAGCCTCGCCGGATTGTCAGTTTTTCGTCGTATGTCAATTCCATCTCCATAACAATCTCCTTATTCGATAGTTGAACGTGCGGCTTTGTACTCTTGCCAAGTCTTGTCAATCCACTCTTCAAGGTTCTCGCCGTACTTCTCGCACAATCGACGCGCTGTCAACACTGCTAGCGAATCCTCTTCGTCAAGCCACTCATCTAGCGAGTCTTTACACATATTGACTCGGCGTTCAGAGCCACGTTCGATACTGTCCAGTCCCAACGCCCCAAGTTCTAACGGCGTTAGATAAATCAGGTTGCAGTCGCCATCCAATCCATACCTAGTGAATTGTGCAAGTTCGTACATTCCGTTTTCTTTTCGCCGGAACACCGTATATCCGCTATCTGGCTTCTCAAGGTTTCCCATTAGTCAACTGCCTCAACGTTACCTGTCTGACCCGTCTCGATACCCACGCCAGTAGTTGTAAACGCAGAAGATCACAATCACCACCGTTGTCAACCACCATTCCAGATTCTCGTAAAAATGCATCGCTAAACTTCCTATTCAGCAGTCTTACTAAGCAGGTACTCGTACAGAACGTACACCTGCACAACGTGTGTCACATTTTCGCAGCGGGGGCAATGCAACTCGTCACCAGCTCTGCGGTTGTAATAGTTGTCATCCTGTCGGATATGTCCGCACCAGAGACATTTGACCTCACTGGAATCGCAATAGATTCCCTCGTTCTCGCCCATCGCACAGCTCCCAGTTAGTATTCAGCAGTGGGTTCACTATCATCAGCAAGCCGTTGCAAAGCATTGCCGTACTTTCGGTTGCATTCGTCAAGCAGGTTCTTGACCCGCTCGGTGATTTTTCGGTGGTCAGCAATCGTTGCTCTTATCCGGTCTAACTCGTCCGGGTCTCCCATTGCATCAAACGACCAACCGCAATCGCATTTGTAGACCAGGACGTTGTTTTCTGGATACGCTGTAAAGTTGTGTTCCATGGAGCAGCTCCCAGTTAGATATTCGGTATGGTAGGCGCAGAGAGGATCGCTTCCCCTAAGTCCTGTTGCAACTGCTTCTTAAATCGATGCAGTGCGATTTCTAAATCACTTTTGCCGCCTTGCGGAACAGTATCCAAGAATCGGTCAAACAGCTCTAGCCGGTTCAAGGCGTCAATCAGCTCGGCAATCGGCGATTGCGTTATGTCTACTGCCTTTATTGTTGGCATGTCTTATCTCCCAGGAGTTAGTTGTATTTCGTATCTTGTTTCTTGCTCGCAGTGCGGGCAAACAAGCCACACGCGCTTGCGCGGTCCTGTTGGTATTTCAATCCCTTTGCGTTCACAGTACGCACGGATAGTATTGTGATTGGTGCCAAAAGCTTTAGCGATATCGGTCAGCGAATACGATTGAATCATCCGGCGCAGCTTTTTTAAGCCCGCCCCGTCAAGTTCGAAAACCGTGGGCTTTTTGCGAACGCCCTGAAGTCGCCGCCGAATCGTTATCGCCGCGACACCGTAGGACTCTGCGATCTGCTCGGCTGTCTCGCCGCTCAGGTAGCGCTTCTTGATGTCTTTTAAATTCAGCTTAGGTATTGGTATCGACATCTTTTTACCTATTCCGCTAAATCGTCAACGCTGTTTTTGTGCCAGTACTGCTCAACGTAATCGATCACTCTAAACGTAGTCAGCGCGTCACAATTGCTCAGCACGTTGATTATCTTGTCTCCGTCCACCTTCCACTTCTCGTCAATCTTGTTGAGCTTGATAGCGTCGTGCACTTGTAGCGCAAGAGCCTGAGAGAGCATATCGGGCGGTTCCTCTGCGTAGTACCAGCCGTTGCACGCGTCCGCTACTAAATCGAGCTCGTGTAAAGTCAGCGGTAGTTTGTCCTTACCGAGCAAATATCCGTAGCGACTCGGCTAGTTCATGATTGTCTGAGCATTGATGACAAATCGAGAACTCGTTCTCATCGCTTTCGAGAGCAATCTGAGCAGCTTCTTCTTCGCTGTCTGCCTCGACCTCGATGTACTTTTCAAGCCGAGCCCATATCTTCTTGCTCATATCTCACTCAGGGAGTTCGCCGACTTTCATCGACTCCAGTAATTCGATCAATTTGTCGGCTTGCCTTTTAATCGCGGCGGACCAGGCGGCGGACCAGGCGGCGGACTCGGCGGCGGACCAGGCGGCGGACGCGGCGGACCAGGCGGCGGACCCGGC
>JAIERK010000075.1 GCA_019746975.1 Candidatus Obscuribacterales bacterium
ACTGACTTAGAGGTTACCAACTAATCTCAATCTTTGACCGGCGAGCCGCCGGTCACGTCCACCACTGAGCATTTACGCTCGTCCAAGTTTAGCAATTATAAGCGATAGTAAGAGTGATGGCTGCAACGAAGCAAGCAGGGTGGCGTCCTGTTTGCTTCGTCTGGCCCTAAAGTCGGGACGGCTGCTGGCGATGGCAGCGCCTTCAGTCGAGGAAGACAAGCTTCATCACCCGCACTTCGCCGCCGAACTTGAGGAAGCCGCGCTGTCCGTCGCAGCCGATGAAGGCCATCTCGTAGTAACAGGTGGCATAGTCGCGCTCCGAGTCCGACTCGAAGAGTCCCTGTGTGCCCTGTACGAGTTCCATATTGAACAGCACTTTGCCCGCCTTCTTCTGCTTGACGAGAATCGTGTCGCCGTCTTCATTGGAAGGCTCTTCGTTGCGAACGAGGATCAGGCGCTCGTTGCCGTTGCGAGCGAGCGTGAGCTTTTTGCCGAACGCTCCCTTCATCAGGTTGTGTACGTGATGAGCGGGCACCCATTGCGAGTAGCTCTCGTCGTTGCCCTTCACGGTCAATGAGACCCTGATGAACTTTCGGTCGAACGGGTCCGGCGAAGGGATGAGCCCCGGCAGACCACGTTCGCGGATATGTTTCAGAATCGGGACGAAGCACAAAACCGTCATCACCAGCCCGATCAGCGCTGAGATGATGAACAGTGCTTGTGGGCCGATGATCTCCTTCTCGAGACCTGTTTGCGCTGGGGCCTTGAGCAGCCCGAGGAACAGCCGAAGAAGGAAGTTGCTCACAAGAGCTGAGAGTGCAAAAACACCCAGGCTGACGGCTACCGTCGCGCGGGTCGGAGCATCAAAGCGCATAACACCTTCCTTCGGCAATTTTGCCGGTTAGAGTGCTGGAAATCAGTTAGTTGGGGCGGGTTAGACGACTTTATCGAGTCAGAAAAAAACGAGGACGAGTTTGCATTCACACTAGTAAGTGTGGATATCACTTTTCAACCTTGAGAAAGATCTATTTCTCTAAATAAGCGTTTCAGCCCGTCGCATCAAGATTGCGCCAGATAGCTGTCGGAGCTCGCCTGAGGCATTCCAAGAGGCGAGGCGGAAAATGATCTTGTTAAACCGAATTAGGCTGTGCTTAGTCAAAATTCTTTCGATATGGAGACGCCAAATGAAGCTTGTCTAGTCAAGGGGTATCTCCTTCCTCCCCTCGACGTTGTGAAAAACGCCCCGTCCAGGGCATGCCAGCTAGCGTTTGCGAGCGTTTTTAGAGCATCAGGTGTCACGCTGTCGGCCGTCAACGACACGACCTTGGCTGTGCCGAGTGGCGGCAAGGCACGGAAATACAAATTGAAAGGATCGCTCACGTCGATTTAGCTCGACAGAGAATCTAGTAATAATGAAGAATCGGAGTCGGCGGTCGTATGTGCCGCCAAGTCGACTAACCGATCTCAGAGCCTTATCTACGCTCCGGACTTCTTGTTGGAGCGCCTGGTCTTGTCAGATTTGCCATACGGCTTCCAGGCTACTTCGCAAACGCCACCGCCACAATCTGCTCTCTCGGCCTCTTTCTTGCCGGTTGGTAGCACGCTGAGATCGATGGATTTATTCGGTTGTTGAACGTCTTTGTTAGTGTTAACCAGGGTTTCCGTGTTCATCCTAAGGACTCCTACTAGCCTCATTCGAGGATCAAAAGGCACGCCGAAACGGTCACCCATTCCATGCGATTAGTGCGAGTTCTGCTTTTGTATTTATTCCCAGCTGTGATTGAGCTATTCACTTTGCCAAAGAAATCTGATGCTGCCTTCGACCGACATATTAACAGTGTGATACCAGGATGCAATAGTATATAAGGTCGTTATCAGACTTCTTGACGATGTCAGTGGATTGAAACCGAGATAGTGCGGCGCAGATCTTGATTCTGAAGTCTCCAGCTTTTAAACAAAAAAATTCGTTTTCATTTGAAACGTTTGTTATCACTGCCAACACGGTCATGTAGATCATGACAATCGTCCTCGCGGCGCCGCTTGTGGGGCTGTACCCAGCAGCTTCAACTGTCTCCACACATCAAGCGGCTTTAAACTGAAGTGAAAGCCTGGCTCAACACCCTGCTCAAAGGGCAGGAATTCAAGCCAATTTGCCTGGTAGAATTTTTACTGTAGTTGTTGAAACCTGCATTCTTAAGACCTTCATTGAAGAGTTGTCCCCTTTGCTCAAATAAGCTGAAATCCCTCGCTATTGGTGGGCGGGATAGGATAGCGTGCTCAACTTGCGATTTCGTGCATTGGGACAATCCGAAGCCGGTCACTGCGACCCTTGTTCCCATTGAAGGTGGACTGGTCCTGGTGCGTCGCAATTGCGAGCCATTCGTGGATGACTGGTGTTTGCCGGGCGGATTTATCGAGGCACGAGAGAGTCCGGAAGAATCTGCCTGTCGCGAGGTTTGGGAGGAAACAGGCCTGGACGTCGAGATCAGGCAGATATTGGGTGCTTACGCACCTGGGCGAGGTATTAACGTCATCATTCTCTTCTATCTCGCCAAGCTGGTCGGCGGCGAAATGCGTGCGGGTGACGATGCCTCGGAGGTTGGCTTGTTCAAAAGGTCCGAGTTGCCAGGCAACATCTGTTTCGATTTGCATCGAAAGATGATCAGTCGGTACTTTGAGGGCAATGGTAATTTCCGTTAGTCTGAGCGGTCTTTTCTCTTGCGTTTTCGAAAATGCCTGGGAGCCATCTTGCCACCAGGGGTGGTGTTGGGTTTCGTCAATTTCCAGTCCTCGGAGTTTGCGGATTCGATTATCTCGCCTTGCTGATCGGGGGCGACAGGCTCGGAGTCGACGGAACTCGGAATGTATTCGGCGAGCGTAACGCCCTGGGCGTAAGCGTTTGTTTGAGATTGAGCTGTCGCCACTCTGGTGCCATCGGGTAGTGCAATTGTTGACGGCTCGTTCTCGGCAACGGTTATGCCGTGGGGACGGGATGAATTGGCTGAACTGCTCAGAGGTTGTTCATTCAGGTTGACATTGGCAATGCTCGGGGGAGGTGGCAGTCCTTTGAGTGGGACCAGAAGGGCGCCTCCAGGAATTCGAGTAGAGACGAATGCGATAAGCTCATCGGCGGCGTCCATACCGTTGCCGATCAAGAATGTGCCTTTTTCTGTTCCGAGCATGAAGCCTTCGGGTAGCAGGATCCAGGAATTGCCCACTTTCGAAATCTCTGCCCAGGGCACTCTAATAGAGGAGAACATGGTATCGATTACGATACCGCTGGCGGTCGTTTCTACTGACTTCGGCATCATGGCGATCATGTATGTTCGCCAGAATGAAAGGAGTGTTATGGCAAGACAAAACGCAAGCACAATAGTCAGATCCGATTGATTGGTAGACTTCCCTCGAGCGAGTTCGGCGAAGAAGAACCAGAACACGACTACGAGTCCGATGCCGAGCGCTGCATTCATTAGTTGAAACAAAAGCGAGATGCGATCTTGTGAAAACCTGCGAAAAGGGTTGCTTATCCCTGCTCCCTTAGGTGACTTGTCGCGAATCGTGCGCAGGAGTTCATCGCTGTTGACCAACCAGATCGGGAAGCTTAGCTCGCCTTCGCTGTGCTCGATTACATAACGCACCCAGTTAAAGTTGCTGCGTCTGGAAACACGCTTGATGGACGACCAGCGGCAACTCTGATGCTTGGCCACCGACATCGCTGTGATCCCGTCGGCGTCGACTCGCACCATCCAGGTGATGAAAGCGTAAGCTGGAAGAATTAGCCCTGCGATCAGGCAAAGGCTGAAGATCATCACTTGACCGGTCAACGGAAGTTTCTGCAAATGCCCGGTGGTGGTCAAAATCAACGGCAACAGTACCAGCAAAATCAGAACAGTTATCTCTGCGAAAATGCGAGCAAGCACCATCGACTTGAGTCGATAATGACGCGGCTTGTTGTTGTTGGTTGTTGTTGCCATTGCTGTTCTTCGTTTTGGCCTCTGTAATATTAACCTAATCCCATTTGTGGAGTCTGCAAACCGGGTGTGTGTCGACAGGCGCGACGTTGCTTATGTTTAACCTCATGACAAGTGGGCTGATATTGATTTAGAGCTTTATCAGAGGCTAAGTTCTTATAACGCGATCTTTGATTTCTAATTTTTCTCAAACTCATTAACAGCTGATAGCAACTACTTCCAGTACTCCTCCCGCCGGTGGCTACCGGGAGGGGAGTTCTGAGTAGGATGCTTATGGCTAGTGTGAAGGAGAAGCCAATGGCTAATGATGGATCCCTGGCAATGCGGGAAGAGCGTGACTCAATGGGCGTAGTCCTGGTGCCCTCGGATGCCTACTTTGGTGCCAGTACGCAGCGGGCCGTCGAAAACTTTCCGATAAGCGACTTGCGGTTGCAACCTGCCTTCAACCACGCTCTTGCTCAGATTAAGCTGGCAGCTTGTCAGACCAATCGAGACCTGAAGCTGCTCGGCAAGTTGCAGGCTGCGGCGATTGAGCAGGCATTGCGCGAGATGCTTGATGGGCGATTCGAGCGCTGGATGGTGGTGGATGTCTTCCAGACCGGGTCGGGAACCTCGACGAACATGAACGTCAACGAGATCGTTGCTCGTCGCGCTCGCGAGATTCTCGCTGAGGGTGGTAGTGACGAGACGGTGCATCCCAATGACCACGTCAATCTCGGTCAATCGTCCAATGATGTCATTCCCACCGCTCTCCATCTGAGCGCATACGAGTTGATCGTATCGAAGCTGGTGCCCGAATTGACCCACCTCGAACATGCACTGCTCGTGAAAGCAAGGCGGTTCCGCAAGGTCGTGAAGACCGGACGCACCCATCTTCAGGATGCGACTCCGGTCACTTTCGGCCAGGTCTTTGGCGGATACGCCGCGCAGTTGGCGGAAGCCCGGAAGCATTTGACTGCGACTGCGAAGCGCCTGTCCCGGGTCGCCTTAGGTGGCACCGCTGTCGGTACCGGACTCAACGCTCATCCGAAGTTTGCCGGAGCGGTGTGCAAGCTGCTGTCGCAGCAGTACCCATTCGCTGTCCGTGAAGCACGCAACCACTTCCGCGCCCAGTCGTCGATCGACGATGTCGTCGCAGTGAGCGGTGCTCTGCGCATGTGTGGAGCTGCTCTGATGAAAGTTGCCAATGATGTTCGCTGGATGGGCAGCGGTCCTCGCGCTGGGTTCGGCGAGCTCACGCTTCCGGAGGTCCAGCCGGGCAGTTCAATCATGCCCGGCAAGGTCAATCCGGTGATTGCTGAGTCGCTTCGGCAAGTGGTGGCGCAGGTCGTCGGCAACGATGCCAGCATCGCCTTCGCCGCGCAGTCGGAAAACTTTGAGCTGTGTGTGATGCTGCCTGTGGTGGCTTACAACCTGCTTCAGTCGATCACGCTTCTGGCCAATGCGTCCAACAATTTCAAGTCGCGTTGCGTTGTTGGCTTGCAGACCACTGATCGCGGTCCGGCTCTGGTTGAAAGTGGATTGGCTTTAGTCACAGCGCTCGTCCCGGTCATCGGCTACGATGAGTGCGCGCGACTCGCAAAGATTGCGGCCAAGTCGGGCGAGAGCATCTTCGCCGTGGCCAGCCGCGAAACCAGTATTCCGACTCGCAAACTCAAGCGTCTGCTTAACCCGCTGGCGTTGACTCGGCGGTCGAACCCCGCTGGTTCGTAGCGTGTAATGCGATCACAGGGGCGGTTCGCAAATCGCTCGTGGGCGATTCGCGGCCCGTCCGTGTGTTTTGCTTTGTGCGCGATGTCGCTCTTTCGAAGCCATGCTTCGATCCTTGCTCTCAGAGGACTCGTTTCGCGCCTGGGCTTGCCTTTTGGCGTCAGGCTTATCGATTGCCCGTTGAGCAATCGACGACGAGTCTTGTCGGTTGAACAGAATTCGGAGAACAGAACATGAATGCTCGCTCCATCATCGTCGGTCTTGTCGTCCTCGTCCTCGTCGGCGGTGGCATCTTCTTTTACCGCGACTACCAGTACCGCGAGATCCACGGTCGCGTCACCCAGGTAGGCCTTATCACGTGGGATCAGGAAGTCGAGAGCACTCGCGACGCAAAGCCCGTGCTCGTCTACTTCTACCGCGAGAACGAGAAAAACGCCCCCAATCCGGCTCAGGATAAGGAAGTCAGCAAGTTCGCCTGGAACAATGCTGGAAAGGTCAAGGTCGTGGCCGTCAACATCGCCCACCTCGAGAACGTCCCACTCGCAATCGCGCATGGAACGTTGCGCGTGCCTGGGTTCGTGATTCTGCGAGGCGACAAGGTCTACGTCGGCCCGGCCGGCGTCTTCACGAAGTCCGATGACCTGCAGAGCTTTCTCGAGCGCAACCCCAGCTCAGCGGACGGCTCCGTGCAGAAGGGCACGCAGCCCAGTACGCATCCGACCAAGCCCTGACGCGATTCTCCAGGCGGGTCTCGGTGGCAAGTCGCAGAAATGTGTTCAGCTGCCAGTCTTTTCCGACTCCTCAACCAATCACTCGGTCCAAAGCCGGGTGAGCTATCACGTGAATCGAAGTCTGCAAGCTTCTGAGTGTCCCCGCGCCATCTCGGTTTTCCATCGAACTTGATGCTTTCGGACAATCAAAGCTTAGCCTTGCGGACAGTGATGGCGACAGGTGCAAGGAGAAAGTCCGCCTGGACGAGAGGGGTTGTGCACGCCGTGAGCGGCCAGCCCCTTTCTCTCTGAACTGACGGCTACTACGGAATGTCAGACATGCGGGAGGTTCTACGTTTGGCTTCAGTGATGGACGTTTGTACGTCGGCTAAAGGCTTGTTGCCAAGCCGACTCGCCGCGACATGTTTCTCACAAAGGTGCACTCGCGAACGTTTTGAGGTCATCTCGGTGAGGACGATTGAGGGAACATGCGTCGCAACAAGTTCCCAAAAGCGGCTCCCGATGCAATTTGTCACGTCCAGAAGCAACCCAATACGATGTTCCGGGTAAACGTTTTGGCAGAAGGAGTTCGACCTGTGTCAGTAAACCCATTCTTTATCGGTCGCGTTAACCTGGCCTTAGTAGAATTAGTGTGAATATATAGCTGCGCAATTGAGCGCCTTCGGTATTAAATACAGTGGCGCCGCTGTTCGGTAGTTTTTCCACAGACGCAGGGATCAGAGAGCTTCACCACAAGGAGGGGCTCTCTAAAATTTGTCCGAGCTCATCACTTTTGGAAAAATCCTTTTAGTGCTGCGGTGAGAAGTACCAGGGCGAGAACGCCTCTCAACATTTTTGACGAGCTAACACGCGCCCCCCAGTGAGAGCCTACCGAGGCGCCCAGGAATGCAAAAATCAGCAGCGGTAGAAGGTCGCCATAAGCAAGATTTCCAGACATGGTTCTACCAATCAATCCGGAAAGAGAGTTGGCAATAATGAACACAGAAGCTGCGGCTGATGTGGATTTTGCGTCAGCCCAGTTGCACAAGAGAATGACTGGGCTCAAGAAAACACCGCCGCCGATACCAACTGCTCCAGAGACCAGTCCGAGGAAGCCTCCAACGGAGGCGGCTACTGGTACTGCAGGAGTCTTGACGAATCTGGTCTCGGCTTCAGGCGATGTCTTCTTCGCTATCAGAGATATGGCGGTTACGGTCAGTACGGCTGCGAGCAGCACCGCATACTGCTTCTCGTCAAGCTTAATCAGGGCGCCGATGAATGCGCATGGGATTGACGTGAGGATGAAAGGCAGGCACAGTCGCGCTGAAAAGTAGCCTGCCTTGGAATACGCGTAGCAGCTTATTCCGGCAGTCAGTAAATTGAGAGTGAGCGCCGACGACGCCATCACATTAGGTGGCATATTGAGCAGCGACATCAAGGCCAGATAGCCTGTCGCCCCGCCATGGCCGACCGCTGAATAGAGCGCGGCTACCAGGGAAACTAATGGTATTGTCAGGTACTGAAGATCGAAAGGCATATCACTGGTGCATCAGCTTTGGTTTTGCTGATGAAAAACGGAGAGCAAAAATGTCAGTGCAAGCTGAGCAAGCTGCTGGCAGAGTCTTTTCAGGAGAGGGCACAATCGTACCAGACAGATCTGCGAGATTTCCTAATGTCTGACTCAGGGAACGGCTCGCGCAGTTCGCGCCAGCCGCATGGTCAAAAGAGTGATTGCTTGGCACAAGCAATGAAAGTCACCGAAGAGATTTAATTCAAAGATGCGAAGTTTCGTCATTCATGTGTTGAATCTCATAGATAGAAGTAATAGCTTCTTTTTGCAGACAAGTTGCTCATTTTGAATCCGTACTCACACCCAAGTTTCTAGGCAGCCAGCAATCAACGAAAGTCCTGATCCACACGCGCCCGTGTGATGGAGGACCTCTGATTCGTGTTCGTTATTCTGCGCGCGCTCGAAGATTCGCCTGCCTTCATTCTTCCGTCTCGAACCCCTAATGATAGGAGCCTGCATGTATGCGAGCTGTGATTGTCAGCGACACGCACAACAAGCTTGATCGCATGTCGATCCCTGATGGCGATATGCTCATCCACTGCGGAGACTTCACTTTCCGTGGTGATATGAAGCAGGTCGACAAGTTCAATCGAGATATGGGCAGGTTACCTCATCGCCGTAAATTGGCGATTGCAGGCAATCATGACTTCCCGCTTGAGTTGGACCACGCCGAGGCGAGAGCTCGCCTCACCAACGTCCTCTACTTGCAGGACGAACTGATCGTGATTGATGGCTTGCGAATCTACGGCAGCCCCTTCCAGCCCGAGCATCGCAAGCTAGCATTCAATCTTCCTCGCAGCTCAGAACAGTTGCGGGCTAAGTGGCAACAGATCCCAGACCGGGTCGACATCCTGATTACACACGGACCTCCCAAAGGCATCCTGGATCGTACTCCCGACTGGCTATCGGTCGGTTGTGAACTTCTGCTCGAGAGAGTTCTGGAAGTTCGTCCGAAGATTCACTGCTTCGGGCATGTCCACCTCTCGCGCGGGCAAGTGGAACAGGACGGCATCATTTTCGTGAACGCTGCATGCGTCAACGAACGATATCAACCTTCGCGTAAACCCATTGCCGTGCTGGATATCTAGTGGTGTCACATCCCGTTTTGTCTAGAGGACGATCTAGTGTTTCCAAAAATGGCGCAGCTGCGCCTGTCGCAAGGACTGCTAACAGCACGAAGCATCGATGCTCAGACGGCTCTCGGTAGTAACCCGCAATCAGTCGAGTCGACACAGAGCCGCGGAGGCGATGACCCGGTGCTGGAAAAGGTGAATGCCCCGAGCGGAAAATCCCAATCCGCTCGGGGATCATTCACTGGCAAAAAACTGCACGACTGCTTCTACGAAGTAGCTGTTCTGCAGTTTTTGCTTGTCGGATCAAGTACGAATGCGAGTAGTAGAGCGTGCTGACTGTCTGCCTATAACTGATGCTGACTGACTGAAGCCAAAGGCTTGTTGCCAAGCCGACTCGCCAGACATGTTTCTCACAAAGTCTCAGAAACGCGCGCAAGTTCGATTAATTAACTCAGGCAACGATTTCAGGAGATTGTTATTAGCGAGATAAAAATCGCTGGAGAAATATCTCGCCTGCTCGCGCGCGAAGACTGCGAGCGGTGCATAGCGGAAGCCTGAAGGCTTATTCCAGAGATGTGGCGATCGCGATTCTGCTTGCGACGAGTAGCGTTCGGCGGTGTCAACTGGTCGCACGGAGGATTGGAGATGTCACCGACAGCGATACCGGCATGCGAATTGCTGTCAAACGAAAAGGACTCAGGCAGTGGCTCCCGGACAGACCTTCCGGCGCTCGATGCGACGCAGTTTTTCTTGGTCGAAATGGTCGATTGTCTTTGAAACCGATTGACTATATCATTCGGAGCCTCGGCATAAAGCAGGAATGGTCGTTTCAGCTGAGCTTTTGCGTCGTAGCGCGATTAAACACGTGAACTTGCTGTGAGCTTTTGTCCTGAGTGATCTCTGTCATGAGTGTTGTCGGTTTGTTGTTCATATCTGGTTACGACTCGCGCTAAGGTCGGCCAAGGATCCTGGATTTCAAGGACAGCGAGATTTTGGTTGTCAGGATTTCATTGGTGCGGTTGGACATGCGTTAGTGAAAGAAATTGTATTTAACAAGAAAACTCAGAAAGAAAAAGAGAAAGGCTCTTGAGTTAATCAGTCTTTCACAATAAGGCTTCTATCTTGAAACAACATACAGGGACCAAATAGCTTTTCGATGTGTCCAAGTAGTTTTTTTCTCTAAGAGTTTCTAGCCGACAGCAGAGTTCGAGGTCAACCATCACTCCATACTTCGACCACTTTCCTGGATAAGTCGGTTGTCGCTCGGACGCAGTCTGCATTAAGTAATGCGGGCTGCGCTTTTCTTGATGCTCTTAGTAGTGCGGTGATTTAGTTCAGTTAATTAAGACCAGGAGCTTTCCACTTGCTCCGAAAAACTCGAGGGTCACATGGCTATTACTTACGCATTCCTCTCGGGAAATGCACGAAAGTCGCATGAGTACCGAGAGCAGCTCTCCAAGTATGGCAGGTCGATCTGCCTTTTGCCTTACGAAGAAGACGAAGAGAAGCGCAACGCATCGATTCGCTCGTACCTCGTTGGGGCTGACAAGAAAGACGCCTTCGTCTTGCGCGAGACGAGCGATCTCTATGTCGCCGGTGATTGGGAAAGGGGTGTCCAGACTGTCAGTGGTAAGTCCGCACAGGGTGAGCGCGTGTACCACGTCTCTTTCCTGACAGTGTACAGTCTGAGCGATGCTGATCAGCTGCAGACGAAGCGGTACCAGGCGCAGGTGGAGGGTCACATCGACCTGACGCGGCGCGGCTCGGAGAGCGAGGCGGGCTGGTGGGACGACATCTTTGTCCCGGACCGCAGCAACACAAGCTATCGCATCGAGCGCGATCTGTGGGGCAAGGCTTCTGCTCGGCAGCAGACGATCGGGCTGTTCATCTGCGACCACCTCATCTTCAAGCGGCTTCGCGACGTCAACTTCCGTCCGCATGCACCCAGAGAAGCAGTGGATTTCGCTAATGATCAGGCGGCTGGTGCCATCATGCGCGACAACCCGTTTATCCAGATGGCGCGGCTAGAGCAGTGCCCCTGGGGGCTCGGGAATTTGCTCACCAATGCCATCAATGGCGGTATCTACT
This sequence comes from Candidatus Obscuribacterales bacterium, assembly GCA_019746975.1. Taxonomy (GTDB): domain Bacteria; phylum Cyanobacteriota; class Vampirovibrionia; order Obscuribacterales; family Obscuribacteraceae; genus JADYXR01. The sequence goes on from JAIERK010000075.1 coordinate 11,123, forward strand.
TCCGGTCTGCCGACAGCCGGCGCTCCGGGAATTACTTCAGTCCGCCGATCGGTGGGATTCCGCGGACAAAGAAGCCGGACCCGTTCTGGGAGACGACGTTTCAAATCCACGACTTCTTTCATCAGGTCATTCCCGACCAGATGTTTACCGGCACGACGTCGCGAGCTCACGAGTACGTCTATGTGGCCGCCCGGCTTATGAGCGAAGGGTTCACCATTGTTCTTGCCGATATGCTGTATGTCGAGGCAGTGAAGGCCAGCGGCTTTCAGTACGACTACTCGACGCGCAAGATCAACCCGCTGTTCGGTTCGCTGACGTTGCCTCAAGGGACGAGGAAGGAGCAGCTCAAGGCGCTTCTGAAGGCGAATGTTCGCTTCGCCAATCTCGGTGATCTGGCACCCTATCGCAGTATGCTCAAGTCCGGGTGCGATGATGCGTTGTCGGCCTATACCGACACGTATAAGAACTTCTTCGTGCCGGATCTGCTCTGGAGTGCGGACAACTACCGGGACATGGTCAAGCGAAAGCGTGAATTCGAAGCCTGGGTCAAGCTTGTCGGTGTCGACCTCTTCGCGCGCGCCGGGCTGCCTTTGCTTGATGACACCATGGCTGCGTTGAAGGCCGACGGCGCCGATTTATCCTCCTACGAGGCGGTCGTGCCGTACGTCTTCGAGCACATCTTCAACCGCATGGTGGCACCGAGCCTCGCGCCGGTGGATGCGGTTAGCGATGAAGTGTCGCATTCGAGGGCTTTCCTGCGATACTCGATCGGTCAGATGTTCCTCTACGCTCGCTATCGCAAAGCGCCCGGCATGCGTGAAAGAGGCAAGCGGATGGTCGCGAAGCTTCGCAGTCAGGAGGTCTTCGGGTCCTCCGATATCGAGCGGATTCGCAAGCTCTACCGGGATGACCTGGTATGGCTCTCCCAGTCCTCGCTTTTGTCGGGCGACGACGTCGCGCTGTACAGCCAGATTTTCCCCATTTTCTCTCCCAGCTTCCTCTCCTACGACTTCGACAACACGCCCTACGCCACGGTTCCCGAGGCCATCAAGGCGACGTTCGGCGGATAGTCGAGAGGTATCCAATAACGAAAAGGTCAACTATGAGCCAGTTCATCAGACGAATTGATGGAACGGTGTTCCTTGACGAAACGCGCCTGTGGGCGGCGTTGAGCACACCTGCAACACCCGTGTCGCAACGGCTTCGTCAGTACTTGCGCCTCGCCGGGGTGCGCTTCCACGATGAAGAGGAAGGTGGGTACAACTTCGTTCTCGAGCCGCAGGTCGCTGTCATTGGTTTTGGTGGTTTCCCTGTCTCGTTCAACGATGACACTCCTGCCGGTCACATCGTCGTCAACAAGACGGTGGTGACGCCGACGGAGCTGGTGGAGCAATTCGCCAACACGATGGGACGAGCCGGTTTTTACTCGTACATGAATTCGGGCAACCACACGCCGGAGCAGATGGACGAGGTGACGACAAAGTGCGGGCATTTTTCGAAAGCGCACACGGTCAACGTCGATCTTTCCATCATGGGCTACTCCGCTGCGATTGAGGGCAACCTGATGTTGCAGCGTCGCTGGTTTAACCATGTAGGCAGGCTGACCAACACTCGTACCGTCGCGCAATGCGATCCGCCGCTGCTGATCGCCGATCCGCATGATCTCCCGCTCGCCAAGGTTATCCGCGCGAGCATTGCTGACGCTGTCGGCAAGATTAAACGACCCGAGAAGGGTTGGAACAGCAAGGCCGGATACCGTGCTTTGATCGCCGACCATGATGAGCGCGTCAATGCATTCTGGCCGCAGAACCGCTGCATGATTCTCATGATCAACGCCGGATTGTCCAATCTGCGCGGCACCGTCTCTGATCTTGGAGATGCAGGCCAGGAGCGGGAGTATCACCACATCCTCGCTCTTATCACGGACTCGCTGCGCCCGATGTTCCCCGCTTTTCTGAAGCATAGCTCCGAGTTCGAATACGTCATGCCATGCCATTGGCCGTCGTGGTCGGTCTGGAATGCGGAGCGTGAGAAAGTGAAAAAACAAAAGGAGAAACAGTCATGAGCAAGATCGTCGAAATCGGGAAGGAAGAGGTGTTGGAGCGCAACGGCGCGTTCGTCGCGATTTTCTGTCGCACGATCAAACCGTACGTCGATTACAATCGCCCGATCGATTGCGCCAAGGAGCAGACCTTTTCGCATGTTCTGATGCAGTTGCGCTGGGATGGCGCCTTCGGCTTCCCTGGTGGTAAGGTCGATCCTGGTGAAACTCTCAAGCAGGCGTGTGTGCGAGAAGCTGATGAGGAGATCGGCGCGCAGCTCACGGAAGAGCAGTTGATTCATGTCTGCTCGCACAAGGAGGAAGGCGGCAATTTCGCGGCTCACCTTTACGCAGTCGAGGTGGACGAGGCCGGTTTGCAGGAAGCGATTCGACGTTCGTGGACGGCGAAGGATGCGATTGCCGAAGCCTGCGGCGTGATCGCGCCCCGCATTAGCATGTATGGAGTCAATGCGGACAAGGGCATTTCGTTGTTCCTCAGTCGCGCGCCCATGTCATTCAGCGCGCGTCACGAGTTCATCCTTGTTCTGGAGCGACTCAAGCTTCTCGAAGCGGCGGAGGTCGAGCTGCTGCGCGCCAGGCTGACGCTGTAGGACCAACGTCGACTCCATAGCGGTAACGCAGTGCGAATCTCGACTCTCTGTTCTCTGCTGTTTGGTGCGAACCAGTTCTACATACTTCCAATTCGCCCTCTATGGTGCGCGCTAAGTGACCGTTGAAGAGGACCCGGGCGATTCTCGCGAACGCCCGGGTTCATCAATTTCTGTAGCCTAACCTGGGGAAGTTCATCATGCCCTCTCAAACAAAATCGCTAAAGGAGATGGAATCCGAGCTCACATCTCTCCTTTCTTCGCCACCGAAAGTGAGCTCCGTTCACCTGAGCGCGATGTCCAGTCTGCTTTCGCGGCGTTCCGTCAAAGCGTTGTTGAATGCGGTGATCGCTTCAGACGAATACCTCGCGGAGATCGCCAGGCGGTCGTACACGCACACGCTTGGGTTTCGTAAAATCGTTTTGCTGGATCCCGGATACCCGATGCCTGATGGCACGCGCGGCTATGGGTTTCAGCTTCGGTTGCACATCTGGCAGCCGGGTGCGGGCGAGAGCGTCCCGATGATTGAGTCGATGCACGAGCATAGCTTCGACTTCGTTTCGCACATGCTAGTGGGCGAGATGGAGAATCAATGCTATCGTTTTGTACCACTCGATGCTTCGGAAACTCGCTTATTCGAGCGGCTGAAGGCGCACTTGGCGCAACTGTCGGCGACGGAGCTGACTGAGGCCAATCGTGGGCTCGAAATGGCGGAGGCAATGCGCCTTACCGGCTTTGGCTCACGTCAGGCTGAAGACGAGCGGAGCGTCTCGACATTTGACCGAGCCGAATTGCTTAAGCGTCTCGGTTTGGAAGATCATGAACTCGATCTGGTCGTCGCTCTGCAAGGGCGATTCCAAGCCGCTTCGGTTGGTACGGGAGCCGGCAACTATACGCACCGTCTCACCGAGATCGTACGCCTGAATCCACATGCGGTATTGCGCTTGCGTCAGGGAGACACTTACTTCCATGGCAACGAGTACGCGCATCGGCTCTACATGCAGGCTGGCCGTGCCAACGCCACCATGATTGTGACGTCACCGGTATCAGGGGCTGTAGGAGGCTCGTTCCAACGACCAACCTGGGTGCCTGAGGCGGACATCGAGTACGCGCGCAGCATGTACACGCCGGACGAATTGCGCGTCATGCTGACAGACTTCCTCGTCTTGATCGATGACGAGGACTGCGATGGACGTTTGCTAACCGTCGGCAATCCTGTCGATCAGCATGCCTGATCGTTTGCCGCTCGGTGGTGTTCACATTTTTTTCGCCGCACCATCGGCAGTGTGTTGGCTCGGCTTCGTGCGGAACGTGAGCGCAGCTCTTCGCTGCTTCCGTTCCGTGCGATGCCGCAGCATTGCTAAATCTCCCGCTTGCCGTATTCGTTTTGCAGAAATGTTCAGACAAAACGGCTCCAGATGCTGAGTTCCCATGTCCAGTAGTGACCACCTACCTTCTGTTGTCTTGAGACAGTATAGAAAGTAGTAGAGCAAAAACGAAAGGGTGAATACGGGACTCATGTCCAAGTATTGTCCACCCCCGCCGCGTTTCCGATTAGACCGGAATGCGTGGCTCGTCTATTCGGCTGTCAGCTATGCGTATTGGAAGCGCGTTCTGGGAATCCGTTCTCTTCAGCCGATTGGGTTACAACTCCCACTCATCGCCGTCGGACAGCACGGAGTAAAGCATGTTGACGACTTTTGCTTTATTGCCGCGTCCGACCTTGTTGATGGTGCTCGAGTGTTTGTCCGACTTCTGCATGAAGCGGGCGTGACCCTTGCCCCAGACCTTGATCTTCGAGCCCGTAATTTCGACGGCGGTGTCTTCATCGAGACCGATGCCGATCACCTTGTCGATATTCGAGACCGCGACCAAGAGCCGGTCGTGCCGAGCGCGTTCCAGCACGTGGGTGTCGATGACGAAGCCGGGCAAGTAGCCCAGTCCATCGTTCATCAGGAGTGAGTCGGCTTTCACGATCTTGTCATCCATGCCGCCGGCGATCATGCACGGGGGAGCTGCCGCCGCACCGGCGCTGGTGCCGCCTACGAGACCGCCCTGCTTGAGGAAGTCCTGAATCTCCTGAGCAAGAACAGGGTCAAGCAAGCGCATCAGGCGGTTCTGGTCGCCACCGGTGAAGAACACAGCGTTGACGTTCTTCGGCAGACCGGATTTCTGACCGGGCATGATCGTGACGACGTTCTTTGCGCGACGGGAAGCGAACAGGTTGGCGCATTCGTCGGCGCTCTCCTGCGGCACTGAGCTGGCGTGCGGCAAGATCGCGATCACGGCTTTGTCCCCGCCGGCGATGTCGACGAAGCGTTGCATGCTATCGTTTGCGCCGCCACCGATGAGGTAGAGCGTGCCCTTGAAGGGCAGCGGACCCTTCTCGGCTTTGTCGTCGGCGCGAACCAGAGCACCAAGACCGAAGGTGGTGAGCAGGGCGAGCGTGGTCGCGGCAAGGAAGTGGCGACGCCCGGATTGAGCTCGATTCGAAGAAGTGTTCATTGGACACCTTTCCTGAGAGAGAAGCCTTGTTGTGATCGTAGCCCTAACGAACGAGCTACGTGTGAATTTGTTAGCGACTGCATTGTCCGAGTGCTAAACGAACTTCGCAGGTCTCTTGGATCCTCCTCGGCGGTCTAACCTGCATGGTGGACCGGGCGGTAAGCGTCGGCTCAGTCGTCGTGAGGTCAACGCGGTTTGGAGGGGCGCAAGAAGACTTTGAAGATCAGAAACGAACAACTAGCGGTGCGAGAAGATACGTTATGGTAAGGCATTCACAGAAAGCTTGTACAAGAGTCTAGTCATGAGATTCTCGAAGAGTAATAACTAGAGCTTGGCGAAGCTCATGCAAAGATTGAGCATTAGCGCGGCTTGGTCAGTTGTGGAAAAGCGCACATGGATTGAGTTTTCGAGCAATGGTATTTGTTGTTCCGACAATATCGCTAATCGAAAGTCCTTTGTTCCCTTGATTCTCATTTGAACGACTGAGCTCGATTTCGATCGCGTTTCGCCAGGTTTGATTTGCCCAACAGTTCGTAGAGCTGGGCTCGCGCCCGGTATCCTTTGGATGAATCGGGTGCAAGAAATATAGCTTCGTTGATGTCCTCAAGCGCTTTCTCGTGTTTTCTCAATTTGATGTACAGGTCTGCGCGTTTCAAGCACAGCTCTGGTTCTCCTGCATTCAGTCGAATCGCCTCGGAATAGTTAGACGCTGCTTCTTCGTATCTGCCCAATTTGCTTAGTAGAGCAGCTCGAAGCATTCTCGTGTTGTAGTCATTCGGTGCGAACCTGGCTGCGAGTGCGTAATCACCGAGCGCCTTATCGAAGAGTTTCTTCGACTCGTAGATGCCGGCTCGTGAAATGTAGCCATCAGGCTCTCGGGGAGCCAGCGCTATGAGTGAGCTGTAGTCTTTGAGTGCGAGCTCGCTTTTCCCCATCATGGCGTAACAGGAGGCGCGGTACTTAAAAATGTCTTGGTCTCTGGGGGCCAGCTCCAGGGCTCTGCTGAATAACGTTACTGCCAGAGGCAGGTTCTTGTCGGGTTTATACATGTGGACGATTCCCAGGCAGTAGAAGCCTTCTTCTACTTTGGGATTCAGTTTGACCGCTAATTCGAGGTCCTGTTGTACTGACTCGGTCGGTGCCTCGCCGCTTAGGTAGCCAGATCTGGCCTTTATAACATAAGGCTCCGCTAACTTTGGGTCTATACTGATCGCTCTGTCTGCGTTAATCAGTGCTCGGCTCCAGTGTTTATCTCGCATGTCGCAAGCTGCTTTCAACGAGTAGGCTCGAGCGCATCCGGCGTCACGTTTAAGCACGGCGTCAGCCAATTTCATGGCGGTCTTTAAATCACGTTTTTTATAAGCTTGCTCTGCTTTAACAAGATCTCCGTCCGTCGCGAATGCAGCAAAAGGCGCATAGAAGGCTGATGACGACAATGCGACCACGGTAGAAAAAACGACGGCTATTTTTGTCCACGATCGACGAGGACGAAGCGTTTCGCTTCGTCCTGCGATCGATTTTGATTGTTTGTGGTGCTTGGGGGCAACCGGTCGGGGCACGCTCGGTGCAAGCGATTCGCTGGCGGTGCCAATGCTGTGCATTCCGAATTGGCCGCGCTTAGAGACCGAGCTGTCTGGCGATTACGAGGCGCTGAATTTCGGATGTGCCTTCGCCGATTTCGCACAGCTTTGCGTCGCGCAGGAATCGCTCTGCTGGAAAATCCTCGACGTAGCCATAGCCGCCATGAATCTGTACAGCGAGATTGGTCACTTTCGAGGATACTTCCGAAGCATAGAGCTTGGCTTGAGAGCCCTCGAGCGTTACGCGCTTGCCGTGGTCCTTGAGCCATGCAGCATGATACAAGAGCAGTCTTGCTGCGGTGAGCTGTGTCGACATGTCGGCAAGATAGCCCTGAATAAACTGGAATTTGCCTATCGATTGACCAAACGCTTCGCGCTGGTTGGCATAGCTCAATGCCGCATCAAAAGCTGCTTGACTGATACCGACTGCCAGCGCGGCAATCGATAATCTGCCGCCTTCGAGAGTTATCAATGCTTGTTTATAACCGTCGTTCTCTTCGCCCAGTCTCTGATCTTTAGAGATTTTGCAATCTTCCATCGTCAGGCTTGCGGTCGGAGAGCCTCTCATACCCATCTTCTTTTCGACTTTGCTGACATAGAATCCGGGGGTGCCTTCATCAACTACGAAGGCGGAGATCCCTTTCTTTCCTGCGGCCGGGTCGGTCATGGCCATGATGATCGCTTCTTGTGCGTGGGTTGCGTTGGTGATGAACTGTTTGGTGCCGTTGAGAATGTAGTCATCGCCCTGGCGCTTAGCGGTCGTCTTCTGTGCTGCTGCATCAGATCCGGTTCCTGGCTCTGTCAGAGCCCAGCAACCCAACCACTCGCCGCTGCAGAGTTTTGGCAGGTATTTTTGCTTTTGTTGCTCGTTGCCGAAAAGATAAATCGGATTCGTGCCTAGCGAGCAGTGGGCGGCATAGCTCAAACCTGTGCTGCCACACGCTCTTGCTATTTCTTCAACGGCTATCACGTAGCTGCGATAGTCGGCGCCGGCGCCACCATAGTTGGGGTCAACCACAAGACCGAGGAGATCGAGTTGACCGAGCTTCTTGAAGGTTTCAATTGGGAACTTCGCTTCTCTATCGACCTCGGCGGCCTTGGGGGCGATCTCCTTGGTGGCGAAGTCGCGCACCATTTCTCGAATGGCGTGATGCTCTTCGTTCAAGAACTCGCCGTATGGTAAAACGTCCTGACTGGTAATCATGGTGCTCACCGTTTTTCTCCTTGCCCTCGGTTACGAGGCTGTCGCCACTGTGCTTTTACACATCGGTCGCTGTCTCACCTGGCGCGACCCGGCACTTTAAGGGGCGCGTCTGTTGTCGATGTGATTTTGTTGTTGGCAAAGTCACCGCATGATCATAACGCTAAAAATGCTGACCCTAGCTATTTCTTAATAGATAGAAATTCTTCGATCGCTGTGACGATGCGCTCCGATGCCTTGCCATCTCCAAATGGATTGACCGCGCAGGCCATCTTGCGATAGTTCTCAGGTGCTTCAATTAGGGCTCTTGCTCCGTCGACAATTCCTTTTGTCTTGACGCCCACGAGGCGCGCTGCTCCAGCGCTTACAGCTTCGGGGCGCTCGGTGTTGGTGCGCATGACAAGGACCGGTTTGCCAAGCGAAGGCGCCTCTTCCTGGATGCCTCCCGAGTCGGTCAATATCAAAAAGCTTCTTTGCATTGCGTAGACGAACGGCACATAGTCAAGTGGTTCGATCGTTACCAATCGATCGTGCCCTTCAAAAACAGGTTCTATAGAACGCCGAACCACCGGGTTCTTGTGAATTGGGTAGAGAATCTGGACATCGGGAAATTCGTCTGCGATCTGCCTTAGTGCCCTGGCGATCTCGTCCATTGACTCGCCCCAATTCTCACGCCTGTGAGCTGTTACCAGGAGGACCTTGAATCTTTCAAAGTCTATTTTGCCGAACAAAGACGTATCGACCGGAGTGTCGTGAAGTCGACGTGATGTCTCGAGAAGCGCGTCGATAACTGTATTTCCGGTCAAATATACGTTGTCTACGATGCCTTCACGCTTCAGATTTTCCACAGCTAGTGGCGTGGGAGCGAAGTGAAGAGTGGCGATCTGACTGGTCTGACGCCTGGCCATCTCTTCTGGAAATGGGTTGTAGCGATCTTTTGTTCTTAATCCTGCTTCGACATGACCGACCGGCACTTGCTGATAGAATGCGGCCATCGATGCTGCCATCACGGTGGTGGTATCACCTTGGACGAGCAGGAGATCGGGCTTGTCCTTGGAGAGCAGCTCGTCGACGCTTTTGACTACGCGACCGGTGAGTTCGGCCAATGTCTGCCCATGTCGCATCAAGTTGAGGTCGTGGTCTGGCTCGATCGCGAACCACTTCATCATTTGATCGAGCATTTCCCGGTGTTGTGCTGTGAGAACAACGATGGGCTCGAGCTTATTGGATTCTTTCAAGGCGTGGACGACCGGCGCAAGCTTGACAGCTTCCGGTCTGGTTCCAAACACACACATTATGCGCTTCTTCATGGCATCAACGATTCTACACTCTAATTTATCGGGCAGCTACGACTTGCCACCATTATGGCGACCTTTTGTGATGTTCTGGATTTCAAGTGTTTTCCTGCCTCCGTCAAGGCTAGACAATTCGTCCTGGCTCACCACGTTTTGCTGCCACCATGGCTGGGGATATTCTGTTAGACTAGTTTGCTAATAATGGTGACCGTCGCTATCTTTACAGCTTTTGATCGCTGAGGTCGGTGTGGACGTAATAATCGAAGGAAAAATTACAAAGGAAGAGGGCATTGACGAAGTGCTCAGGACTTGTGCGGAGATCAAATCGGTGAAGACGCCTATTCTCCGCATCAACGACAATGGCTCAGAATTGCAGGGGCAAATAGCCTTCTCGCAAGGCGGATATATTATCGGCGGCAAGGTTAATCAAACAGGCGAAGTCGGCTATAACGCTATACGTCGATTGCTCACCATTGCTGACGGCAACTACGCTATTCTCGATCCGCTCAGAAAGCACATAACAGACGTAAATCAATCGCTTTGGATCAAGGTCGACAAGCTCGTGCCCTTGCTTCCCAATTTGCCTGAAAATCCTGAAGGTCTGCTGGACAAGCCACCCGAAGTAGTGCACACCAGCTTGAAGTCAAATCAGGTCGACATTGGTGGTGGCTTTGTCACACCGACACCTGCTGTCACAGACACCAGCGCCCAGGATGAGATCGCACTTCCTCCTCTTGCCACAGTGACCCCGAAAGCTAAGTCGCGTAAATTCAATCTAGGCACGTGGCGTTTGGTGCGGGCTGGTTTCGTGATAATTGCCGGATTTACCGCGGTGTTGGGTGGTTTTATCTATCACAGCGAGATCATCTCCTTCGTTACCGGACTCTTGCCGCATCAATAAAGCTTTTCGTAGTTAGACAGACCTGAGGAATGCCCTACTTGCGCAAGTGCAGCTTCACGATGTTCTGCCGAAAGCGGCTGTCGATTGTCGTATCGGCTCTATTGGTTTTGGTATTAAGTGTCGGGCTGTGCGATCAATCGGTCGCTCGTGGGCATCATCACGGGCTAATCAAAGAGTCGATCACTCATGCCAGGTACACACGAGAATTCTTTGTTCATGCACCTCCTGGTTACAATCCAAACCAACGCACTCCTGTGGTCCTCGTTTTCCACCAGGAGAATTCGAATGCTACAGCGATGAGCGCATTAGCGGAGCTTAACGAACTGTCCGATCAATTCGGTTTTCTGGTTGTTTATCCGCAAGGTGCCAAAGGGTTGTGGAATGACGAAAGGCGGACCGACGCCAATCGGCTGGATGATGTCGGATTCGTCGAGGCCATGCTAGAAGCGCTTGAACGCAAGTGGCATATCGATCGACAAGCCGTGTATGCCGCCGGATTCGGCGATGGTGGCTTTTTCGTTCAGTATCTCGCGTTAAAACTACCTGGACGCGTAGCCGCAATCGCCTCTGTTGCTGCCACCACCTCTCAGGTTGTTTATCACAAGCTTCGATTGAAAGGGTCACTCCCAGTGCTATTCATCCTGGGTACCGACGATAAATTCGCGCCCTGGGCTGGTGGACCGATTAATCCGGGGCGATACGGAAAGAACGATGGAATGGCTGTATCAGCTGCGGAGACCGTCTCTTTCTGGGTCCGTAGCAACAAATGTGGTGGTGATTATACGCCCGAGGAGCTCATTGATGCGGATGACACAGACCGAGCCACGGTCAAGATCGCGCGATACCGCAACTGTCCTAATGGCTCTGAAGTGGTTATCTACGGGATTCAGGGTGGTGGGCACTCGTGGCCGCATCGTCGCACCGGCAATTCTGACTCGAAGAATCGGACCTGTCGAGACTTCGATGCTGGAGCAATAATTTTCAAGTTCTTCGCAGATCATGGTTTGGCTTCGCTGCGCGGTAACAATTAATCATTTGGCTCTCACATTCGATATTACAGAGCTTAATTCGTTGTGAAACTATCGACAGTTCTTTCAAGATAATGCGCACGTGAAATTCTCAAGTTGTTGTCATTAGGGGGCGCTAATATACCTATGCTAGATATTAACGCCCGCTCACATACGTGGGCTTACGAATTGAGCTTTTTTCTAAAGAAACTCAATTATTCATCAAAAAATCTTTGATTTCTATTTTGAAATGAGATGGGCAAAGGCTTCTGAGTCTTGAACCAGGGTGGTCCTTAAAATTTGGAGTAGTAAACATTTCGAAGGGGGGGTATTGCTTGACATCGACGCTTTTAATTAAGCTGCTCTTACCTCGTAACTCTTAATCTCCTGGTGGTAATCCAGCCAACACTCTTCAAATACAAGGCAGAAAGGTAGCGGAATAGAGCATCTTTGATGTTGTGGGAGTGACCGGGGAGATTTGCGATGCATGCGAGGGGTTCGCAGCGTCATAACTGTCGTAGCGTTCGAGAGGCAGCCATGAGGCGAGTCATGCCATGCCTTTCTCGAGCACGACTTGTTCGTAACTTTACTCTCAGCTTGCGCTGAGAACGCGGAAAGGAGAACTCGCGATGGATAGAGCGATAAGCGTTGTGACCAAAGACGCGGACGGTCAGTTCCTCAGCACCGTCTATGCGTCGAATCTTGAACTGTTCAGGGTCGAGCCGGCGGAGTATCAGGGTGGGGTGCGCTTCAGTCAGCGCGGCTCCAAGTTGCTGGTCCGGCAGATGGCAGGCGGCGGTGAAGGC
>JAIERK010000206.1 GCA_019746975.1 Candidatus Obscuribacterales bacterium
AAAGTCTTTCACTGCCTTTTCATACTGACCTTGATTATGATAGACAAGTCCTCGAGTCATATAGACCTTTGACTCGTCGGGCGTTAGGCGGATGCCTTCCGTCAAAGCGCTCTCGGCCCCTGGGAGATCTCCGAGTTCTGATAAGCAACATCCTTTGTCGACATACACCGCGCTTTGCCTGTCACCTAGCGAGATTGCCTGTTCGAGATCCGTGAGTGCGACCTTGTATTTCCCTTGACTGCGTTTGAGGTTGCCTCGAAATCCATAGTATTGACCTGATTTAGGCGAGAGCATGATTGCCTTACTTATGTCAGCGATAGCCTCGTCTAATCGATCTTGTGTAGAGCCATTGCACGACCATGATAGAGAATAGGATTGATCGAATTCAGTGCAATTGCTTTGTCCAGATATTTAATTGCTGGATCTTTGTCTTTCGAATACAGAATGAGTGTCGAACCGATCCAGTGGTATGGCTCCCAGCGGTACGGTGCAAGTCTGATCGATTTTTCTAAGTGCTTGATTGCCTCCGCTCTATTCCCCAATTGAATCTCTGCGATTCCGACATATTGATTGACGATAGCGCTTCTAGGCTCGAGTGACAGAGCTCGAACGCAAGAGTTAGCGGCTTTTTGTCGATCGCCCTTCATAACCTGGTTGTATGCGTCGATTGCGTAACAGTCTCCAGATGTGGGTCGAAGCTCGAGAGCTTTTTTAATAGCCCTTTCTGATTGAACTCTTGCGAAGTGAGCAAAAAAACGAGCTTTCTCGAGTTGATTGTCGAAATTATTCGGAGCGAGACGTATAGCTCTTGCGATGTCCGTGTCAAAACCTTCAGCGTGCCATCCATCAAAAAAGCAAATCGCACGTTCTCTATACAGAGAATTGTCTTCAGGTGTTAGCTCGATCGCTGCAGTCAAATCCCTCAATGCCAGATCTTGTTGACCCTGACATCTTTCGCTGATGGCGCGCAACTTTAGAAGGTTTGCTTTTGCAACCTTGTCTGAAGGTTTTGTCTCTGCCACCACTTGTAGTGCCCTAGAATAGACCTCCTTCGCTCGTGTGAACTGATAGCCTCTCTCAGCATCCCGGGCTGTATGCAACAGATCCTCTATGCTATCGGTCTGGTCGAATTCTTTGTCTGGTTGCGGTTGAAATGCAACATTCGGCGACCGCTGTTGTCGTTTTCGCAGAGGATTGACCTCGTTAACCACTCCAGCCTTATCCACTGCTGCTCCCTTAACTTTCGTGCCACCATCATTGCCGAGATAAGTAAGTGGTATCACAATCATGGCGGCTAAGACCGCAATCACTGAAACTCCGAGTAGAAGAGTCAGATATGTCGAGGTTGATTCCCCTGCATGGGTAGGGGTATCGTCGGTTTGCTTCGAATTGTTTTGGCTGTACTCCGGATTCGATACAGCCGGCGCGAGAGATCCGGGCATCTCCGATATCGTTACTTGCAAAAGAGCACCACTCAGCTCCTTCATACTCTGGTAGCGGTTTTCCGGTGCCTTTTCAAGGCACTTCATCACGATGCTTTCTAGCTGCGGCGAGATTGTCGGATTCTTCGAATCTATATTTAGTGGCGGCACAGGCTCGTATGCGTGCATGTCCAAAATCGCGAGTGGTTCGTTGCCGTCGAAGGGCAAGCTCCCGGATAGCATCTCGTACATGACGCATCCCAGAGAGTAAATTTCGGAGCGAGCATCAAATTTCCTGCCTAGCAGCTGATCCGGAGACATGTATTTTGGGGTACCAACTAGCGTTCTCCCCTGGAAGTTAGTTTTTCTTTGATCTACGACGACAGCGATTCCGAAGTCAATAATGTTTGCCGTTAGGGAGTCGTCAGGATTGCGGCTTACAATGATATTGGTCGATTTGATGTCTCTATGGAAGATGCTACTTTCGTGAGCTTTATCGAGAGCCGCTGAAATTTGCGTTGCCAATGTGACAACGCTAGATTCATCTAGCGGCCCACTCCGCTCTAAAAGCTCGGCTAGCGACTGACCTTCTACATACTCGAGCACCATATATGGTGCACTGCCCTGGGTGATTCCGAAATCTATAATTGACACGACGTTCTGATGTTTAAACTTTGCGGTCACCCTTGCTTCTTCTTGTAACCCAAGAAGCTGCTCTGGTGTTCTTATCCGGAGTACCTTAACCGCTACATCCTTTCGAAGATGCTTATCAAAGCATCTAAAAACCGATCCCGCTCCACCAAAACCAAGCTGCTCGATCGGCTTGTATCGATCGAGAGGAAATGTTGCGTTGTTGAGATTGTGTATGCTGGTTGGTGGTTCATCTGATTGCTGTGGCGTCGGACGCGCTGGGTCGAGGACCGATACTGCCGCAGGTATTCCGTCTGGCACGACCTCGGGCACAGTGCAATTGCAGTGTTGCGATTGCAAGACCCATTGAGTAAAGCTTCCGGTAGTTACGGCATCAATTTGCAGCCCACACTTCTTACATAGCGGTAGCTTCTTCGGGGACTCTACAACATCACAACGGCAAGTCGAAATCCACTGGGTGAAACTACCAGTGGTGACAGATGCGGCCTTCGGCTGACCACATTCAGAACATTTTTGAAGTTCCGATGTCAATTCTTTCGTTCCAAGTCGATGGTCACGAACAGGGACTTCCCAATAAGGTTTATTCCACCCTGATGTTAAATCTATGCCAAATCGTTCATCGGGATTGAGAAGCAAAAGGTGCTGCCCTTGCCGAGAATGCTCTCTACCCAGATCTTGCCTTTGTGTTTTTCCACCAGCGCCTTACAGATCGAGAGTCCCAGGCCTACTCCACGGCTCTTGGTCTCGGATGGTTGATCAAGCTGACGATATCTTTCGAAAATTGCTTTTTGGAGGTGTTCGGGAATGCCGGGACCGCGATCTTGTACTCGGAATAGTATGGCGGTCCCCTCAATTCCAGCTTGGACAGTGATTTTCGACTCTGGCGGGGAGAATTTAATGGCGTTGCCGACGAGGTTGACGATTACTCTGACGAGTCGGTCTTCATCGGCGTTGAGACCGTCATTAGTTATATTAGTCTCTAAATCTACTCCCGCATTTTTTGCCGCACCCTGACAAGCAGCAATAGCTCGGTCCACGATCGTCCCTGTGGATGTGGCGCGAATCTCCAGCTTTAGATCGCCTGACTGAATTTGTTCTGTGTCGAGCAGATCATTGACGAGTGAAACCATTAGATCAACGCTAGATTCAGCTCTGGCTGTCGCTTTTTGGAATGTCTGCGACATATCGCCGTAGGTACCTTGAGAGATCATCTGAAGGAAAAAACGCACTGCAGTGAGGGGCGAACGAAGATCGTGGCTGACCATAGCGAGAAAGTCTTGTCGCAAACGCTCCAGGCGGTGCCGTTCTGTGATGTCGAGAATGTGGGCAAATATCAAGCCATCCTCCCATTCGTTGAGATAGATCTCGACGGGGAAGGTCTCTTCATTCTTTCTTCTGGCCAGAGTGTTCAACGGCTCTGCGGTTACCACGATTCTATCCACCTCAGGAAATACCAGGGTGAGTGGTTGTCCCTTCAGCTCCCTCGCGGACTCGTATCCAAGCAGTTTAATTGCCAGTTGATTGCACATCTGAATTCTTTGCTGTGGATTGAAGACGAGCAGCCCAAGTGGGATTTTTCGAAGGATGCTGGTGATGATATCCTTCTGTTCCGACAATGCAGCCGCTTGCTTTTGAATGATAATTTGCAGCTCATCCGGTGAGCCCGGCAGTTTATGAGGATCTTGTGAGTCTGACATTCTAGTAACACTTACCGATCAATAATTTACAGAAAACCAAGCGTTTTTAGATCGCCGACAGGCTCGTCGAATGAGCACGAGCCGACTGAATGTATGAAGTTGCTACGCGCGTCGTTGACTTCATCCAGCGTGAGGGACTTCCCTCTCCAGTGTGCATTTTCATCGAACGAGAAGGCCGAGGCATCGCGCTCGTCGATAATCGGAACGATGTCTCTTTCTCCTTGCCAGGCGAAGGCAGCGGCCATCAAAACATTGATGAACCCATGCATCGTAGCGACTGGCGCATCGGCTTCGTAAGTGAGCGGATAGTCTTTTCGGAGCGGATGATGCAAACCAGCGGTTGCCTTGAAGGGCAGTCGACGCTCTGCGCATGCAATGATAAATGCGGCTACATTCTCGGGAGAAGGTATCGCTTCCGGCTTCAGCCCGCCCGTGCGAATCTTGGCATAACAACCGGATGCCTTTACCTCGTCAAGCTGTTGCAATGAATTGGTCGCAACTTCGCAATAGACGGGTCTTCCTGCGGCTTTGACGATACCTTTGCTTTCTACTGTGGCAGCTCTAATGTCGCCTTTCTCTGCCAGGACTGACAGACAGCCATCAAGCGACGGTGGAACCTTCGCAAGATCGGCATCGCCGATGACAAGCCAGCGCAGCATCCACGAATAGTCGCTGTCGCGGTACTGGCCATAGTTGGCAACCGCAGTATCAAGAGGCAGCGCCGCAGGCGGGTAAATGCCAGCGTAATCTATGAATCCACTAAGAAGTGCTTTCAGGGCTGGTGAAACTGTGGAAGGGAGTACTTGCATTTTAGGCTCTCGAAGGGCGATCCGATGTTAGCATGTTGTATATATCATTAGTTGGTTCGGCGATGAAGAAGTGACAGAAAAAACGTCGGGAATGCCTCTTCTTGCATGTTCTGTGATGGGTGTTAACCTCCGAAGCGATTCGCGCAGGACTTTAGACGGAAGATGTTTTTTTTAATATCTCAAAGATTCTGTGCCGAATCTGCAAATGTTATTTCGTGGGTGTCTGAGATGTTTCGGTTTAGCAGATTGCTTAGCCGATAAATTTTGAATCTAGCACCAGGCCTTGACTCTTCTCTTTAATATGACACTATATCCGGTGACTGATCGAATAACCCTTTTTCTGAAAGGAGGATCTCTTGACAACCGAAATGTCAAGCGAAAGTGTATCCAAAAGGTATGTTGCGGGGTGTGCCTTTTCGCCACCTTGTGAGGGATTGAACCGGCGCAGATGAGTTTTATGAGAACTAGTCAATGGGTTGCCATGACCCAATGCACTACCATAGGCACTTCGAAACCCAATGTGACCTTGATGCAGAACATCACTCAAGCCCTGACGCTGTTAGCGGTTGCTAGTTCGGTCCTTCTACCGACGCCGGCTGTCTGCCAGAATGCCACCGCCTCTCGCGCCACCGAGGGTGAGCGTGCCTCGGTGAGCCGAAATCTGGTTGCTCAGGCCAATTCTGATGATATTGCCGATACCGCTGCCGAGGATGCTGGACCAGAAGGGTCCCAGGTGCCAGCGAGGGCTGGAAAAAAGGTTCCTGCGAAAAAGAAGCCCGGATTTATTCGTCGAATGCTGGAGCCTGTAACCGAGCTTCAAGGCCAGAGCATCAAGTTACAAGAGCAGATCATCCGCCTGGAGCGTCCAATTGAAGGGTTGCATTTGCCAATTACTGGGCTCTCGCAACACGTAGGGTCTGTGGACGGTCAATTGGTCGTGGTTCAGAAGAATTTAACGGGCGTGCGCAATGACCTCGGCAGTGTCAAGGAAGAGCTTCGCGGGGTTCGCAACGATATTTCGTCACTAAGAACACAGATCAAGAGTGTTCAAACCCCAATAGCGTCACTGAATGAACCTTTGACGAAACTCTACCAACCGATTGCCAGCCTCGAAAGCCCTCTTATTCAGCTGCAGAAGGAACTATCGGAGTTCAAAACCGAAGTTAAGAACCTCAAAGCTAACATGGGCCTTCTTCAGAAGCCGATTGAAGATATCAACCAACCAATCAGCCAGCTTGAAAATCCGATTCAGGATCTTGCCAAGCCTCTGACCACGCTCAAGGCCGAGGTTGTTGATTTGAAGTCGGATCTCAATGAGTTGGCTGACGCGGTGACGACTATGACGAGATTTGTCCTCGCCGCTTCTGTCTGTGTCGTAGCTTTGATCTTCATTCTGATTGCCAGCTCTGTTTTGACGATGATTTCCAAATTCAGACAGCGAAAGGCATTTGAATCACAGACGCAACTCAATAACTTCGATCGCAGTACCATCACCCAGCGTAACTCCAGAGAGTTGGATCGCGAGTTTTTGAAGAAGTAGACGGTTGCTCCGTGCCTGCATTCTTGCTGTTGTTCCGATTGAACCAATGTACCTACTAAAGATAGTGCACCACCCCTGATGCAACAAGGACGACAGCCACACCATCATTGGTGCGAACTTCTTTGACCGTTGCATTGAAGGAGTAACAAACAGAGTCGGCGTCGAAAACCCGAAGCTCCTGTTCACTGCCGTTATCGACCATTTGCGCGAGTGCGTCGAACAGTCTCTTTTCCTGGGCGTCGTCCAGGTTCAATTTCACGAAAACGGGCGTGTATGCAGAGACTCCGTCGACAGTTTTTCGCACAGGATGGGTGGCAATTGCATGCTTCGGGATATCTAATGGCATGGCGCTATCCGTTTATGGTGTCAAACCGTGGACATCATAACCGACAATTCGAACTATCAAACCGTGGGAGTAAACGGTTGCTCTTGCGAATGGTCTCTACGAGATCGTTCCAGCCAAGATTGCAGTATTGTCGTGACAAACACTATCAGCCTTCACTCGATAAAGCTTGATCCTGTAGCCAGTCGCTCCAGGTTTTAAATAGTTGAAATTCTGGTGCCCCAGGTAACAACTCGATCGACCAGGTCAGGTGAACCTGAGCCAATGCGTGACTATGCTGATAGAGTTGCATCAGGACGTCGTCACTGCTTTTTTTCCGTGCCACCGCATGTGATTTCACTTTGCGGAGCGGGTGCAAAATGTTGAAACTCAGTTCTCTAGCGAACTCCTCGTCCAAGCCTGCACCGCTTAGCTCCCACGAATCGGGTAGAACGACTCCAGGCGGGAGCCTCGAGAGTTTATGCAGCCACTCGATCATCGGACTGTCTGGTTGTGGATCGGCGCCGCTCCACGGTTGTACCCAATAGTTGATGTCTTCACCAAACTGGGGATCGTGAGCGCTTTGTTGCAGAATTAAGAGTCCTGTGGTCCCTCGCCAATAAGCAAACTTGTGTGCGCGTGGCTCGCCGTCCTGTCCATGCTTTAGCGGGTCTCCAATTAGACGCACTGCTCTTTCGAGCTCCTCGTCGAATTTTTTGTCGAATTGCTCGCGCTCTTCCCGATACTGCTCCTTCGACGGATGGTCGCTTTCCATCCATGTTTCCCACCAGCAAAAGGGCAGGATTGCGCATGATACACCGAGCTGACGAAAGACCGGATATCCTGTCGCCTTCTTCTCTCCGGTAGCCTCTGTGTAGATTGCCACAGTCAACGGTGCATCTATGTGCGCCTGAAATTCCCAGAGATCATCTTCAATCAAACTCGATGGATTGATCGGCGCGAAGCTTTGGCAGCACCGCTTGAACTCTTCAGGCTCGAAACTCGTGTTGGCCAAATTGTAGAGTGACTCGACCTGTGGCTCGAATGCCGGAATAGTAACGATTGCCATTTAATCCTCTCGTGACAGCCACCCTGCTAGGGGTTGCAACCGCCATGGTAGCTTCCACATTGCCAAGCTGTAAAGGCGGTGTTAGTGTCTTAGTCTCTGGCGGAGGTCAAATAATGAAGATCCTCACGGCACTTTCGGTGTCTATAATTGTGTGCCTGATTATTGGCACAATTTCTATCGGAAAAGATATAAGAGCGCAGGCTGCCAGTAAAGAGACTGCAGTCAAGGTGGCGGTAGGAAAGAACAGTTGCTCTCTGTACCGGAAAACGCTATCTATGGCTAGGGTTAAGACCAGGCGCTTATAGATAAAATGTTTTGGCGAAAGTGGTATCTTTTCTCTGATACCATCTTTGGTGAGAGAGTTTGTTTTATCGATACCTGCTGGATTGAGTTGCTCTACTGTCCGGCAATGCTATCGTGATCATATGGGCTTCTGTTGTCTGGCTTCAGGTCGCCAGTTGGAGTGAAACCCAGCGCGCACATGTCGTCGCTGTCTACGTCGCTCTCGTGGATCAGCACTCGGCTAGAGGTTGAAATTTGCCAACTTCAATAGCCTTGAGAAATTGACCTTCGAATTTTGTCAGTTCTTGGGCGGTGCCTTCGAGCCAGATATAACTGCATCCATGCGGACCTGGTGGGTTGGCAAGGACGAGAATTCCTTCCCGTTTTGACGGCTTCCCAGTGGAGCTGGAAAATTTCAATCGACCAATCATAACGGTTTTGGAATTGCCAAGACTACGCAATTCCCAATGGCTCTCGTCCATGTCGATGCATGCACCATCGCGAACAAGGCAGCCACCAAAAACAAAGCATTGGCAGAGCGCACCATAAACTGCGCTGTCATCAGGAGCAGACTCATCTTCACCATAGAGATTTAGCCGGCGAAATGACTTCGCTGGTGAAAGTTCCTCTGCGAAAAGCTTTTCCATTTCGGAAATGTCTTCTTCCATGAGCGGCTCGCGCATCTCTTCATAGCAGATTCGGCTGGTCGAACCTGGAACTTTGAATTCCAGATAGTTATGCATTTGGTTTTGCTCTGATAGATTAGTCGCGGAAAATCCATCAGGCAGTTGCATATTCGCGATACTGCCGTGGTTGTTGATCGTTACTATTGGTTCGCTCAAGGCACCTTTGCCTCCTGATTGATCTGGCATCAGAATATCTCCTCATTTTGTCACCAATGCGGTTTAGATCATCAAATTATCTGACTGAGTGATTATTTGGCGCGTCTTCTCGTTCTCAGCTTTCGGCCACTTTCAATGGATTCTTCATAGTCTTCCATTTGGTCTTGTTGCTTGCTGGCCAAACGTCGCTCTTGATCTTCGACATCCATTTGTTTGCGATACTTCTCAAGCAGACTTTCTGGAGCGGCTCCGCTGAATCCACAGGAGCCGATATCGTCGTTGAACGATTGTCTCCAACGGCGAGGTCTCCAGCCGCCGCCACCGCCGCCACCATCATCCCAACCTTGTGGTCCGCGGTTTGGACCGATTGGTTTGTCCTTCATTCCTGGAAGGTTGATGTCCGGGCTGTAACGTCCTCTGCTGCCTCTGACCGTCCAATTGCGCAGGTCGGAAACTATGCCGTTGACGCGTCTTCCGCCATCACCGTGCTGTAAGCTCGCGACCAACTGCCAGTCATTTCCGTGTTTTTCGAGAGCGCCGAGGTACATGTGACCTGGCATGATGCAAACAAATGCGCCCTTGCGGAGGAGCTCTTGTTGCATGCTCTTGCTGGTCATCGAGCGTTCGCCGGTTACTTTCCAGGTGTCGCCCGTGATCAGTTTCATCGCGTGGTTGCAACCTTGTGGGCTGCCGCCGCGTGAGCCGCGGTCCATGCGACGACCGTCTTCCGAAAGATATGCTGCTACGCTTGTCCAGATTTCCGATACTGGGCTTCTCTGACCCATCTTGCCGCAATTCTCGATCGTCCAGCTATTGCCCTGGTTGGTGAATTGCAATAGATTCTTCGGTGGCGACCAGGTCTTGCCGTTGACGTCGGTGAACTTACCGGTCATCGACAGTTGTTGAAGCATCGAGGCCATCTTGTCTGGATACTGGATCACGCCTGCGTATACGCCGGAGATCATCCAGCAACAGCCCCAGTTACCCTGGTCGTTGGCTTTGACTGGGCATGCCATGGCAAACGCTGCGTTCTCGACAAGCTTGGCGCGCGTCTTGACGTCGTAGGTGGCACCCTGGGCGTTGGGATTCAACATGTTGGCGAGGTGATCGTAAGTCTTCGCGATCTTTTGATCCCACTCTTCCTGTGATTTGCTGCCGTCGAGACCGCCTGCGACCTGCGCTTCGACGCGCTCTTTGCCGCGTTTTTCGAAACGATCGAGGATAATCTGGAAGCGCTTTTTCTGACTTTCTTCGAGGTGACTATCCATCAACTCGGTCAAACGAGCGCGAGCTTCATCAACGCTATCCGAGAAGCCGCTTTCCCAGCCTCTGTCACCGACCTTCGCCAGTTTGTCTTTGCCGGCGCTGTCGATGTAGTTGTAGGTGCCGTTGTCGAGCAAACGCACGTTGTGACGCGCGGCGATTTTGCCGTCTTTGTCGACTTTAGCCCAAGAATCGCTCCACTTGCCGTTCTCGTTGACGCGACGAAATTCTTCAGTAACCTGCTGTCCTTTGTCAGTAGGTTTGGAGTCGGTCATCGAGGTTGCTTCGCCGTCGCCATCTCTGACGATCGTTCTCATGTAGCCTTTGGGATTTACGGCTCTGACGAGATAGTCTTTGCCTTTGATATTCTGCCAAGCCTGCCAGGATCCATCAGATGTTGTGGAAAGTTTTTGACCATCGGCATCGACATACTTTATGGTGCCGTCGGGCAGAACTGACATGTCTTTGCCAGAAATAGTGCGGGTTTCGCCGGGAGCGTTTTTGTCTCCAACAGCTTTGCGGGTTTCGCTGACTGATACCAGTTTGGTGCTGTCCCAGTTGAACGCTCTGACCACGTCTCCACCCTTGGAGGTGGTGCGCATGACTCGGCCTTGATTGTCTACTTCGGAAGTAGAACCATCGTCGTTCTTCACCAGAGAAGAACCGTCGAGGTTGATAGACTGGACGGAGCCGTTGATGTCGGTAATCTTGGTGACGCCGTTGCCTGTGGCTTCCAGCTTCTTAATTGGACGAGCGCCGGCTTTATCTGGAATGTAGGTTCCGCTTGCCGGATCGTGTACGTACTTGACTTGCTTTCCGTCGCGACCGGTCTCGGTGATGACTGTGGCAAATCCGTTGGTTCTGTTAACCTCCAGCTTGGTGCCGTTTTCACGTTGCATCGCCAGCAAGTTGCGATTCATATCAAAGATAGCCTGGGAGCCTTTGCCGTTGTCTTGCAGTAGATACTGGGTTCCATCCAGTTTGAAAACTGCCCAGAGACCATCGGCGTTGCGACCGTGCTTAGGATCTTCTTTATATGCGTAGGTTCCGTCTTTACCGACCGAGATGTCTCCATTCCAGCGATCCTGTTGGACTACAGTGCCGCTGCCGTCGGTGACTGTGTATTTCCAGACGTTGGAGGTGCCTTCTCTCTCGTAAATAAAGATACGACCGCTTTCGGGGGTGCCGACCTGCGCTTTTGTCACCTGACCGGTTTCTGGGTGATATTCAATACCTCTGACTTTGAGACCGTTGACGTCTTTGAGATCGGTAAATCTACCTTCCTTGTCGAATTGGAATTCAGATCCGTCCTGCTTCTGGTTGAGCTCCATGCCACCGCCGGTGATAGTGTGCTTAACATTATCCGCAGTGACGTAGCTGACATTGCCGTTGTCGTTGACTTCAAATTTGGTGCGTTCTTGTGGTGGTTTTGTGTTGGAAACCCACTTGTCTCCACTCTTGGTCCACGAGACAGACTTGCCATCGGCGGCCATCTCTTCGATCTGGGTCAACTCGCCTTTGGTGTGAACGCAGCTGACCTTTGTTTGATCTGGACGAGTTATGGTTTGAACGGTGTTATCCTCGTTGAATGCGACACGCGCGCCGGATTGAATGGTTCGCTCAATGACTGATGTTCCATCCGGACGTTCCGAGCGCCATTTGCCCTGATTGTCCATCTGGAAGGACAGTACTCCATCTTTGGAGAACTGGATATCGCCCGGAAGCTCGGCTTTCAGACCGCCGATCTCGGCGTACCATTTACCACTAGCTGCGTCGCGCGTGAATACTGTGCGGCTGGGCTTACCATCGGTACCCTTCTCAACTGTTTCGATTCTCGAGAGTTGATTGCCTTCATGCTTGAGGGTTCTTACTTTCCCATCGGGATAGTTGATCGTCTCGATGTTGCCGGTCTCAGGATTCTTGCTGACCGACCACTTCATATCCTTGCTGCCGGAATCGGTTGCGATTACTCTGCCTTTGGCATCCGTGATTTGCAGAGGAGTAGTCCGCTCGCTGTCGTGTAATCCAACCGGCGGCGCCAATTTCTGTCCTGTATTCGGACGATTGTCGAGTACGAAGAATATAGGAATGTCGTTTATGTCATTTATATTGAGTGGTGCTCGATCACCACCAACTGTGCCGTCGCGTCCTTCAACCTTGGCTGGCTGTTGCGATGGATCGGCGGGTGCATCTCCAAATGGACCGAAAGTGGACGCTAAGAAGAGTCCGCCTTGCTGATTGGTGGACTTAGTGTCCTTGGTCTCTGTGGTTGGCGTGGTAGTAGGCGTGTCCGTCGTATATCTGACAGATGTAGGTTTCGTGGTATCGGATTCGGGTGAGGGTGTAGTGTTTTCTAAAATGGAGGACCCCATGGTCGTGCCTCGCAAGTCCATTAAGTGGTTGGGTGGTAGATAGTTTGGTTCGGGTCGAAATTACAAATAGTCGGGGCGCTGAAATCGCCGGGCGGCGAAATAGTAAGCCGGGGCTGACAAAAATCACTCTACTTGTACGTTGTGAACTTTTAGGTGCTAAAAAGCCTTTGATATTGCGGTATTTGCGGTTATTCCCACTAATTACTGCCAAAGATGGGAAAAGCACCACCGAAAAGCCTGGAATCCACTGGTTGCCAAGGGGGTTTGCGGAGTTATCAGAACTCGAATTGTAATGCTGTGACCACGTGAAACCCGCAGGAATGCTGAGGTTTAATCAACTGAACTCGACGCAGTCTGAGAGCGATGGCCAATTGGCTCCCCATGGGAAGTTTCGAATGGTGTCAGACAATTTGTTGCTTTTCGGCGTCGTCAATTTGGTTAAAGCGATTGCCCCATACGCTTCGAAGAGTAGTTCCACTGAGTGCGCACTCGAAAAGACGTCCTCGCCTAAGGGGATCCGTTCGCCTTTCTAATCGCTTCGCAGCGATCAGCAAACAGCAAAGTGCCAAGGTGAAATTATAAATTTTGTGGCTCATGCTGACGTTTCCTCTGAGTGATCTAAATTGGTTTTGCGAATCGCGGCCATAGACCTGATTGTTAGCGCATCGTCTTCAGCCAATCAGGATTCTGAAGCAAACGGGCTTCTATCGATAGAGCTCTGACTACCTTTGTCTCTTCATACACCATGCCTCTAGAGAGAACCAAGCACCGCATGGATAGTGTGTTGCAACTAGTGTTCGGCTGGCTCATTGCCAAGCGCAACGATAGTTACAGCAGCTCAGTTGCGAAAACCGGGATCTATCCGATCGAGCTTCCGCAATAATGCAGGCCAGGCGTATGCACCGCCCGCTTCTTTAGTCACCTCTTTGATTTGCTGCATGGCACCGGCAATGATTCGTTGGTCTACGGGGATCAACTCCGACGCACCACTTTGCGCCTTGACTTGAATCTCGCAGCATTTTTCAAATAGATACATTTGAACAAACGCATCAGGTATGTTTTCAGCTACAGTAAGCAATCCATGATTTCTCAGCATGAGGAACTTTTTGTTACCCAAGTCCTTTACGAGCCTTGGCTTTTCCTCCTCTTGCAAAGCTAGCCCCTCGTAATCATGGTAGGCAAGCGATGCAAGCACAACGATGGACTGTTGTGAAATCGGTAGAACACCGTTCTTTTGCGCTGATACCGCGACACCATTGGTGGTGTGCAAGTGCAAAATGCAGTGAGCGTCGGCGCGAGCTTCATGGATGGCGCCGTGAATAATGAAACCAGCAGGGTTAATGTCGTAAGGGCTTTCAATCAATTTGTTGCCGGAAAGATCAATTTTGACGAGATTAGAGGCAGTGATTTCCTCGAACAACAATCCGAAGGCGTTAATCAAAAACTGCGGTTGATCTCCTGGCACTCGCATGGAGATGTGCGTAAAGATCAGATCGTCCCATTTCTGAAGCGCGATCAACCTATAGCATGCTGCCAGGTTGACTCGGAGCTCCCATTCCTCGGCGCTAACCTGCTCTTTGACCGATCGCACGGAATTGGCAGATGAAACCATGACACCTCCTCAAAAAAGTGGACTGATCTTCTCATATTGGAACTGGAGAGATCATTAGTTGTAGAGGTCCAATTTTCAGGCCCTAGCTCACTGCCTCGTCTGGCGACTCACAACAATATCTCAACAATATTCGCCTATTCTTTTTTTTGCGAAGGGCTTTTGGTTCGCCAATTCTTACGGAGAGACACTATGTTCAGCCAAGTCAACGCTTCGAACAATCTTTGGGCGCCTGCGACCGACCAACCTGTTCGCGTGGAGGATGCGGCAGCGGTTGCCTTGTGGACTGTGTTTGATAACAATGGAGCCAACTCATTCGAAATCGTCTTCGACACCAACGACTACAGCGATACCTTCGATGCGTTTATTACTGAAGAAAAGCAAGACATACTCCTGAACAACGATGGCGACGCCTCATGGACTCACAGAACATAGGAGTAGCGCGAACCAATATCTAAAATCAAAGTCAGATGAATCGCTAGAAGGACCTTCAGGCAGCGTTGATGCGTAAATACGCAATAAAGTTATCGTTTTTACGAACGCCCGGAATAACTATCTTGTAACTATTTGTCATTAGTATTGCACTATGAAGCCGCGGAAAAAGGTTACTAGCCGCACAAGGAGAGTTGCATGATGTCTGATTATTTTGAGACTTGCGCGAAAGCGGGGCATCCTGAGTACAAGCAGCAAATTCTAGGATTCGCGCTCAGTCCAGATCCTGGAGTCAGAATTAGAGTAGCGGAGAACACAGACGTACCGACCGATGTTCTCGAACTTTTGAGTATTGATAACGCAGCGGATGTTCGACTTGCAGTCGGCCTGAATCCATCCACACCCGTAGACATAACCTATATGTTGGCTTACGATGACGATCAAACAGTTCGCTTTGGTCTGGCAGAAGATTATCATGCACCATTAGGAGTGCTCAAAATCCTTTCCAAGGACGATAATCCATACGTTGCATGCCGCGCACAAAAGACCGTCGAGGGGTTGATTGAAACCGCCAGGCGAAGCAATGGCAATCCAAGCAATTCATCGCTTCAATGCATCGAGCACTCCTTTTCGTTGTTGAATTCAGTCGCGCCTTCGATTCCGGTCGCAGGTCCTTACTGAAGCAATAGAATCGGCCGACGCTGCCGATACCACTGATTCGCAAAGCACACAATGTATTTGCGCAGACTCGGTTGAGACTTCGTCAAATGGCGCAGCAAGGACACTTGCCTTTTGTCTCCAAGGAATCGAACTTTATGTCAGACCGAGATCTCGACTTGGATGTCGATGCCGGCCAGGAGCGTTCCATCTTTGACACCTTGTCTTGATTCTCTTTTGTGTTTTCGACAACCGCGCCGTCGGCTCCACGAATCATTTTTGGAACTTTGCGATCCAAATCATCGACCTTGAAACCGTGCTTGGCATTTATATCCTCTTGATCCCACTTGCGCGCGGCCTTGTATAGGTCACTGTTTCGCTCGTTGAGGAGTTTTGGATCGTGCAGCAGCATGGCATGAGCCTCCGCATGTGACTCGGATGCAGCTGTAAAATATTTGGTGCAGGGCTTCCGATCGACAGGAAGGCTGTCATACATTTGCTTGGTAGTGCGGGCCCGGGTATCTTCTTTTACGACTTTTCCATCCACGACCGGATACCAACGACTGGAATAGTAATAGTTATCCGCTTTGTCTTTGGTCCGAATTGAGGAGTGTTCCCAGAGCTTGCCTTCCGAGTCCCTTAAGCGATTAGAGCTTTTGTCGAGGTTGTACTCGGCGCCAAAAAATTTCATGATGGTGTCCGGTACAGTCTTGCCACCATCTGCGGTCCAACGGTTGGTTTGAAGATGGTGTGCGATTTCATGGAGTGCTGTTCCTTCAAAAGCATCCCAGCCGTTGGCTGATTTGTGATTGGAAGGACCGAAGTAGATTTGTGGTTTTCCAACAGTACCGGCGTGATACCATCCCCATTCCGACACTCTTTTGCCTTCCCCATTTCCCGATATGAAGTTGAACTCCATGCCGGTCAAAGAGGTATGGCTGTATTTCTTCATTGCGCCTTCGAGTGTATTGAGCTCCTGCATTGTGGGCAACCGGAGCTTTGTCCCCACTGTCTTGTATGAATCACTTGCTGCATCTTTGTACTGGTAGCTATAGTCCTTTCCAGACTCTCCAAATGTGACATTGTATTTGGTGCTCATCTGCTCCATCTTGTCGGCAACTGCTTGCGATTCCTTTGATCGGTAGAGGATGTCGGTCTTTCCTGAGCTGGAATCAGATCTGATTAACTGTCCATAGGGATCCATTTTTATGGTGCCACGCCAGGTGTTTGACCCATCTGACCACGAGTTGCCGCCATCTGTGCTGGTCCACTTCTTCTTCCCGTTAAACTCGATTGTCCCGTTCTTTTCTGTCTTGATGGAAATTTCACTTCCGTCCTTCATTTTGAACGACTTTGTCGTGGAACCGTCCTGCGAATAGACCTGCTTCGTGCCAAAGGAAGCGCCTTCCTCGGTGACATTGTCTTTTGCGTCTACGCTAATCTTTCCGTGCCAGATATCTCTGTCGTTGCTATCTTTCCGGACCCACGTATTACCATCTTTGCTGTCCCACTCCCCGTCTTTGCTTTTGAAGTAGGTATCAACGCCGTCCTTCGACTTGAGAGTGATGGTATCACCGTTCCACTTAACGGTTTTTGTCTCCTCTTTACCTGTACCTTCCTTCTTTTCAAATCGCTTGTGGATTCCATCGAAGTAGTCGTTGAGCACGTCGGGAATGGTGCCATTCGCTTCCGGCTTAGCAGTGTTATCCTTCTGTCTTCTCTCTACGTCCGAACTGCAAAAAAGATTGCCCATTTCGAGGAATGATGGCTCAAATGCCTTACTGTTGTTGTCCGAATCACTCGTTGGTAATGTAGGAACAGGCTTGAGATCGATGAGGCTGAGCTGCACCGTGTTGGAGACATCGTTCTTATTAAATGTGTCTTTTATCTCTTCACGCAAGGTAGAAACTCCTCGTATCGTTATTGCGTCGGTTCAGTGGATCAAAAGTTAGCTGCGCTGGCGCATCAAATACCATGTGAATCATAGTTTCCACGGTATCCACTGTAAGTCGGGTAAGTACGTGGCATAAAAACGCTTACCGCCGCTGTGGCTTCGCACAGTTGAGTTCGATCACTATTGATATTGATGGAGAGAGTTGCGACTGAAAAGGCAGTCGCTGCGGTAAGTTCGAGTTAGTCGCCTGCCGCACGGTAGAAGGCTAGAGGTCAATTTCACTCAGAGCGCTCCATAGTTTTTGTATCATTGGTGTTGAAATGGGGTTGGTGAAACTAGATTAAAATTTGCCGTTTTGGGGCGCTCTTGATCGGTAGTTCGAGCCTCGGCTAAACTGACTCCAGAATTGACTTCAATTCAGCGCAGAATTTCAAGATTTCGTCTTCGGTATTATAGTAATGGACCGAAGCTCGCACCATAGACGGTAGCTTTCTTGCGACCATGTCGAGTCGTGTTCCGAAAGCGGTCGTGTAGGTGGTATTGATACCACGCTCGGCCAGTAGACGGACTAATTCTGAAGCTTCGACCTTATCTGAGTAGAAAGTAGTGATACCACACTGGACTTTGCCGTTATCACCAACTGTGACACCATTCAGTGCAGCGAGGTTTTTCCGAAAAAGAGCGGCTAGAGCAAATACACGTTTCTGTACAGCGACGACCCCGACATCAAGCAGATAGTCTACCGCAGTTGCCAGTCCAAGTTTTCCAGCGAAGTTTTGCTCCCAGTTTTCAAACTTTCGGGCATCGTCTCGGACTTCAAAAGTATTGTCCGACGACCATTGCGCAGAGTGTAAGTCGAGAAAGATCGGTTCGATATTTTTTGCCGTCTCTTTTCGCACGTAGAGGAATCCCGTTCCTCTCGGTCCTCTCAAGTACTTTCGACCCGTGGCCGACAGCATATCGCAGTTTAACTCCTTCGTATCGATAGTCATCTGACCGACCGATTGGCAAGCATCAAGCAAATAGAGAATGCCGTGCTTTTTTGCAACCTGGCCGATAGCAGCGGCTGGATTGACCAATCCTCCGTTGGTGGCTACATGAGTGATGGCTATTAGTTTTACTCTTTCGTCGATCATCGATTTCATTGCATCGACATCTAATTGCCCTGAGTCGTCATTGGGGACTACTCTGATTTCGGCACCTGTTTTCTTGCATCGTTGCAGGAATGCGATGTAGTTGCTGGCGTATTCGTTGTACCCCGTGAGGATCACGTCGCCTTTCTTCAATGACAGTGAGTAAAATGCCATGTCCCATGCTCGCGTTGCATTTTCAATGAATGCGATCTCTTCAGGCTGACAGTTGATGAGCTTGGCGATTCGAGCATAGAGTTGCTCTATTTTGTCGTGATTGGATTCTTCAGCTTCGTAGCCGCCGATCTCAGCTTCCAGGCGAATGTGCGATATGACTGCATCGACGACTCTTTGTGGCTGTAGGGCCGCTCCAGCATTGTTAAGGTGAATTCGATTCTTTATGCCCGGCGTTTCGGCTCGGACCTTTTCAACGTCGATCGACTCTTCTGCTACCGTCATGCGATCCCTCTGACAGGGTTTGCCATAAAGGCAACGAGCATATCAAAATTGGCTTCGATTGTCTCAGCTCAATACAGAAAATATGTGGCAGCTTTCGCTCGGAAAGTGTCGATAAATGTCGCGATTTTCTGTGCGGTATCGTCCTGTCCCAGAGATTTGTAGTAATCATGGGCTTTGTCGAGGCTTTCTTTGGCAGACCGCAATAATTGTCCGTTCACCTTTACATAGGATCTTGGCAAAGTGGATTGTGCGATGTTGCTCAGTTCGTAATCGCACATGCCAATGCGATAAAACAGTTCGGCCTTGAGAGTACTCTTGAAATCTTTGCCTACGAGGCGTAAGGCTTCTTGCAATTCCGCTTTTGCTTCAGTCCATCTCTTCTCATCGAAAAGTTTGCGACCAAAGGACACCCGGTCGATTACTCGCTTCAGTCCAGCAGTTCGCATGGTTACAGACATGCGGGAGTTAAGAGAACCAAATACGGTGCGTTCTAATGCAATGAGCCGAAGCTCATCGTCTTTGTCATCGTTGGAGCCAGCGTACAGAATTTTTTCGAAGTCTCTCAAGTGTGCTCTGATGTCGATCTTGCCTTTCTCCTCTGGCCTGAGGGGATTTGGGAGTCGACTAGGCACGAGCGGTTGGGATTGATTGACGACCGGTTGCGTCGTAGTACCGGTCGGCTGCACGGATTGGCCGGGTACTTGATGAAAGTTTGACTGAGTTTGATTCGTTGTTGGTTGAAACGACTGGTTGAATGTTGGTTGAATTTGATTTGAGCCAGTCTGAGACGGTTGAGTCAATGTCTGCTGAGTCTGAATTGCTGGCTGTGCAGTCTGATGCAATGCGGGCTGAGACTGTGTCGGCGTCCCAACTTGATTCGAAGTGGGAGACGCCTGGTTGGCAATCGGCAGCGTCTGATTCACACTCGGTTGAGTAGTCTGATTCGATGCTGGTTGCGACTGTGTCGGCGGTGCCGCCTGATTCGATGTCGGGTAACCGGCCGGCTGAAGATTGGTCGACGTCTCGTGCGTCTGGTTGACGTTAGAGTTGGTAACAGACCGCGTCGGCTGTTTTAAAGCTGGTTGAGTTTGATTTGAGACCGGGCGATTTAGATTGACCGTTGGTTCTTTTTCATTCACCGTCGATTGCGCCTGGCTCGGCGATTTGCTGGCGTCCGTTGATTGATTTTCAGGAGGCCTAGGTGAACCTATTGCAGGTCGAAGCTGATCGATCACTGACGGATCAGGATCGTCGGCGCAGGCTGCAGCGCCGAGCAAAGTAAGGGAGAGAGAGAGAAATACGGCTTGCTTACTACGAGTCATATTCGATTCAGACCTTCACTGCATAGACCCTATCGTACAGCCTTCAAGGTTAATTTGCAGAATGTCCAGATTATGAGCTGCCTCGAATTTTGTCGCGGACTGCGGAAGTTGGTAGGAGCATGGCTGGAATTGCTGCGGTGTGAGAATAGAAATGGACGTGGTTTCTGGTTCATAGCGTCCCTTCGTGAAGGGAAAAACAGCGTCCAATAACGCTTGAGGTCAATTAAGCTGCTAAGATCTGAGGATTATGCGTGAGAATTCCTTGATCTTGTTTTTCTCCAGTGCGACATTGATCGCACTCACCATATCTGGTTGCACGCGAGAAGAACAGTCCACGATGGCGCACACCACTCTTGCGACTTTGGAGAGGACCTTGTCGACCGATGGTGGTTTTGGAGACACGCCCGAGCAATGGACTAAGAAGATCGAAAAAGATCCGAAAGACGCGAGACTCTACTACTTTCGCGCAAATTCTTATGCGGTTCGCAAAGAGTTTCGAATGGCCGTACAAGATTGTGATACTGCAATTAGATTGGATCCGAAGCTTGCCGTGGCTTACTACTTTCGGGCTGACTATAGTCGAATGCTGGGCAATTATGAGCGGGCAATCGGCGATTTTACGGAGGCACTAGCGAAGATTCCGAAGTATCAACGGGAGCTTCTCGACAGGATTGATCTGGTCTTTGCGGGAAGAGGTTCTTGCTACTCAAGCCTGAAGAAGTATGACTTGGCTCTCAACGATTTCGATGAGGCGCTAAGGGAAAACAGCGGTAATGCTGCAGTGTTGGTGCTCAGATCATGCCTTTATCTAGAACGCGGACAAGCGAATCTCGCGCTCGTCGACGCAGAGCGCGCGGTGTCCGCGGAGAAAAGTGCCTTGACGCTTGAGCACCTCGGTCGAGTGCTGAGAGAAACCAAGCGATACGATCGAGCATTGACCGTACTCAATGAGCCCATGACGCTCTCTCCTGAAACCCTCGATTTCTTTCGAGAAAAGGCGACACTCTTCCGAGATCTAAGACGCTATCAAGAAGGAATTGCCTTGGCCAGCGAATGTTTAGCGATCGCGCCGAATGATGTTGTTCTTTATCTTGTCAGAGGTCAGTGCTACAGTCGCAGCGGTGACTATCAGAAAGCTGTGAGGGACTACAGTACTGCTATTCGTGTGGCTGCGCCTGATTCACCGATCGTACCGTTCGTGTACTTCGAAAGATCCAGTACTTATGAGGTATTGGGAGAGCTGGAAAAAGCCGAAGCCGATCTTTCTTACGTCTTGAGGACTAATTCTGCCTTAGAACCGGTCAGCACGAAGCGACGATACATCGAACTGCTAAGCTCCCAGGCCAAACCGGAGAAGCTCGCTCAAGCAATTTCAATTAGTACGGAGCTGATCAATGAAAGTCCCACTGCATATGATTATCATCGCCGTTCAACTTTGTTTGAGCACGAGAAAAATTACACCGCGGCGCTTGAAGATCTAAAAAAAGCGGCCGCTATGGATCAGTCGTATGCCGGAAAGTATCTCGAGCTCAAGGCTCGTGCCGGTGCTATGCCGCCGAGTGCTAATAACTGAAGATCATTCGACTGCCTTGACGTCGAAATTGATAAACTTACCTGTGTCTTTGATCTTCTGTGCAACTTCGTCGACTTTTGCGTCGATTCCCGTGCAACCGCTCATGTATCTGACTTTGGATTTGTCAGCGAGCAGAGGGGCGAGGGCGCGAGCTCTAGGCTCGAATCCGCCGGCTTCCAACAAGGATGCTGCGTAGAGGCGACCAGCAGGGGTTGCTTTCTTTCGGAGCAGATCTAGATCTTCACGCTTGAGTTGTTTTACGTTTTTCAACGCGGCGCGAAAAATCATGAACTCTAGATATCGCCCGCCTTCTCCGCCGATGTGATCGGCAAATTGTTCCGCCGTCAGGAGCTGTTCAAAATAGACAGGCTTCATGCCCTTCGCGTCTTCGTAGTTCATGAAAGAACCGGTTGCAACGAATTTGCTTCCGATGTCGCTTACCGAGGAGGTCATGACCTCGCACCCGTCTTGCAGCTCTACCGGCGAATCGTCATCAAGTAACTCCATCAGCAAATGGCTACCGGCCTTGGGGTCCTTGCTTCGGGTGAGAAGCGCGGAATAGATGCGACTGGCTGCGGTACCATGCGCGGTGAGCCACATCAAGTCTCCCGTCGGTAAGGTCGAGATTCGTCCCTCGAGATTCTTGAACAGTTTGTATGTCGCGCTGGGCGCTCCTTCTCCGATAGCTTTACCTTCGAAGCGTTTGGCCTTGCTCAGCGCGACGATATCCTTGTCCATTTTTCCCTCAGCGGGCGGCTGTCCGTTGGCGCTCAGAGCGAATGCACCTAAGCATATGATTACTATGCAAATTATGCACGTAATTGATTGTCGGCGATTTGTAGTTTTCATCAGTACTTCAGAGGCTATTCAAACAAGGAACGTGTTCGATCCGTAATGAGGCTGTGGAACGCTATGTAGAGGTTGTTCTTCAAATCGTTGAAGACTTGCTCGGCATGAATCACTGGAAAAGCTGATGTCCATTGCGCCTCGAGATCGAGCTCCACTCTCTGAGAGTCTCCCTGTGTGGTGATTTCGTACGAGCAACGCAAGGCCTGATCGTTGCTGTCGTACAGCAGGTCTGTCGTATAGGATGTCCTGGTGACACGGCTCGGAAAGGCGTATGACAGGTTTTCCTCACGCATCAATCGCGGCGGAACTACCTTGGGCGGGAGGCTCGGTAACATATGGAAGAAATCGGTAAGGTTGACCTCGCGCGGAAGCGAGATGACATTGCCGAAATTGAGCGATGCTCCCTGCGCTAACGAAAAGGCTTCGCTGGCGCTGCAAAATTCGATCATCGGTATGAGATAAGGATTAACTGTTTCTTCCCATGCTTCAAAATGCTCAGGATTTGAACTCAGGGAGACTTTTTCGAAGTTGATCAAAAGGCTGCAGTCTTCATTGTCCGAGAGGAAAACCAGATCTTCCACCCCGAACTCTGTCTCTTCAGGTTCTCCCTCTTTCGGAAATGCTTTTTTCAACTTCATCGCCGCAGGCGGTGTCATGATTGATTCGATGCTGCCTTTGCTGTCCCCATTCTGGAATGACAGCGAAGCGAAATAACGTTTGATTGGAGCTCGTTGAAACTGGTGAAAGTACACAGCTTTGGGGCAGTGCTGATCGATCCACTTGCTCAGGCGATCTTCTATTTGATTGCACATCTCGAATGCCATGATGTCATCCGGACGTATGGGAAGTTGAGTGAGCGCTTCGAGCAGCTCAGTCATGAACTCGCGCAGTTCTTGATCGACCGTCCACCGAATGTGGACTTGCTTGTATCGATAGGAGTCCCACTCCATGTCGGCTTTACCCAGCCCGACGAAACTACGAAACAGCGAGTTAAATCGAATATGATCGGCAAATGCGTCATAGTCCGGCAGTCCAT
>JAIERK010000184.1 GCA_019746975.1 Candidatus Obscuribacterales bacterium
CCCGGACGTGTTGTGGCTTTGCCGCGTGGATGTTTGGCCCGTTCTTGTCTTAGCAGCCTGTCTACTGTTGCTGGACTCACTGCAAGCAACTTGGACTTCACATCGCAGGATATTTTCAAATGTCCGAAACGCTCTAGCGTTTCAATAAATTCCGGAAGAAAGGGTACAAGCCGCTTGGCACAGATCTGGTTTGCCGCATTCCATATCAGCACCAGCGCGCTCTTCACCTCCTCGTCGTATATCATTGCTGGCTCGCGCAGCGTCTGGAGCCGTTGTGGCTGTTTTCTTAACACCGTCATCGCGTACTTGCGGTGATAACCAGTGGCTGCAACTACAGCGTTGATGATCTCTGTCTTGCCTTTCCAGTCCGCCTCCAGGTATTGCCACCGCATCCGGTGCACCAATTCTTTCTTGGCCTGCATACTCATTTTTGCCTCCATTGCGTCTCTTTCTAGTTTTCGGCAATGAGGTTGTCACGAGCAAGATTATCGGCGAGGACCGATCACCGTGAAAGTAAGATTTTTGATGAGTCAATGCGCACTCTGAAGCCTCATGCTGCGTACGCGCTGCTGATTCTAAATCACCGAGTCGTCCACTCTCTTCATACCGCGGGTGGTGTCGCCGCAATTCATCTGTATTTACGAAGATTGCGTTCTCTTGCAGTTCTTCTTGAGTCTTTTTCAATAGACCGCTCTTCCCTGCACCCGTCTGTGCTGCGATCAACACAGCCTTCGGCTTCGTAACTTCAGAAGTCACCAAAAGTAAGGCGGGCTCGATTTCGCGCTCGAAAATAGCTTGATTTTCCGACGGCTCTAGTCGGAAAGCCTCATCCATCTTGTCTTATGCTTTCTGTTTCACGAGCGGAACGTATGTAGTGAACACCTTCGTGATCAAATCAAAATTGTCTCGACACAGTTGCATCTTTTCTTGATGCAGTGTCTTCAGTCTGGACTCAAGCTGTTCAACCTTGTCTTGGCTTGGAGACTTGCTGTTTTTCTCCGCAGACAGCTCGCTCGCCGTCATTGCGAAGTATTGGGAGATGATATCTCGCGCCACGGCATAATCTGCCTCAAGTTCGTCTACGCTTTTGCGAACTGGGGCCTTGGTTGCCGTTGCCGATTTCATTCTATTGGTCATTTGTTTGATTTTAACCTATTTCATAATAAATCTCAAGTGGGAAAAGTTCGAAATCACCTACTCTGTGACCCTTTCCAATTTAATGGGCGTACAATTATCCACAAAGTTCCAAATTTATTGGTATTGTCAAGCGAATTGTTGAGTTAAGGCTTTTGATTCGATCGCCAAATGAATCTCGGCCCACGGATAAGCAGGGTTTTACAACCCGCTAGCTTGCGTGCCTGTTGGCCATCAGCCTAGCTCGAACTGCCGCTTTGTTTTGCATGGCGAGTCGGAGAAGCAGGAGGCCCATGCTTACAGATAATTCTAGTAAAACTTCTCCTGAATGTAGCGGAAATGCCATGTATAACGCCGCATACATGGCATTTCCGCTACATTTTGCAATTGGTTGCCCCGCCTCGAAGACTCGAGGAAGGTCGCCGGATAAGCACCGTATCTAGTGTCACTTGTTGAGGTTGTGTGAAAGTTTTGTGAGTACAGAATTTCTTAAGCGGCGCTTCTGAACTGGTTTCAGCATATACAGAAGAAGCGAGCGAAAAACAGAAGCAGAGAGAAAAAGGCCAAATCGCTGCTTTCTCCCTCAGGGTAAGGCAAAGGGTAAGGCGCTGAGAAATGACTACCCCAATAAAAAATCGGCTCCTCTTTTGAGACCGCCGATTAATCATGCCTTTAATTGGTTGCGGGGGTAAGATTTGAACTTACGACCTTTGGGTTATGAGCCCAACGAGCTACCAGACTGCTCCACCCCGCGACCTACATTGTACAACGCGGAGTCAATCGCACGAGCAAAGGCGCGGTCTGCAAACGTCAATAAATCGAATGGTAATATGATTTGCCCACGGGTGCCGTTCTGGCGTGGATTCCTATTAATAAGAGTCATGAAGCCAGGGATAATAAACCCGGTTTTTGACCCGTGTGGATTTCCATATAGAAGAATAGGCGCAACCAAGAAAACTGGACGCGCAAAAGAAAGAAGTCAAACATGAAAGCAGTATTGCAAAGAGTCTCCTCAGCGTCCGTAACCGTAGACGGACAGTGCGTTGGGAAGATTGAAAAGGGTCTGGTAATTCTTTTGGGGGTGGAAACGGGCGATTGCGACAGCGACAGCACATATCTTGCGCAAAAGGCTGTAGAGCTCAGGATCTTTCCAGATGCCGATAACAAAATGAACCTGTCACTGGCGGACGCCGGTGGTCAAGCGCTCATTGTGTCGCAATTTACCCTAATTGCCGACTGGAAAAAGGGCAGGAGACCCGGCTTTAGTCGAGCCGCCCGACCAGAGGAGGGCAATCGGCTGTATGAACACTTCATAGCAGCCGTCCGCCAACAAGGTATTCACGTCGAAACAGGCATTTTTGGCGCCGACATGGACGTCGCCCTCGTAAACGACGGACCAGTGACGCTGATTCTGGAAACAGAACCTGTCAAAGCGTCTTGACGTATTTAGAGAATTCTTTAAGCTTCAAAGGTTGCCAACCTAACTCGATTTCAGAAGTCGCATGGCAACCTCGTAGTATATTTGGTTGCAATGTAGATCTGGAAAGTGCACTTATGCCAAACGCCAATCGTAAGCTAGAACAACTGACCGCCATCGCATTCCTGACCATAGGCTTGTCATGGGGATACACAGCAGCGCAAGCCGCCACTGATGATGAGAAGTTCCAGCTCGGACCATTCATCGGTGGAATGCGCGACGGAGAGAATCCGGCCGCCTTCGCCAGGGAATTTCCCAAAATGCGGACTGAGCCAAAGAAAGCTGAGCCACATCATCATGCTCAGCCGACTCAAATAGTCCGAAAGAGCGAATGGAAGCCAGAGGTTGAAGAGGTAACGAAAACCAAGTCGAAGTCGAAAGACAAAGAACAAGACGAAGATAGCGAATACGAGGAAGAAGAAGAGACCGAAGATCAAAAGGTAGAACGCCTCGTCAAAGAGCAAAATGAGAAAGACGCGTCTCTACCGACCTCAGACGATCCGGTCTACTACTACAAGCGCTCCACCTTTTTCCTGAAGAAAAAACATTACAAGCAAGCACTCCTGGACATCAACTCCGCGCTTGAATTAAAACCCGATTATTGGGAAGCACGCTATCTCGGCGCCTACGTCCTGCAAATGCAAGGACGAACATCAGAGTCAATCGCAAAGTATTACGACTATATCAAGGTAAAACCTAACGATCTCCAAGCACGGATCAACATCGGTAGCCTGCTTCGCCAGAAGGGTGATTACGAAGATGCTGAGGTGCAGTACAGAAAAGCAGTCGAGATCAATTTTTATTCTCTGCCTGCTCACTACAATCTTGCCAATGTTCTGATCGACGAAAGCAAGCACGAAGAAGCGCTCAAAGAGCTCAAGACCTGTCTTAAGCTCGAACCGCAAAATGCATGGGTGCACAACAACATCGGTGTCCTTTATCAGAAACGAAATTTCGTGGAAGAAGCAGAAGAAGAGTTCTTACGCGCGCTAACGCTTGAGCCCGCTAACAAGACCTTCGAGCGCAATCTCGCACTCTTGCGTCACAGAAAAGAGAAGTCGCGAGAAGTACAAGCCGACGCAGCAGATCTGCTGTAGGTTTATAAACACCCTGCGAATCAGGTCGGCCGAGCGCCGATGTCTCCTCTTTTGGCGTCGTGCGCTTGACTAACGAAGCGGGCTCGCAGTTCGAGAGGAGTCGACTGGCGTTCGAGCTGGGGCGCTGTGTTTTCAAATGGAATAACTCGACGATGCAAACACACAGTCCAATTTTAGTCACAATGCGAGGGTAGGATGATCATGGCAGTGCGAATGCAATGCTATGAGCCTTGCATTCACCAACTCGAAACAATGCCGCAGCCTACGAGCGAATATTAGTGTGCGAACAAACCAACCCCTTACTCGAGGGTGATGCTTCGATAGCACCATATTTAATGCCACGCAGGAATGGAGTAATATGACAAATCCATTAACTGATAGTGCCCACGCGCATCACGCGGAGGGACGGACGAACTCGGCATCGGACCAACGCCACAGCCTACAAAGCTGCCCGTACCCGACATGGATTTATGGGTTTATAACCATCCTATTGTATGCAAGCGTCTGGTCATTGGTGAGACTACCGGAGTCTGTCGAAGCGGCAAGATCATTGAAAATTGCTGAGCACTACCTTGGCGATGGACAACTCAGAAATGCCGCACAGAGTTTCAAAAAGACCCTTTCTATTGACCCCACATCAGCCAAGGCGCGCATAGGAATGGCGTTGTCGTTGCTTTCAATAGACAGTGAACAAGTGGATGATCAGGCGGTCGACTACCTGAAAGATTTGGCACTTAGTGCTTCAGACAGAACCAAGCTCCGGAGCGCCGCGCCTATTAAATATCATCTCTACTTCAGCACCAGAGATGACTCATGATTATCACTGCCTCTCGTTTGCTGGCACTGCTCACCTTTCCAGGAATCATTGTTCATGAGCTTGCGCATCGATTGTGCTGCGACATCTTTAAAGTCAGAGTGTTCGAAGTTTGCTTCTTTCGACTTGGCGACCCGGCCGGCTTTGTCATTCACGAGCGCCCACCCAGCCTGAGCGTCGCATGCGTGATTACGCTGGCACCGTTGTTGTTTAACTCAGTCGTCTCTGTTCTTATCGGTGTAACTGTTGGCATTGACTTGTTCACCCTATGTTCACAACTGACTATTCAGCAGATTCTCAGACTATGGCTCGCACTCTCAATCGGCATGCACGCCCTACCTAGCGCCGAGGATCTGAGAGCTCTCCGCATAGAACTCGAGCAGAATGAAAAAACGAGAGGAATAGCAAACGTCTTCGATTCAGTCATCAAGCCGATTCCTTTAGTAAAGGGTCTGCTCAACATTCTCTGGTTCGATCTCCTCTACGCTATAACGGTCTGTCTCGTCGCCGGAATTGCGGTTGTAAACTCATAATCAACAGCAAAATTGCAGTCCGTTTTTCGTCACAATATAGAGATAACCTCTATCCAAGTTTAATGACTGCCACGCCATGCTAGTTCCGAATGATTTCATCAGAAGATCTCTAGCATTCCTTTGTAAAACATATTGGATGGATTTGGTGCAAATGAGAACTCATTGTCGTGAGGCAAAGCGAAATCGAAAAGGCAGCATCATAGTTATCGCTTTGCTGCTGGTAGCTGTTCTAGCGTTTACGCTTTTGTCGATGGTGCAGTGGGGGATTACGATGGTCTCTCACTTCCGATACCAGTCTGCCAACGAAGCCGCTGCCCTCGCGGCAGCGAGCGAGGTTGGTCGAATTGTAATCAACGATCCTCATTACGGATTCATCGGGTTGTCGGATGCCTCCCCTATTGGGAAAGCCACCATCGCCGGTGACGGTGAAGCTCTTCCAGTGACCGGCATCAATACGATCGTGGCGACTGCGAGGCTGGATTACATCATAGCGATGGGCACGGGGAGCAATGATCTGATCGAGGAAGCACGGCTCGAGGCCGAGGAAGCCAATCGAGCAGCGCTCGTGCTAAGCAATACAGTTCGCGCGGCTCTGCAGAAAAACAGCAAGCAGAAATTTTTCGACATGAACGGTTCTGAAATTCATCCTTACGAAAAGTCGATTGCAGTGTTCAAAACGAACCTGGCAAATCACTCTTTTCTCAGCGACGCGAAGGTGAAGGAATTTCATCTTGATCTCGGTGGGTTAAAACGTGGCGGATACTCCAACGCGCCTCTTCCAAAGCCACTGAATTTCGCAGAACTTCCACCGGAGTATATGAAACGTGCACTCAACGACAGCAACTCGGTCTCAGGCTCGTCTTATCCGTCCTTTGTCAATCTGCCGGTAGACGGTTTGGACTTCTACCTGATTGGACTGGGTGAACAGGTTTCGTTGGTGAGTACTGACGACTACATTCGTATGGGAAATGATAAGCCGGCATCAATAGTAAAGCTTGTAACTTCAATTGAGACCGGACTTTCACCGACGATGTCTACGAACAAACTCACCTTGCGCAGCTCGTCATGCGCGATGCCTAACTACGCTCGCGATACCGCCCCTAGTGCCGCATTAATGATTACTTTTCCCGACGGACTTCCGGCAAAATTGCGAAGTATTCAAGACTTGCTGACAGAGCGATGTATGGATCAGAAAAATGTTACGCCGATGCTCGCAGCCAACGGTGACTTTCCTATGGATAACACCGCAATGCTAAAGCCCGATCCAGAACGGAAGTTGAGTTCTACAAGACGACAGCTCTGTCGTGGATTTCTACACTGGCTTAGAACAGCGCATACAAAACCGAACATCGAATCTGTTTGGAATTATGTCAACAGTCCGCTCAAGTCAAATCAATTTATTGGAAGTGGAAGGTACAAGCCAGTGATGGCGATCGTGCTCAATGACGGTACCATATTTAGTGAAAGCTTGACCGACAATCCATTCTCGAATCAAACTGTATATGACGGACAAGAATATGTACTTGCATTCGACTCACTGATTGCAGACAGCAAGACCTGGACAGTCACATCGCGAGATTTGTCCGCCAAATTAGGCACCATTTCCGGTGGCAAACACGGAGGTCAGCCGATGCCACCCGCCCGAAGTTGGAGTATGATTCCAGAGCATACTCCGTTAAAACAAATAATCGCAACCTACGAATCGAGACGCGGTATCGAGGGCGATATCGAGAAATTGCGCAGCGCATATGTGCCCGGGCGACTGGCCTTTGAGTTTCAAATTGCGGCACCCAAAGCACTCAACTGAAAGGGCATTATGATGCTGAGAAAACAACGCAACAATAAAGCCAGCATGACAGCCGAGTTCGCCGTGGTGCTTGCATTACTCAGCCTGGTGGCCCTAATGGGGGTCAACATCTTCATGTCCGGGATGTCCGCGCTCTACGTCTACCTGGTGACGTTCGATACATCAACCCAAGTGGCAAAGGCTACAAGTCGTGCTGATGTAACCAGGTTGGTCAATGAGGCCGGTGCGCGAATGAAAAACGAACCACTATCCAAATTTTTTCATGCAAGCACTGACTTCGCGGGAGGCGGTGTTTCGGTCTCTTATCGACAGGTCAAGTCATCGACATCCAGTAAAAAACAGCAGGATGAAAGTGACATTGGTCTCATTTTCACACTCGTAAAAACAAAAGCCCGTATAGAACCGCTTCTCAACTTGTCGGGTTTTGCATTTGCGGCGAAGATTCCGTTCGTCACCACAGATGCAAAGCTCGTTTACAGCGTTGAGTCGGTTAATGAGCACCCGGAATGCTTTAAATAGCGCCTCAGAAATAGATCTAGATTAAATTTGGCTGTGAAGAAAACCCCCGGAAAGGGAATGAAATAGTATGGCTTCTGTATAGAAAGCTATTTACCAATAATACTGGTCGCTCATGACAGCCAACAACTCCAACCAGCAGCCTGATGGCGCTCCGGCTATTTGTCCGGATTGCGGCAAGGTGCAGCGCGAAATCAAGGAAGGATCTCTAACGAGCTGGATATTTTTGGAGAGTCGCTGCCAGTGCGCAATCATTGCGAAGCAACCTGATCAACAGTCGCCAGCGACTCCCGCTTCCGCGCCTTCGAGCGGGGCACCAAATGCAATACCATTTGCTTTGCCGCAGAATGCGACACCACCTGCAGCACCGCCCGCGGCGCCCGGCAGTGTTCGCGTTTGGCCGAAGCCCTCTAATGACAAGGTC
The DNA here is from genome assembly GCA_019746975.1 of Candidatus Obscuribacterales bacterium. GTDB lineage: Bacteria > Cyanobacteriota > Vampirovibrionia > Obscuribacterales > Obscuribacteraceae > JADYXR01. The sequence goes on from JAIERK010000184.1 coordinate 7,803, forward strand.
CCACAACCGGTGCCGAGTCCAGTGCCACACATAGAAAGTAACACACCGCCTGTAGTAGCATCACGAACTTCGGGTCAGCCGGACGACATGTCTGGACCACAATCCGCCGCGCCGGTCCAGTACGACCTCGTTCCCACAGGGACGCAGGGCGTGGAGCAGATACTGCTAGCAGTGAACACGCAGGCTCCGGATGTGCATGACGGCACAGCGAGCAGCAAGCCGCAACCGGTCAGACAGAAGGGAGGCTGGCCGTCGCCAGGCACACACGCGGCGCCACCGATGCCTGAGCCAGCAACGTCCGTGCACGCTGCACCACCTGTTACTAAGTCAGACCCGTCCACACAAGCTTCGCCACTGATGCATCAGTCAGTGCCAGCAACTCACGCTGCGCCGCCTGTGCCTCAGTCGGCTGCGAGCACGCACCCAGCACGACCAGCCTCAGCGTCGCCGCCGGATAGCATGTCAGTCCAATCAAGACCAGCTACGCAGCCGCGCGACAGCAACCAGCTGCGAGCGACGCCTGCACCGCAGAGGGGCGACGACGCGCTGGACCTGGTAGACAAGGTCATCGGTCGCCACTACAGGATCTTGGAGTTGATCGGACAGGGCGGAATGAGTCGGGTCTATCGAGCGACCCATCTTCTTCTGAGCAGAACCGTCGCCGTAAAATACATCAATCCCAAGTTCGTCCACGACCACAAATCGGTGCAACGGTTCCAGCAGGAAGCTAAAGCCGCCGCCGCATTGAAGCATCCCAACATTTGCGCGGTCAACGAATTCGGCATGGACGAGGAAGGGCGCCCGTTCCTCGTCATGGATTTCGTTGACGGAATCTCACTTTCGGATGTCTTGAAGACGCAAAGCCCTCTGACTCCCGAGCACGCCCTCGATATCATTGAACAAGTTTGCCAGGCACTCGTTCATGCCCACGGCTATGGAGTCGTACATCGCGACATCAAGCCGGGCAACATTGTTTTAACAAGGAATTTAGAAGGACGAGAAATAGTCAAGCTTGTTGACTTCGGGCTCGCAAGGCTTACCGATCCGGAAGGCGAAAAGCGTCAAAATTTGACGAAAACCGGAGAGGTGCTAGGCACGCCATACTACATGAGCCCAGAGCAGTGCATCGGCAGAAAGGTCGATGTCCGTTCGGACCTTTATTCCGTAGGATGTGTCTTTTTCGAGCTTCTGACCGGTCGTCCACCATTCCAGCATGACAACACGGTCATGACACTGATGGCACACGTCAATGAAGCACCGCCGGTGCTACCAGACAATTTACACTCAGCACTCCTGAGCCGAATTGTCGAGCGATGTTTGAAAAAAGATCCTGATAATCGGTTTCAAACCAGCTCTGAATTGCTCAGAGAGATAAGCCGAGCGCAGATAAGCGCAGAAGACGGGAAAGAAGAACCTGAGCGTCATTCCGACTCGCCCAACGTCATCGGCAACCGCTATGAGATTCTCGAAATGATCGGTCAGGGCGGTATGGGCACGGTGCTCAAAGCACGGCACCTTGCGCTGAGTAAGTTTGTAGCAATCAAAGTACTAAATCCCGGTCGCAACTTTGACGAACAAAGCAAGAAGCGCTTTGAACAGGAAGCGCAAGCAGGAAGCAAACTATCGCATCCGAATCTGGTCGCGGTGTTCGATTATGGATTCACGGTTAGACGCGAACCGTACCTGGTTATGGAGTACATAGACGGAGAGAGCCTCGAGAAGCTGGTCGCTCGCAGTGAGAACATGGATCTCGATCAGTTCATCGAGGTGTTCAGGCAAGCCTGCAAGGCGCTCAACTATATCCACAAAAACAATATTGTTCACAGAGATATCAAACCAAGCAATATCATCGTTCAAATTATCGAGGGTGATTGCTACGTCAAACTACTGGACTTCGGTGTAGCGAAAATTCTTCAAGAAGGCGCGGCGGCGCAACAACTGACAGCGACCGGAATGATTTTCGGAAGTCCGCTATACATGAGCCCCGAGCAGTGCATTGGCAGAAAGATTGATCTTCGCTCCGATATCTATTCGCTCGGCTGCGTCATGTACGAGTGCATCGCCGGGCAGCCTCCTCATCAAGGAGACAACAGCCTGCACACGCTACACATGCATATCAATGAGCGCGTACCAGAATTGGGGTTAGCCACTAGAGGACGTGCAGCCGCAGCCATAGAAGCAGTCATCAAGCGTTGTCTTGAAAAAGATCCGGCAGCGAGGTTCCAGAATGCTACAGAATTGCTTGCAGAGCTGAATGCTATTCAAGGTCGCAGCGATAGTAGCTTTATCCCAGCACCTTCGAGCGCTCCACCGGCAGTGGCATTACCAAGGCAAGGTTCCACAGGCCCGGCCGAGACCGGCCGGCCGAATCCAATTGCAGTCAATGCCCCTTCTGGTGTCAATCAGCGAATGGTACAGTTCGATCTGACGAGCCGTTCGCAGCCGAACAAAACTAGAGGTAGCGCAGGAACGCGTTCTGAAACATTCAAGGATTCTTCACCAGACGGTGCCACCACGCAATCTCTTATGAAAGAGCGCCAGCCGAGTCTAGCGGCGTCATCGCCACATGCAACCTGGCTCAAGTTGGCGATACCGCTTATAGTGGCGGCCGTGGTCATCTCTTTTGTCTATCCGCCCGCTCAGATTTTATCTAACCTCTCTTTCGGAGGCATCACAGGCAACACCATCAACAATTCCTTTGTCAAAGGAGAAGCATCATTCAAGAACGGAACCTCCGACTATGACAAAGCTATGAAACAGTATGAGCTCGTTCTCAAGTCAGCAGATACCGTGAAAGATGCAGAAATAATTGGCAAAGTCTTCGCGCGCATTGGTCGAATCAACTTCACAAAAGAACGATACTCTCAAGCGAGCAGCGACTTTAAAAAGGCAATCAGAACACTGAAGCCCAAAATGGCGGCTAACAAAGAATACTACCTGGACAGCGTGTACGGACTGGCACAAAGCTTGAGCGCACAGCGTTCGTACGAGCGGGCCGAGGAGTATTTCAGCGAGGCGCGAAAACTGGCTGCACAATGGGATACAGAGTCAAAGCAAGCATCTATCGCCTTTGAATCTGCCCGCAACGAAGCTCACAACAACAGCAAAGACGCGCTTGAACTGTACGATCAAGCGATCACAATGTTGAGAAAGCCGGATGGTCAGAAAGATAAGTTGGCTGCATGTCTGGTGGAAAGCGCAGATCTCTTGGATAGCAACGGTGATAGAAACTTGGCCGTCACGAGAGCCAAGGAGGCTCTCGGGTTCACCAATGGGCTTGGTGATTTCAGAGAAGTCGAACAGCGAGCAAATGCTTTGATTCAGAAGAGTTCTCGTGAAACCACCTCAAACAATCGAGAGGAAGAAAAGGAAACGTCGTTAACCAGATACCCTCCCATCAGCACTACAAATCCAATCAGCATGCCTTCCCAACCCAGCGTTGCAAAGCCAATGGAAGTGTCGTCGCCCTCCCGTGCCTATTACCAGACTCCTGTGGAGTCGGCGGCCATCATGAGAGCGCGCACAGACCAAATACAACAGACCATGAGGATGATGGACGATCTGCGACAGACTCAAGCGACTGAATTTAGAAAAGCGCAAGACGCGATGAAGATGCCCAGTATGCCAGCATCAACAATACAACCGACGTTTCGCACAGTAACACCATCAATACCTAGCTATAGCACGGTCACACCATCGATACCTAGCTATAGCACCGGCTCTACCTGGTCACACACGGCGGCGCCAACAATGCCGACTATGCCTTCTTCATCGTTTAGTCGAAGCAGCTTCCCTCGGTGAAAAATCTCTCCTACCTCAGGATGACATAGAGGCAGGCGCTTTCAATGGCGGTATCAAGAACCAAAACCTACTGCCTCCGCCATCATTGAGATCCACACCGATCTCTCCATGATGCGCTCTGATGATCTCTTTGCAGATTGCCAGACCTAGTCCACTGCTACCTTTCTTGGCCTTACCAGGAACCTGAAAGAATCGGTCGAACACTCGATCTCGAAACTCGTCCGGAATTCCGGGACCATGATCTCCAATGGCAAATCCGATACCATTTTCGGTGCGCACCGCAAGTAGTTCTATCCTGCCGCCGTTAGGGGAGTACTTCACAGCGTTCGACAAGAGATTAACGACGACCTGCGTGACACGTTGCTCATCACAAACGAGCTCCAGATCAGCACCGACGGTTTCCACCTGCAATCCTTTTGATTCAATAATGCCCGCAAGAGCGCTGACGCTGCGCTCAAAAATAGTGGCGACCTCCGACAGGTCAAGATCCAGCTCGATTGTACCCGTCGAAAATTTCTCCACATCCAGGAGGTTGTTCACAAGATCAACCAGACGCTGGCAACTAATCTCGACTGCTTTCGAGCGTTCCAATCCGCCCTCGGACAGGGTGCCATAGCGCCCAGTCGTCAGCATCTCCATATACAACAATATTGACGTCAATGGCGCCCTCAAATCGTGAGTGATCATTTGCATGAATTCTTGCTTGAGCCGCTCCAACTCTTTGCGCTCCGTGATGTCGATTAATGACATCAACCAGGTGTTGTCCGAGCCTTTTCCAAACTCATCGATAGAAATTTCGAGAAAAACTTTTTTTTCATTCAACTGACTTGACGCTTCTAACCTCTTTCCCCTCACCTTTTCAATGGAGAATGGCGCTTCAATATCGATCCCCTGCAAAATCTCCAAAACATTCTTTCGAACAAGATCTTCTGCCTTCCTCTGAAGCATCTCTTGAGTGCGCGGATTGACCATCAGGATTGAACCACGTTCGTCCGTGACGACAATACCGATCATGACGGTTCTGACAATCGCTCTGGTTTTTTCGTCACTACTCTCTAGAGAGCGGCGGTGGTCCTTGATCAAAGTGTTGAGTGAATAAACAGACTTATCCAGGCGACCGATCTCATCATCTTCCACCATCTGCTCGGCGAGCGCTTTTCCAGACCTACTTGCAACGACGTTGTCGTGGACCTGTCGTAAGCGCGCATTGAACTTCTTCATCTGATAAAACCAGATGCCACTCGCCAGAGCAGACGAGATAAGCAAAGAGCCGATAATAACGGCCATCGCCGGCACACCCGAAGCGCTCAACAGCAATGCAAGCAACAGCAACACCAGGTTGCCGACGACAACTGCTGTTACAAACATTCCTGGCCTTTGACTTACCATCGAAGGATTCTCTTAAACCATGATGACCACGAATGTTATGCCCGAAGTATTAATCGTTTTACTCCGCCCATAACTTGCAGGACTGGCGTTGTTACGATTACCATAAGTAGAGATAGACGTAATTCGACGAGGCACACCATGCAAAGCTGGATACTCTCCGGATTGGCTGCCATATTCTTTATCAATGGCTTCTGGCTCTTGTTCATGGGCGGGTATGCGGAGCGACGTACCAGCCAAGGGAAATTCAAAACGTACGAATTCGAGAAGAGCCCGATCGGCTTCTCAATTGCAGTAGGCCTGCTTCTCGTCCTCGGTCTGACCTGTCTACATATCGGCAACCCGCATTTCCTCCCTATTCTCATAAAGAAAGCGCCGCAATTGAATTATCTGTACACCGTCGGCAAGATGAAAAATGGAATGTATTACCTCCTTGGTGGTGGCCTTGTGTCATGTAGTGTCTTGGCCTTTGTCTTCAGACGTCTCATTATCGCGTGCTCGACGTTCACCAAGGGACACGATCTCGATCTCGATCCACGCGCAATTAGAGCCCACGAAGCCATCGTCAAGAGTGAAACTCCAGACTGGCAACGCGATACAGAACGCAAAAGCCAATGGGACGATGGCACGCCAATGTAAGCGAGTGATGCGCCGGACAGCGCGAGAATGCGTTTCGGATGACCATACACCAATGCCCGTGAGGCAATCAATTGACCAGCGAATCCACGATCTGTCCTATCTGCGGAGAACCCAAGACGGGATCGAACTCTGCAATGGGCAGCTTGACTCAATGGATTTCGATGTGTCGATGTGGTCTGGTGGTATCGGAACCGCCTCAAGAGAAAGTAACTATCTGCGCAAGCTGCGGAAAACGTATCGTAATAGGCAACGCGGGTAGCTTCACGCAATGGGTCTTTCGATCTCAAACTTGCGATTGCCAAACTCCTGTTCCTGTTGATGCCCTTTTTGCACCGGATCGGATTGAATCACAGACCAAGGACGAGGACGGTCGTGCTCCGGATAACAAGGGACCAGCGGATCTAAGCGTCGAAAATTTTCCACTCGAGAGATACAAACCTATTCGTCCACTGGGTGCAGGCGGCGGCGGCTCAGTATATCTTTGTTGGGACGAACGCCTGATGAAGCACGTGTCCGTCAAAGTATTGTTGCATAGAAGCGATGCCAACCTCGTAGCTTTTCAGAGAGAAGCGCAATTAACCGCAAAATTCCAACACCCCAACGTGGTAAGCATAATTGATTTTGGTGTCACTACTGGCGGTGCGCCGTACATGGTACTCGAGTATGTCAACGGAATCTCCCTCGATGCCGTAATTACATATGAAGGGGCGATCCCGGAAGAGCTCGCTATCGGTCTCTTCATCCAAATCGCTGACGCGCTTCACCATGGACACGAATCAAGAATTTTCCATCGGGACGTAAAAAGCTCCAACATACTGGTCGTCCGCCCCTCTGGTGTCGATGATCCAGGTACGATCAGGATAATCGATTTTGGAGTCTCGACATTGCTGGGGAGCGAACAGGAAGCGACCGCTTTCCAAGGTCGTACTGTCGTCGGCACACCGAAGTATATGGCACCAGATCAGGCGCTGGGACACCCCTACGACGCGCGCTCCGAGATCTATTCCTTCGGATGTGTTATGTACGAAGTGCTCACCGGCAAAGTTCCGTTCTACGCGGATAATGCAATCGATCTTTTGGCGAAGCACACTAACCAGCCACCTCCGTCGTTCAAAGAAGCTCGCGACGATTTGGAAATCTCCGATGCACTGCAATCGATTGTAATGAAGTGCCTTGAAAAACGTCCTGAAAATCGGTTTCAAAACATGAGTAGCCTGAGGGCTGCACTTCAAGATCTCGGAAATGATGAATCCAAAATTGGCTCTCCGGATATGGATGAGCTGGTGCTGTCAGCATCATCGAAGACGAAATGGATGGTTATGGGCATCGTGATATCGTTGGCATCGTTGATACCAGTGATACCACTAATCTACTCCGGCTTCACCAAAGAGGACTCACCTGAAGAAGTGAGAAGTCAGAAAAAGAAGGAAGAAGCAGCCTATCAAGTGCGCGACAGAATACAATTTCCGAATCTTGAGGAAGACTACGTATCAAAACAAGACAAATTCGACTTCTTGAAGCTTCAGAGCGGACACGTCCAGGCTAAAGCGAAACCATTCGTAACGGATGACGACTTAGAAATTTTGAAAGGACGCAAAGATATAACGGCGCTCAACATCCATCGCACCGAGGTCAGAGGTCCTGGACTGAAATACGTAGTGGATGTCCCGATTCAGTCGCTCGATATGAATGAAGCGCCTATCGATGACAACGCACTGGCCATAGTGGCGAAGATGAAAGATGTAAACACGGTCTCTATGCAGGGCTGTCTGATCACAGATAAGGGATTGAAGAATCTGGCAACCATGCGGCTCGGTTATATTGGTTTGAACAAAACAGAGATAACTGCCAATTCACTCAAAATCTTGTCGAAGTGCCCGACCATCGAAACAATTGAGATGTTGGAAACTCCGCACATCGACGCCAAGGCCCTGGAGGAGCTCAGAACCTTTCCGCACCTCAAGAAAGTCTTTGTGTCCACCGATAATAAGCCGACTGAGTTCTTCCAGACACTAGGTTCGCTCAAACTTCAGACCATTCTTTTGTGGGGTCGCAAGATGATCTCCGCGAAGAATCTTTCCTATATTGACTCGAGAACACTCGGTTTTCATGCTACCAAATTTACCGGACCACAGTTCGCTGCGCTCAAGGCAATGAAAAAATTGAATCGGCTGGAGTTCTGGTCATGCGACATCGATGACGCGCAAATGGACGAGGTGTGCAAGCTGCCGATTGAATGTCTTTCGATCTCGGACGAGCCTAAGATAAGCGGTGACGGCTATCGAAAACTGATTAAGCTGAAGACGTTGAAACAACTCCAACTGCCATCGAATACTCGCTTGATTAGATCGGCTCTCAACGATTTGCAAATGGCTCGGCCAGACATTAAATTGGAGTATCCAGAGATGCCGGGATTCAGTGAAACCTGAGCGAACCAACAACCATGGTCGACACAAAGGATATCTGCCACATCTGTCTGAAGCCGAAAGCTCTCGCTCCGGCGGCTTTATCACACAGTTCATCGAAGTTTGTCGCTGCGGCGAGATCAGCGGAAGTCCCCTGCCGCCGCCTTCGCCTATCTGTGCTCAATGAAATAAGCCAATCATGGTAACGAGGACAGGAAGTCTTACCCAGTGGATTTTTCGCCCCGACTCGTGCAAGTGCGAACAACCTGTCGCGAAGGAAATCACGACAAAAATTCCAGCGCTCGCGACCGAATTTGCCGAGAAGTGGGATGACGAACTACCGCTAGGTTCGGAAAAATTTCCAATATCGAGATATGCACCAAAAGCGCTTCTAGGTACAGGCGGCTCTGGGATTGTATATCTTGCAAGAGACCGAATACTGCGCAAAAAAGTGGCGGTCAAACTACTCAATCAACTAACCGGTTCTCAACTGATTCTCTTCCAGGACGAGGCCAGATCGACCAGTAAACTCAGTCACAAAAACATAATACAAATTCTTGACTTCGGACCAACAGAGAATGGCACACCATATATGGTGCTCGAATATGTACCGAACGCAACCACCCTCGAAGAGCTAATTAAAACATCCGGCGCACTTGCATTCGAATACGCACTCGAAGTCTTTATCAAGGTCTGCGAAGGGTTGGAACATGCCCACCACATGGGTGTTTTTCACAGGGACATAAAGCCGTCAAACATCTTGGTCGCACCCGGACAAGCAGGCGAGAAAACAGTAAAGCTAATCGACTTCGGTGTCGCGAAGTACATCGATTTTTTAGATCCGAGTCAACCGCAAGCGACAACGATCGCCGGAACACCAGCTTATATGGCTCCTGAGCAGATTCGCAATGAACCGTACGATGCTCGCTCGGAGATCTATTCTCTAGGATGCGTATTTTTTGAAACTCTCACTGGTCATCCTCCGTTCGTCGCCGCAACGGCGCTAGAGACGATGGCACTCCATGCCAAGCATTACCAAGACTCAATAGACTGGAGAAACTCGAACATTCTTCTACCCCGAAAGACAAGAGCAGCACTAGCAGGTAGCAAATAGCTGATGACAGATAGCAAATGGCAAATCGCGGATGCCAGATGGCAAATTGCAGATAGCAAGTCGCAGATGGTAGACGGCAAATTGCGAATCGCAGATAGCAAGTCGCAGATGGTAGATGGCAAAATCTCGCGAAAACTCACAACAAGTTGTAATTGTATTGTCCATAAAACACATTAGCCGCTGATGGCGGTGGAGGAGTTACCACCATCAACGACGTCATGTGTAGCGCGTGCATTGGCAAACCCGTGAGTTATCCGAGCTTTAAGGTCCTGTACCTCGGCACCTCCACCTTTTTCTTGTCTTCAGTCTCTTGAACTTCCTTCTTGTCAGATTCATAAGTATCCGGTCCGGCTTTCGCTCCTGGCGGATACTTTAATGGCGTTCCCTCTTTCAACCTGGTGAATGTTTCTGTCACCGGTTTTCCTGTTTTTGGATCGATTGTAGTTTCCGAATAGCGCAAAGCACCTCCATTGCTTCCGCGCTCAATCTGCCTTTTCGTGTTAGTCTTTCCATCGAGGTAGGTTTCCACAGTGTGCCTATCCCGTGTGACAGTTACCTTCATCCGAACATCAGGATCTTTTGAGGTTGGACGCGTCCCAGATTCATCGGCTTTCGACCATGGTCGTACTTTGTGACCATGTCCGGGCGTACCAGGCAGGTCTCTCTCTGCCGGTCGGACACGAGGACCATCGCTACCAGGTTTGCCACCACCAGGTGGACGTGCACCATCTTTACCAGGTTTGCCGCCACCAGGTGCACCACCACCGGGCGGACGCGCACCATCTCCGCCAGGACCGCCACCAGGTGCACCACCACCGGGCGGACGCGCACCATCTCTACCAGGTCCGCCACCAGGTGCACCACCACCGGGCGGACGCGCACCATCTCTACCAGGTCCGCCACCAGGCGGATGTGGAATATCTCTCCTACCCGCATCAGAAGGTCCAGGTGTACCAGCGGCGCTCGCCAGCGGTCCTTCTGGCGGAATTTTATGCCATTTCCCACTGGAATCTATCACGTGGGTATTGCCTTCTCGGTCGACCCCAGCAGCCTTATACTCCATGGGCTTGCCCGTACCAGGATCGATAACGGCCTTGCCATCTTTCGTAAGGATGAATTTCGCGATACCCGTTGTATCTTGCCTCGAGACGTCCTCTCCAGACATTCGCTCGAGTTTAACTCCATCACCAAATTTGACGGAATTTGGAACCGTTAGATCCTTTGTGCCCTTTGGCGCCACCGCATCTGGTACCTTCGTTACCGCGCCTTTCTCTCGATGATAGTCAAACCGGGCAGTTCCCATACCCATTTTACTGACACTCGAGAGACGCCCTTCGGGAGTATATCGTGAGATTTTTCCAGCCTCGGCAACCGATTTGGATTTATCAGGATTGATGGTGACCTCAGATCGAAGTCTTCCTGCGGGATCCAAATTTCTGGTCTTTACGCGACCCATATCATCTAGCGTGATTTGAGAATCCGCACGTGATCTCCCGACGACTTCGTTCTTTGCGTTCCGGAGCTCGACAACGCTCTTCCCATCCGGTCCTAGTTTTGCCTTGTAGGTCGGCTCGGTAGCACCGCGCGCGTATACGCTGGCTTCGGTCGCTTTACCATCGGTGCCGATAGTGTAGTCAACCTTGCCTCTCGGAGACTCCACAACCTTGCGGCCCTTCGATTCAGTCGTCCGAGTGCCACGCTCCGGATCGATAGTCATTTTTCCGCCGTCCGCCGTGCGAGCCGAAATGCGTCCTCTCCCGTCCACTGCGAAATCTTTGAGAGGTCCCCCATCCGGAGCTTTTATCTCATTTCGCTTTCCGTCCTTGACACTTGTAATCTGGCCAGTCTTAGCATCACGCTCAACCGTGTACTTCATCCCTGTGCCACCGCGACCGGTGGTACCAGCGGTAACCTCAGTCACCGCTCCGCGATCGTCATACTTTGTTTTGACTGTACGCCCCGGCAGCCCATCACGTGGTGGAATCTTGGTTTCACCAGAGTTATGTTTGAATGAGTGAACAGTACCATCATCTTTGGAAACGCGTATTTCGCCATCTTTTATCTTGATGTTTTTAACACCATCTGCGCCTACTCTAAAAGCGCTGTCTCCGGACTTAACTCCGGTCACCTTGCCGTTAGGACCCTCAGTCACATCCCAACTGCGTCCACTGTCGTACTTCAATGTCAGCTTGCCGTCCTTAGATCGGGTTTCTGCAAACCCTTTATGAACATGGGCCGTCGTCGTCGAACCGTCCTTCGGATTGGTGGTTACTCTGGTTTGTTTTGCTAGATCGAAGGTCGCTGTCGTTCCATCATTCATCTTCGCGGTAACTTTGCCCGTTCGGGAATCGACTTTGATGTCTTTAGCATCTTTGTCTTTGCCAACTTCGATGTGTCCATACTTGCCATCTCTGCCGTCAAAGCCTGTCACTTTCGTTGGATCGCTTGGGTCTTTATACTCGAACTTGACCGTGTGCCCCTTTGCGTCGGTCATCTCAACAGCTCGGGTAACGCCACCCTTTGTCGTCTCGTGCTTCGTACTCCTACCATCCAGGTGATAGTGCGTATTCTTGTCTCCAGCTTTGGTGATAACTGGAGGATTTTTTGTCGAGTCAAAATTCAACTTGTGACCGCTGAGCGGGTGAGCAACTTGCTTATCGCCCTTTGTCACCGTAGCCTTACCGTCGGTATCAACCATGATCTTTCGGCCTTGAGCATCACGCACGCCGAGAGTGGCACCACTTTTATCTTTATAGACACGACTACCATCACCAAACCCAATTGTAGTGCGATCGCCAGTAGTCACTACGGTGGACCCATCTGGCTTCATAGTCACGGCCGATTTGCCGACCGTGCCCGAAATTGACCCGTCGCGCCCAACAGTGGCCCCCTTCATGGCTCCAGGACTAGTGACCTTCCCATCTGCGCCGACAGCGAAGTGATGGCCATTGTGAGCAACTTCAGTTACTTTTCCCTTTCTGTCCCATGATACCGAATGTTCCGAACCGTTTGGACCACTCACCGATCTTGTTCGGGCACCGTCCGCTCCAATAGTGATTCTCACGTCCCCATGTGGTCCGCTTTCGGTCATCGTTACACGAGTATTCTCGCCCTTGCCGGTGACTTCAATTTTGTCCTTCTTAGTGGTCAGCGATTTGTCGGCCGAAGTTCCCGTCCAGCCTCCCTCCGCATTGGGTTGGAACTTAAAACCTCCTACGGTAATCTCCTTCAGTTCACCGCCAGACTTCGTAAAATCCATTCGGTGCATTGTGCTGCCACGATCGGCGGTGTAAGACAAGCTCGTCCTTTCAACGCCGGTTTCGGCCGATACGACAGACGACTCATTGATCTTGCCCTCAGTTGTAGATTTCGGCATTAGCGACGAACTTCTGTCCGTGTAGTCCAGAGAGCTCAGTAGTCTATCGCTTGCCATTAATCGATCCCGAGTTTCCGGATTCGGAACTGGCGGAATATCTGGCGTTGTTTCGGCAGTCGGTGATGTTGGCATAAATCTCAGCCCCCTTACAAAAAAACTTCCAATGAGAGTTAGCGCGCAGACCGGGCCTTCTGTCGCACGACGCTCTGGGATTCAGCATTTCTAGACTAAGGGGCAATTGTTGTGTTTTTGTTCAGTGGCAAAAACGAGCCGACGTGTTTGCGCCTGACTAATCTATTCGCGACAGTGGGCAAACCTTTCGTTTTGCAGCGCACAGTCAATCAGTCCCAATATATGTATCAGCGCTCCGCAATTCTTTCGAAGTGTTTTTCATACTCAACTGCTAATAATTCCCACAAAGATCTGCGATCCGATCCGCGATATTCTCCGGCAGTTTTTCATATGCAACTGCCAATAGTGGCACTAGACACGAGCGACCTTCAGGACAATGCACAACAGCGTCGTGGTTATTCCACAGATATGTGCCTGAGCAGCGGACGCAGAACCGCAAAATAATCGGTCCAACATCTAATGTTCTGCTGCCACCGGCCGATTAAACCGAAGTTCGTGCTCCAACAAGGTGGTCGACGACCACTTCTCTCCAATCATTGCGATTGACGTTGCCACCACAGACGATGACAGCCACTTTCTCGCGAGGCTTGAAGTTAATCACTTTCTTCGCGATCGCAGCTACTGCACAAGCGGCAGCGCCCTCGATCAGCATACCTTCGTGATCCAAAAATTCGAACATTGTCGAAGCAATGTCACCCTCATCGATGGTGACCCATTCATCGACCAGTTCCTGGACAAGGGGAAGCGTGATTGTATCTTCCTCGATATTGCCGGCGAGTGACTCAGCCAGCGTGTAATTCTGTATTGAAGCCTGAACTCGTCCGGTTGAGACGGCCCGATGCATCGTCGGCGCTGCACTCGGAACCACGCCAACAACTCGACACTTCGGATTAATGATTTTCGCAACCGTGCCTATGCCGCTAATAAGACCACCACCGCCAACAGCGCAGATAATGGTCGACAACTTTGGCACCCGCTCGAACATCTCCAGCGCGACAGTACCCTGTCCGCAAATTACTTCCGGATTGTTGTAAGGCGAGACATAAAGCCCCTTCTTCTCGGCCGCAAGACGTCGGGCAAACACTTCCGTGACGGAGGGCTCCTCGCCATGCTTAACGATGCCGACGCTGTACCGATCCAACTCTTTCAGTTTTTTCGGAGAAACCGTCTCAGGCACACACACAGTCACTTCGCGATCGGTAAAAAGCGCCGCCTGCGCCATGGCAAGAGCGTGGTTACCGATGGTCGAGGAATAGCACTTGACCATTCCCTTCTCACGAGCCCAGCTCAGGGCATTGAGCGCGCCGCGGAGTTTAAAACTCCTCGTGTTCTGCAGGTTTTCCAATTTAAGCCAGACTTCAGCCTGCGTAAGTTCGCTCAGCCAGAAGCTCTTGGCTAACGGTGTATTGAGAACAAACGGTTTAATGCGCTTTTGCGCGACCAGAACATCGCTGATACTGACTCTATCTACAATCACAGACGGAGGCTCCTTGACAAAACCCGAAATTGCACCTCGATTAGTCTCAATGAGGCGTTTCCAGGTCAGTCTACAGCCTTGGCGCCCGCCTTGCAACACTAAAGGCCCACATGCCCGAACGATACAGTCACAAGGTTTCTTCAGCACTGTTCCTGAGTAGAACCAATATATTCAATTTTCCCGTTCGACTGAAACTTCGTGTTCTGATTAAACTTGGCATTCGATTGAAACTTGGCGTGCAGCCGGAAAGCTAGTATTAGCACTTGCGAATAAAAAAACACAGGAAATTATCATCAATGGCTAATACTCGTCGAAGTCATTAGCAGTTGAGGATAGAAAACAGGTCGAAAATATCTATGATGGCTAATATCGCGCTCACCATGTGCCCGTTATGGTGAAAGCCGTAGCAAATTCAATTGATAAATGGAGCGGGTAGCGGGAATCGAACCCGCGTGTGCAGCTTGGAAGGCTGCCGTTCTACCATTGAACTACACCCGCGAACTACTGGCATATTACCATGAACTCCGGTTGTTCAACACACCGCCGTATTTTGTCTTTACCAAATGCATCGCAAGCCCTTATTCCCCTGCCAAGGAATACGCCAGCTGACTCATGGTCTCCAAAGAATGGTCTGAGAGCCCTATTTATTCCTGCCAAGGATTTCTTGTGAACTCATTCCTCCAGAGAACAATTTGGGAGCCCTGGACCGGGCATTCTTCGTGAAACATACCGATAGACCAAGCACCAGCCTAGCCTTCTTGTGAAACACACTGAAGGCCGAACACCAGCCGCGCCTTCCCTTGACAAACGAGGGACTAGCTCGGTCCGTTAGCCGGTTTTGCAAGCGGTCGCACCCAGAGCAAACCTCGTTCGCGGTCCACCCACCTGACTTCGAAACCGTTCCGTCGGAATCTGTTTACTACGTGCCACCGAGCATGCAGAACGAAAGCGTGATCGACCTTCTTCATCCAATCAGGAATCTCAGCGAAATAGAGCCAGGCAAATTTTCGATTTGGCTCGTCCAGTACCCGACCAATCGCAATGACCTGAGCCAGGCTAACGGTTTTGTGATCGGTGATGATTAGCGCATCGGGGTCTTTCGCAAGACATGCCGCAATTGGTTTGATATCGCACTCCCAGCGCGCACGCTCCGGGCATTCTGCAACAACCGAGTCCGATTGAATCTGACAACCGAAGAGGAAGGCAACTAAGCAGGCGGCGAAAAATCGTTTCGCACCATGCGACTGCCAGAGGTGATAGAGGAAGTAACCCATCGGCAGAGTCATTATCATGGTGAGCGGCAAAAAATAGCGCACGACAGTGGCTCTTCGCCCACCGTCCAGGAGATCGGGCAACCAGAATGCCGCGGCAAATCCTAGACAAAGTAGAAGCAAATACGAAGCCACGCTCTTTTCTCGCCGAAACAGATAGACCCACGCAACCAGTTGGACTACCAGGATTGTAGTCAACTGCAGGAGCCAATTGTCCATCCCGCCCGGAAGTGGAAACTGAAATGTGGGATAGAACGCCCAGTTGAACAGTGGAGAGAATGACCAGAAACGCAGCCTCAATAACGGTGTCATGTGTTGCTGCAACCATTTAAGCATTTCCATTGCCGTCGCATAGTTTCTGATTAGTGACAGCAAAATGGGTGATACTACTAGTAGTGCCAACCCGACTGATATCGTATGGGCAGACCACCTGACTGATTGGAAGCGAAAATGTCCTCGCCGTGATCGCAGCTTCTGCAGCAATGTGTCGCCGGTGGCGTACAAGACATGAGCACCAACCACAATCAGCATCAAGAATGTGGTGTAAACAGATGCTATA
>JAIERK010000004.1 GCA_019746975.1 Candidatus Obscuribacterales bacterium
ATGGCTCCAGTCCCAGCGCCTAATGTGCCACCGCCGGCTCCACCGCCGGTAGTGCCACCACCGGCTCCGCCAACACCTCCGCCAGCACCCGCTCCGGCGCCCAACCCACCGCCAGCGCCTAATCCAGCGCCTGTGGCGCCGCCGCCCGCGCCACCAGCTCCTCCTCCGGCGCCACCTCCAGCTCCTCCTCCGGCTCCTCCTCCGGCTCCTCCTCCGGCGCCACCTCCGGCACCGCCGCCTCCTCCTCCGGCGCCACCACCGGCACCACCGGCACCGCCTGAAGGACTGTAGTGATAAGCATCAGACACCCAACAGCTTGTCATCACTCAGGAGATAAATTGACCAATAACGACTCCGCAACTCAACAAGACTCGCGAATGGACGAGGTACAGCCTAAATCGACCAGGAAATGGCCGACTCCATTTGCAGTTGTCTTCTTATCTTTTGTGAGCCTCGCGATTCTCAATAGTTTCATTGCAGTCTCGGATCAAAATACATCAGAGCCACCCAACTACTGGCAGGACCTCAAGACGAAGAAAACTGCGAAAGCATCCGAAATCGAGAATGATGGTGGTGCTCTGTCGTGCCAGACCAGTCATCCAGAAAAAATCAGGGAGCTGGCTATGTTATCCTGGCAAGATGGCGAAATAAGACCGGCTTCAGCGTTGATTGCAAACCTCTGGACGTCTGATATTACCAACGATACCAGCACATACAACCGAGCGTTCGTCGAGGACTGCCTTATGCTCGGCGGTCTGTATCAAGCCGAGGGAACCTTTCCATCAGCGATACGTTGCTACCAGTCTCTGTTCGACTACGAGTCTCAGCGCCTGAAGAAAAATAATCCGGCGATTACCAGGGACTATAACAACCTGGCGGTGACATATTATCTATCCGGAAATGCAGCGACTTCTGATAGGCAGCGTAATGATCTTTTCGAAAAAAGTAGGAAGCTTTATGCGATTGCCAACTCGACCGTTGACAGACATCTAGCATCATATCTGGTACCAACACTGAAGAACAACGAGTCCTATCTCGACAGAGATTTCAACTAAAATTTTTGAAGTTCCGAAGTCGGTATTCATTCATTAAAGCGCTCAGCAACTCCGTAACAACAGCGCCATCTGCTGCCCGCCTCAATCGATCTTGGAGCAGACGCTGCGCTGAAGATAAGCCAAGGGCAGACTTGGCACCTCCCAAATTGGCTGAACAGGTCATCGAACCTCAATATGGAATTTTAGCTTGGGTCTGGTATAATTCCGGCCCATCCTATCCGGCCAGCCTTGAGCCAGGAGTGGTCATGAGTCAACGAATTATTATCGTGGGCGGCGGTTTTGCCGGAGTCAAATGCGCCCGGACACTCACAAAGTTGCTGCCTCGAGATACGGAACTCATACTGTTCAATCAGGAGAACCACATGGTTTTCCACCCGCTGCTGGCAGAAGTTGTTAGTGCTGCAGTTCAACCGAAAGATGTAGGCGCCCCACTCCGTCAATTACTAAAGGATGTAAGGTGCCGAACAGAAGATGTCACAGGCATAGATCTGGATAAAAAACAGGTTTTTTACGAGGCATACGACGGACAGATTCGATCGATGAATTTCGATCACTGTGTTCTGACTTGCGGCAACACAGTTAATCTCTCGCTGGTGCCGGGGATGGACGAGCATGCTTTTCCACTCAAGACTATCGGCGATGCACTTGCACTTCAGTCTCATCTAATGGAACAAATGGAGAAGGCTGAGGTATGTGAGGACCCCAGTCGCCGCGCATGGTATCTAAGCTTCGTAATTGTTGGAGCGGGATTTAGCGGAGTAGAGGTTGCCGGAGAGATTAACGATCTGGTTCGCAGTAGCCGTAAATTTTTCCGCAATATTAAGGAGGACGAGATCAAAGTCACCGTCGTCCATTCCGGCGCACAGATTCTCCCTGAAGTGTCTTCCAACCTGAGAGATTTTGCCAAGCAAAAAATGGAGCAGGCCGGAGTAAGCTTTCGTCTTAACTCGAGAGCGACAATGGCGACTCACGAAGGACTGCGAATCGAGGACGGTTCTGTCGTCCATGGTGGTACTGTAGTATGCACCATCGGTACCACCACACAACATTTGATTGCAGGACTCAACATTCCAAAGGAGCGGGGGCGCCTGCTGACGGAGCCGGATATGAGCCTTCCCGGACATCCCGACATCTGGGCGCTGGGAGACTGCGGCGCGGTCGTGAATAGCCTGGACGGTCAGTACTGCCCCCCTGTCGCACAATTCGCCGAGCGACAAGGTGCACAGGCGGCACACAACATCGCGCGACGACTGTCAGGCGAGAAGACGCACCCCTTTAGGTACAAGACGCAAGGACAACTCTGTTCCATTGGAGGACATAGCGCCGTTGCCGAGATACAGGGTTTGAGGATTTCCGGATTCATCGCATGGTTCCTCTGGAGAGGAATCTACCTGATGAAGTTACCATCGTTAACTCAACAGATTAAGGTCGGTATCGAATGGATGTGCGATCTGATCTTTGCAAGAACACTCGCTCATCTCAAGGCGGACAGAACCAAGAGACTTGGCAAGGCGCACTACGGAGCCGGTGATTTCGTATTCAAATGCGGCGACAGCGCGACAGACTTCTATGTAATAGAGAGGGGCGAAGTAGAGATACTTAGACATCGAGCGGACGGAAGCCTGCAGTGCGAAGCCGTGCTTGGTGCAGGTGATTTCTTCGGCGAGTCATCGCTGCTCGACAGCACCTGCCGCAGTCACAGCGTCCGTGCGAAAACAGAATTAGTCTGCATGGTGTTAGGTCGCAACGTCTTCACGCAGATCTCATCGGCACTAATACCGGTGCGCGATGCAATCGCCAAAGCGTCATTGAAGCGAACAGGTATGTGGCACAACGTCCCCGATGTGCGAGCCATCCTCGAATCGATGACGATCGAATCCATGATGGAGTCGTTGCCAATGCCGCCCATACCGATGGACTCCTGCGTCGAGGAGGTCATCATCAAAATGAATCAAACGGGTGCCGATCTTTGCTGCATCGTCGACAACGTAGGAGAGTTAGCAGGAATAATAACCCGATCAGATCTCGTAAGAGCACTCGAGAAAGCGCCGTTAGCTGATCCTGATGTCGACCTTCCCGTAACTGACATAATGGTTATGAATCCAATCTCGCTAGCTATTAACGAACCGCTGGCGGTAGCAGTCTCGTCCATGAGAGATCGCGATCTCAAACAGATTCCAATTGTCGATACATCGAAACTGAAGCGACCAATTGGACGCGTCCGTATCGAAAAGATTATCGAGTATGTACTCACGGAGATGACGTCGAGGCGCCACAGCAAAGCAGAAGCTGCGACAACATCTGAGGTTCAGGTCTGATTCCAACGTCAGCTGATTTTGTTAAAAGACGGACATTTCCTTCGTTTGTACAACGGAGCGATCGATTCCGTTGGTCGGAATAATAACCTGTTCGTCCGTCTTCACGCCACGCTCAGCCAGATCGGCAATGATGATATCGGCGATTCCCTCGACTTCACCGACCTTTTCCGGTGCATGCACACCAGGAGTAGTGAACTGTTTTCGAGCAAGAACCATCGCCATCGCCGCGGTCGTGTACCCCGTGGTTCGCGACATCGCTGATTGACCATCGGTCCAGCGATCGATCAATCGCCAACGCGTGATCGTAGTGCCACGCTGAGCCTCGACAACCATCAGCAAGCAGTCCGGATACTTTTCAGCCGGATATCTTTTTGCCAGAGGCTTGGCTGTGGTATCGATCGCATCTTCGTCGAAGAGACCCATTTCGGCTAGGTTTTGCATCGTATTCATATGTCCGGCAGAACGAAGTGTCCGTTCTATCATGTCCGGCACATTCGGATAGGATTTGAGCAAACTGCGAAGCCCATCGCTAAGAAAAGCATCAAGTCTGCCAAGCTCGAAATCGTCGAAAGTTTCGATCGTTGCTTCCAGCGGGTTCGGTTGAATGTCTCGACCAGCGACACGCGCGCGCGCCGGTCTGACATATTCAGACAAAAGATCGCTTGGATTGAAGTAGATCGCATGATGAAAGACCGGTGGCGGATCCTGAGCCATACCGCCGACGAGAATTCGAACTCTGTCGAGACCGCCGAGTTGCGCATACGCCTTGCCTACCAACATGTGGCTCAAACCAGGGGCGATACCACAATCAACCACACAACAACTTCCAGTAGAGAGAGCTATTTCGTTGAGATCGGTTGGCGGGTCTGGCGTAAAGCTAACATCAACAATAGCTATTCCAGTCAAAAGCAAATTTTGAAGAGCATCACGGGCAATACTACTAGGCACCGCCAACACTGCGGCGTCAAAGCCTTTGACCGCCAACGCAACGGCGCTTTGATCAAGCACATTGACCTTTTGGTAGCTCACATTTCCATTCAGTCCATCGATGGAGTTGATGTCGGCTATCACAACTTCAGGTTTTTCATCGCGTGCAGCAAGATTACTCGCGATTACGCGTCCCTGCATACCGCCTCCGAATACAATTATTCGCATGATATTACGCTCTCTCGTAGGGGAGTGTGAAAATGTCCCGGAATCTATGCCACGTCCAGGATCACGAATTCTAGCATTGCTGTGCTGATTTGACTGCCTAGACCGGGTTGTATCGTTCAAAGATGTTACGAGCTTTTTGTTCGCACTCATCGGCATCCGTATTTCGATTGAGTTGACGGAGACAGGCTGCATATGCGCGAAGCGAGTTAGCGAGCAATGGCGGAAATCCAGCCTTGCCGCGGATATCACAAGCGACCATTAGAAATGTTGCAGCTTCTTCAAAGCGCCGATTGTCAAAAAGCAATGTCCCCAACGAATGAGCGCTTACCGCGACATCTAAGTGTTCTTCACCCATAGTGGCACGTCGAATCTCATAAGCCTTTCGATACAAGAACTCGGCTTCGACTGCCATGTACTGAGACCGATACAGATCACCCAAAAGCTGCACATTGTCGCCGACTATGCGATGCCCTGGCCACAATCTATCCGTTTCAATAATCAAAGAGTAGCGATACAGAGTCTCCGCCTCTTCAATTTGTCCTTGCTTAAATTTCTCTTTCGAAAGGAAAAACAAGCTGGCGGCCAAATCCTTAAAGTCGAGCACTATGGCAGCGCGTGGGCCGGCCGGAAGAAGTTTATCAGCTAGTTTGAAATACTCACCGGCTTCCTGCGAAAGTCCCTGCCGATTTGCAATGAGACAAAGACCCATTGCCACCACTCCGACTACCTCATGCTTATCGCCGAGAGTGCCACGATACAAGGCGATATTCGCATCTACCAGCTGCTCCGCCAGGTCAAATCTACCCCATGCGAAGTAGAGACCGGCGAGATAATTCCTTCGCATCGCTGTATCAAGATGGTTGGCACCGAGATGACGTTTGGACAGCTCAATCGCCTTGATGTAGTGAGGCTCTGCTTCAGCGAATCGATTCTGAATGCGCATCAGAATCGCCTGCGAGTGGGCGCTATAGATCAGACCTTCTACATCGGCAGACTGAAAGTTCTCGCGAAGAAGCATGGCTCGTTTGTAGAGAACTTCAGCCTCGTTATAGTCACCAATCAAGTGATGTGCGTAGGCAAGTTTTTCGAGTGGTTCGATCAACAACGGACTATCTGGAGAGTTTGCGTCCTCCAATGTTGTCAATTCCAGCTCGAGTTTTGAGATATCTTCTCTAATCGTCATTACCATATGGCTTTATAGAACCTAGTTCTTTCTTTCAAATCAAGAATGCGATTCTATATGATGTTATAAAACAGATTCGCGGCAATTAAATCCATCCAAGCAATAAGTCCTGCTGGGTAAGGTCTGCTGGGAAAGAGCACAACTTCGGAGTTCAAAACAACGGCGGCACCGGCTCACGCGCCTCGACTACTCGCCTCCATCAGGCGCACGACGCTCTCCACAACGAGTTCGGGCAGGATTTTGGCCATGCAGCGGTCGTCTTCAGATTCGGCACAGTTCCAGGTTTTCCAGTAAGTATATGAGTCCATACTCCACACATCGTAGGTCATCATTCTGTTGGGCACTTCCTGATACTCGCGCTCCCGACAGACACTCGGGCAGAGAGGTGCTATAAGCGCCTCTGTATGGTCGTACGGTCGGAAGAACATTGTGTTGTAGCGAAACAACGCTACAGTAGGCGTCTTCTGCGTAACCGCCATGTGCATAAGACCGGTATCGACCGCTATCACAGCTTTTGCATTACTAACGACATCGAGAGCATCGGTCAGATTGGGCGTGCTTACGTGATTGAGTCCGGCTTCCACCAACTCCCCAACCACTCTGGACCGCTCCGGCTGACCGACCACTGCTATCTTCAACCCAGAATGGCTCAGCAGTTTCGCCAATTTTATCCAGTGTTTGGAAGGCCAACATTTGACCTCACCGACAGAGCCAGGGACAAACGCAATAGTCTCACTGAATTGATTGATAGTCTCGAACCGCAGGGGACGGAGATTTGAGAAGTCTGCATCGATATTCCAGTCGCGGCAGATCCCGGTTAGAACGTCGTTGATTCTGTATCCTGGATACTTCGCCTCGAACTCAGAAGATCCCCAGATATAGTCAGACTGCAGAGGATGAGCCCGAAGATTGATAAAAACGTCTGATGAACCCAATTGGTCAGGTGAAAAATTGTTCTCCTGGATAATTCCTGACAGCCCTTCAATGCGGTCAGAGAGCCCAAATTGGTTTGGTGACCGCAAAATCAGATAGGTGGACTGACCAGTGGCTAAAACAGCCTCGAGGGCCGGTAGCGAGACGATCAAATCCCCCATCCCATTGGCTATTGGCGCAAAATAGTAAGCCACCTTAACGTCTGACTCCGAAATGAATAATCGCCTGAAACACTGTGGTCGCAATCGGTTTAACCACAAATGATAGCTTAAAACATTTGAGCTCTTGTCAGCAGCAGCAACCCCCTAAAACGCTTATTCTGACTATTTCTTTCGTCACGAAGAGAAAAGTATTTCTTTCAGCTAAATTGCTAAAAAGAATTCAACTTTCAACTTCCGAAACGCCGCCCGTGAAGCACGTTAGCTCGGATTTATACGCACTTTTGATATATCACTAGCGTGAATTCACAGCCTATATAAAGACTCATAGGATGGAATTACAACCGCAGTTCACAGCAGTTTTCTTTAACGAGGACACTATGAATACTTCCCATAACGATAGTCCCGTTAATCCTCAGTACGGTTACCCCGAAGCGCCCGCCAAGCATGCCACTATCGATGACATGAAGCTTGGCCATTTGCTGCTTGAATCCAAAATAATCGCTCCCCACACTTTCGAAGCCGCCTTGCGAACGGCCGTCGAATTCCACCAACCGCTGGAGACCGTTTTAGCGGTTCACCACGACATTCCGGCGCACACTCTCAAAAGTGCCCGGCTGGCTCAGAAAATGATTGACGAGATGCTTATCGACCGGCATACGGCCGCGGAGGCTTTGCGAAACTCCCATTCGGCTGGTTTGCCTTTCGATTATGTTGCCGTGAGGACGGATGCACCCCAGAAGTCTCAAGACGAGTTCACAGAGCTCGAATGTATTCTTTTGAAGTCCGGAGTGACCACCGAGTGCAACATAAAGGAAGCTCGCAGAATCAGCGCTGAGAGGGACATCCCATTGGGGACCAGCCTCCTCATGCTGAGAACCGTTCCTTTCGCTCACCTCAACTATGCGTTCGAATGTCTGCACCTGGTCAATGAGGGGCGAATCTCGCGAAGCGCCGCATTGAATGCGATGATGCAGATTCGTACTGAGAATGTCGATCTAAAACGAGCTCTGGAAACCCAGGGTATAAAGGCGAAAAACACTCTTTCGAAAATCAAGATAGGCGATCTGCTCCTCGCGGGTCGGCTCATCAACGAGCGAGACATGCTCGAGAAAATCGAAGAGTCCATCGCTACTCGACGCTTGATCGGCGGTCTGCTTGTCGAATCTGGCTTGCTCGACGAGCATATGCTGAAAGACACACTGACAGTCCAGGGTCTCTGTATGAGAGGGGTCATCGACAGGAAGGCGGCTGTTAAACTTCTGCGCAGGGCTGTCGAAAGTCACACCGATGTGTCCACAACGGCGAGGAAAATGCGAATCTTTCGCGACGAACCGGAAACCGCGGATGGTGCGAAATCACTGCTTCTCGACGCCGGATTGATAACGATGGACCAGCTCGATCAGGCTGAGTCTCGCTTTCATGGCTATGGTATGGGCAGTACTACAGCCCTGGTCGCTTCGGGATTCCTCAGCTCACAGGCGCGAGCAGCCGCCGTAGAATGTGCACTCCTCGTTCAGACCGAGTTGATGACCGAAAAGGACGCCATTTGTGTCCTGCATTACTGCGATCGTCACGACGCCGGCTACGAAGAAGCTTTTACGAAGCTCGGAATCACACACCTGGACGACCATCTGCGCTCGATGCTGCGTTGCAGCCTCTCTGCCACCAACAGAACCACACAACCCGATACAACTTTGAAACTAGAGATTCATAAATCCAATGAGTTCATCTTATTGGTTGGCGTCTGGGTGGTACTGGGAAGCACCGCCATGGCACTCAGCATTCTGAATCCGTTCAACATTGGTTGCTATGCGGCGTTGTTTGCCGTTTTCGTAGCAGGAGTTTGCACCACAAAACTTGATAACAGCTGGGACCAGCGCGCTAAGATGCGCAAGTTTAAATCAAACGATGGTGAGCTAACACCCGGAAACTCGCTGAGGCGGCTGTCCGAGTCAAAACGCAAATTGGCTTAATCTGCTAGCTTCACAATTTTGCACAAACTAATTACCCCACCGGATGACGCTTGCATACGAAGCTTGTGTATTTTTGCGGTGTTTAAGCTCTTTATCCGCATACTGGCGAAATATAATGCTAAGCTTATGATCGTTTGTGTCTTGTAAGGATAGCTCGCACCATGGGGAGCAACGGAATCAGCTCGCAACATCAGGATGTCATTGAGCAGGTATTGGACCTCAACGGTTCGCCTGAGACGATACTTCAGGCCACTGTAGATCTGCTGCACGACAACATGACCAACTGGAATTGGGTCGGCATTTACTTTCTGAGTGGCGACCATCTAGTACTTGGTCCTTATAAGGGTGCCGAGACAGAACACACCAAGATTCAAGTAGGACAAGGGGTCTGTGGCTCCGCGGTCAAAGAAAATACCAACATCATCGTGGACGACGTCCGGGAGCGGGCCAACTATATCGCCTGCACTCCGGAGACTCGGTCCGAAATCGTGGTATTGATTCGTTATCAGGATCAAATTGTTGGACAATTCGATGTTGATAGCGATAACGTCGGTAACTTCTCAAAAGAAGACGAAGAGTTCTTGGTCGAGCTTGCCGACCTGGTCGGACCGTATTGCCGTGTCCTGGCTGGAAAAGCGGTATAACAACCGACAACGACATCTACTCAAGAGGCTATGGAAAGGCTCTACACTGGTCTTTGCTTCCTTCTTATTCTTGTCTTTAGCCGTTCCACAAGCCTATGCGGAGTCGTCTCTATCATCTCAACAGATAGCGGCCTCCTGTTATCAACTCATCCTGCACCGGGAACCAACCGAGACTGAATCCAAAAGTGGTGCCAGGCGAGTAAGCAAGCTAGCACCAACTGCGGTGCGGCAATTTTGTATTGATCTGGCATTGTCAAAAGAATTTTCCGGCAAGTGTGAACGACTTCCGAACTTAGATAAACGTATCGATTTCCTTTACCAATACATCCTAGATCGAACACCGGACCCTGGGGGACGGGCGTATTGGCGAATGATAATCACGACAACTGGGTTGCCCGCGAGTATTATTCGTTTCTTTGACTCCGCTGAAGTGTGGAAGCGAATTTATATCGGCAGCAAAATCGTCGATGGACCAATAATGTACGCATATGCAAAGTTGGATGAAAACATCGTTGCCCTGGATCAACAGAAAAAAATCACAAAGGTCCTAACCTTTCTAGAAACTACACCAAATGCACCACCAGAAGCATATCTTTGGATCGCAGAAGCACTCGTTCGTCCCTTGGACTCGTTGCGATGGCTAGATCGAGCAACTTCAATTTGGCCGGATGATCCGCGTTTACATCAGGCGAAGGCCAAATTATTTGCAGCAGGAGATCAGCCCGAAAAGGCTCTACAAGAAATCGACGAAACCCTAAAACTGTTGTTTTCAGATCTGCCGTCTAGAAAGATTCGGCTGGATTGCTTGATTAAACTAAGACGCTTTCAGGAAGCAGTGGATGAAGCAATGCGCTGCGACAAGTATGAGAAAAACGTATCTCCGCATTTGCTATTTGGGATACTCGATGAGAAATTGGATAACCGAGAGAATGATGCCGCCTGGATGATTCTCGAGGCGATGCGCAGCTCCAAGGCTAAAGGCTATGACAATGCGGCCACTTACTCGCTGAGAGCGAAAGTTCTCCTCGACATAGAGCGGTACGACGAAGCTATAGAAGAGGCTACACAGTGCCTGCGCACCTCGCCGAAGGACAATCAAGCATTGATGGTACGCGCTAAGGCTTATATGGCGAAGGGTCAGCCAGCCCGTGCCATACCAGACTTAGACAAGCTTGTACAACTGCATCCGTACTACATCACACTCAAAATGCGCGCCAAGGCTTATGCAATGCAGCAGCAGTACGCGGCATGTCAACGAGATCTTACTCGCGCCATCAAGGACAATCCATCCTTTACCGAGTTGTACATCGAACGAGCGCGTTACTTCCTCGAAATGAAAAATCCCAGAAGCGCTATTACCGATTTGAACAAATCGATTTCCCTCGACAAGAACATCGCCGAAGCCTATCGACTCCGCGCCGAGGCTCACCGCCTTCTCAATCAGCTTCAAGATGCATTTCGCGATGACGTCCGTGCAAGACAGGTCGGCAAGACATGGGAAGAGCGATCTACAGGCGAGAAGTAACGGAGGACAATCGCATGAATAGCGATGCTTCACATGCTGTTTAAAAGAATGCCTATTCCGCGAGCAAACGAAACAGGCCTTTTTCTTGGTCGAGGTGCTTCGTGCGAGCTACAAGGCGAGCCAGGTGAATCACCGGATTTGGTGATTCACCAGACTGTCCGGCATAGAGCTTGCCGAAGCGGTGGTCGTTAAAACTGCTACTGAATGTGGTGCTCACACTCCATGAGAACGGGCGACCTCATCTATCACGCGATTACCGCACATTCGACATAACCCATCTGCATTCTAGTTGGCGCAATGGATTTCCGTAATCACCGAGACGGGTGATGCGGCTGATCACCTGATCGAGTTGGCGTGAGACTCTATCAACCGGTATGAGCCATAGGGAACACGAAAGGAAGAAAGAATTGGAGAGATGAACCGCTATGATACCACTCAAACTTCGAGGCTCACTAAGACAATTCGAAGTTATCATTCATTAGACAACAAGATATCGGATGATGTCCTTATGAAATCTTTGTTCAACCGACCAATCACGATTGTTGAGAAAAAGAAATCGACTTTTCGAATCGAGGAATTCATACTTTCCATTTCCGATACTGATCTAATTTCTTGATTCGTGAGCTATAGATCTAAACTATGATCAGATCTCTTGAAATTAGATCTACAGCACGCACAGCTAAAGGTCGCTTGCAGAGCAACTTTCGTAAAAAACCTAGTTGACAAAATTCGATGCCCATGTATAAACTGGAAATATGCAAGCAGCGAATCGGCTGTTCGCAATTTGTTCAACAGATTTATTTATAATGGTGATTACCGTGTTCCGCCTCCCGTTCCAGCATCAACTCGATGATCAGCCCCAAGGGCTGTATCTGGTGCTGGGATTTGAATTTACGGGAGCGTTACACGATCATGATCACATTCTTCTCATCGACATTCTCAGTTAGTGCATTCTTTAGTCATGCACTGTTGCTGATGCTCGCCGTCGTTGGGTTTCGTGCATTCTTCTCGAGACTTCTGACGACACGAAAAGAAGAATCAAACTCTCGAAAGCGGTCGTTGCCATCGCCTTTCGAGACCGAAGGAATACTTTCGAAATCAGCTTCAATTGCCGTGAGTGTTCCACCAACACGCGCAAGCATCTCGCGTCGGCGAGGTAACGAAGATGTTTTTTTCAACTCAGTTCGCCTGATACTCGCGTGTCTTGACTGGAGTGGAAATCGGTTGGCTAACAGTCGACCAAAATATGGTGCTGTAACTCAGTGGTTAGAGTGTTGCGTTGTCAGCGCAGGAGTCAGGGGTTCGAATCCCCTCAGCATCGCCATGGGAGAGGTCGTCCAGAAGCCCAGGACCTTGGTTTGTGAAGCCAATGACGCGGGTGCAAATCCCGTCCTTTCCCCCAAACTGGGCGTAGCTCAACAGTAGAGCGCCTGCCTTGGAAGCAGGAAGCCGGACGGGCAGCACGTCCCGCTCAGACCAAATCGGAAGTGCATGCGCAGTTAAGTAAGCGCCGACACCAATTACGGTGCCGACTTAGGCCGCGCATCGCACTCTCCACAAGCCCGAGTAGTCCAATCGGCAGAGGCGCCTGCCTTAGAAGCAGGATGTTACTGGTTCGAATCCAGTGTCGGGCATTACTAACGGCGTTAGCAATAGAAGGAGATTTATGTAGAACAGTGAAACAGAGTGCGTAGTGAATATCATTCGCAAAGCGCACTCGCAACATGCCCGGGTAGTCCAATTTGGTAGAGACACCTGCGAGAGAAGCAGGAAGGTACAGGTTCGAGTCCTGTGTCGGGCATTACTAACACGGTAGTGACAGAGGGATAAAAAACAACGACTAAACAACTGCAAATAATCCGAGGTCGTCT
The DNA here is from genome assembly GCA_019746975.1 of Candidatus Obscuribacterales bacterium. Taxonomy (GTDB): domain Bacteria; phylum Cyanobacteriota; class Vampirovibrionia; order Obscuribacterales; family Obscuribacteraceae; genus JADYXR01. The sequence continues at coordinate 12,819 of JAIERK010000004.1, forward strand.
AATGGCAGGACACGACACTTTGAATGTTGGAATGACGGTTCGACCCCTTCCCTCGGAACCATCTTTTAAATAGAAATACCGAGGTCGTTCAACGGCAGGACGCGAGGCTCTGAACTTCGCTATGATGGTTCGAATCCATCCCTCGGCGTACAGGTTCATTGCTCGTTTGTCTGGTCAAACTCTATTTTGTCTTTCTAGGTCGTCGATCACTGACCATGGAAGGACGCCACGAAAACCGGGCATCATAAGCTCTAGTCCTTGTTCCGTACCAACAACCTTGATGACGGCACCGATGGCGAGATTCTTGCTCGGAGTAGCTCCGAGACCGCCTTCACCGGTAATTTTTCCATCTTCTCCGGGATAGATGATAACGGCATCGAGATCCTCGGACCAAGAAAGCGCGTCACCACCGGCACCACCTTTTCCAGGACGAAGTCCAAATAGCTTTTTAAGCTGATCTTCTTCCGTAATACTACATCATGAATTAGTACATATTGCGGACAGCGGGCAACGACTTAGTTATACGAAGGACTGGGTTGATTTTGCTCAGCCAACGATTTCCGAGATGCGGCTTCGACAGTTGCTTGGTCAGTCATCCTTCGCATGGACTGAGAATTCGCCTTACGATCAGATCCCTTGCGAATTCGGATATAAAAGTCGGAATCAACTAGCAGAGTCACTCGCCGAGTACTACGCGAAGAAGCTGAGTCGAAATGACAACAATCTTGACAGTGCAATTGCGCGAAAAACTAGAAATCAATTACTCCAACCGAAGGCTTCAGACATCCAATTTGTTCGGAGCGAGATTCGAGCAGAACTCGCAATGGCAGAAAGGCGATATGACGATGCGATCAAATACTTTCAGGACGCCTTACGAATCAATCCGTGCGCTCCTTCTCATATTTTCCTTGCAGCCTGTTACTCCCGGAAGGGTCAGACAGATAGAGCCATCAATGAAATGCAACAGGCCACACTCCTGATGAATGCCGCCGGAGTTTCTTTCGGGGAGCATAACAGAAGCAAAGTACAAATTTTCAATTCAAAGATTTTGATAAAAAAGGGGCAAATGAAGCAAGCAAGGGAGATGCTCGATAAGGTTATATCCAACGAACCGTTTGAAGGAGGAGTGCTCCTGGTTCGAGCCGCAATAAAATCAAGCGATGGGTTCGTACGGTTCAGCAGCAGCCGACTTATATAACGCGACACAAAAATCTTGGGTTGGAAACTGCGCGAGCGAAACAGGGAAAAGACCGAAGGAGATTTTCGGACGATTCGACGCTGCAATTCAACAAGGCAGCGGACTAGGAATGATATATCCAAGACGAGCCCACTACTTTATTTCTTTAGCTCGTCAACAGACAGACTCCGTAAGGAAAAAGAGCTATTATGCTAGCGCAATCTCGGATTTGCATCTCAGCCTAGACAATCTCGATTGCAAGATTGTTGATGCGCTGTTCGAGTGTGCACAAACTAGCATCGAGACCGCGCCTTTGGCATGGTTTTTGCACCATCTACCGATGTGGGCGCACCAGTCTGCGACAATTTTTACATTTATAGCAGAACTAATTGTTCCGCCACTCTATTTTTTCGGTCGCACTCCAAGATTGATTGCAGCGGTAGTAACAACAATGTTGCATTTGGGAATTATCGCGTCTGGCAATTACACATTTCTGAACTATCTAACAATTGCAATGTGCATACCGCTAGTCGACGACTCTATCTGGCTCAAAGTTTTTCCGATCGCATTAATGGACAAACTTCGCACTTCGCTCAAAGGTGTAGCGAAGTTTGGTACACGATTCATCGAGACAAAAACAGTTGTTTTGACCGCTGCTTCTTCGATCTTCTTGGTGATTGGACTCGGTCAATTTCTTGAAGGACTTGGTATGGAGTGCATACTCCCAGGTCCTTGGACAGCGTTACTGTCGACACTCGCGCCATACAGAATTTTCAACAGCTATGGTATGTTCGCCGTCATGACGACCAGTCGCCCCGAGATTGTATTCGAAGGAAGCGACGACGGAAAAGATTGGAAGGAATATGTCTTCAAATACAAAGTCGACGATCTATACAAAGCACCTCCGATTATTGCTCCACATATGCCGAGGTTAGACTGGCGCCTGTGGTTCGCTGCTATGAGAAACAGCGATGAGAACCCATATGTATTCAGTATTGCAAGGCTCTTGTTAAAGGGGGACCCGACACTGCTCCAAGCATTCAGACGAGTCCCCTTCGCTGAGAAGCCGCCTCGATTCGTCCGCGCGCTCGTATATGATTATCATTTTTCCGATTCGGCTGACCTATTTTCAAATTCTCAATGGTGGAGGAGAGACAATATGCGAGAATTCCTACCGCCCTTCGAATTGAGTGATGATGGGCAGCTCAAGCCTGCGAACATCTAAGGCTCGAGACATCAATTCGACGAGCCGAGTATGATTTATCGATACTCGCAGTCCCGAAACTGTCAAAACTGTCCGACTTCAAGCCAAGTTTCGGATACCGTATATAATGCGCTTTTAGCCATACAAAATTTGGTACGCAAATACGCTTCCAATTTAAGAAGTATTGCGAATGTCTTAAAGTCAGGTCATCGGCGTGGCTATAGCTGGGTAAGTAAGAAGAACGGAAAGAGAATTTGTTTGGCGTCCTTCAACCGACGTCTGGAAACGCGTATTATGAATCAAAGCTATAAGAAAGAATATTACGTCGATCAGGTTTCTGATACCGACGAACACAACAATTTGTTCCTGCTAAATCAGGATGATGAGCAGTCAGTCGACGGCGACGAAGAGTCCGTCACCAGGACCGCGCGTGTTGCTTCGGAAGAGGATCCTACTGTTATTTATATGCAAGAGCTGTCTCGGCATAAGCTCTTATCCGGCAAAGAAGAGATCGAACTCTCTCGCGCCGCTAGACAGGGAGATCCTGCTGCCAGAAGAAAATTGATTCAATCGAATCTGAGATTGGTGGTCAGCATCGCCAAGAAGTATCGCGGTCATGGGTTGCCATTTCTCGATCTTATTCAAGAAGGGAGCATTGGTCTTATCAAGGCTAGCGAGAAGTTCGATCCGGAGTTAGGCTATAAGTTTTCCACTTACGCAACGTGGTGGATTCGGCAAGTCATAACCAGAGCAGTGCACGACAAGTCACAGCCAATCAGGATTCCGGTACATGTCCAAGAAAGAAAGCAAAAAGTGAGGAAAGCAATTTCCAAGCTTTACTTCCAGCTGGAGCGCCGCCCGGAGCTAGCAGAGATCGCAGCGGCAGCCGAGATGAACGAATCGCAGGTTAGTCAGGTACTAGACTCTGAAAAGATTATGGTGTCTCTCGATAAATGTTTTGGTAATGAAGAGGATACACCCTTCATCACCTTGCTCGAAGATAGTGAAGCACCGAAGCCTGAGCAGAAGGCTGAAGATTCGATTCTCAAAAAAGAACTATTCCTGGCATTATCTTGGCTCAAGCCACAGGAAAAGACTGTGCTCGAACTTCGTTTCGGTCTACACGATGGTGAAGAACGTTCGCTCGAATACTGCAGCCAACAATTGAACGTAAGTAGAGAGCGAGTAAGACAGGTAGAGAAGAAAGCAATCAAGAAGTTGAGAACTGATCCGCGCTGGACCGGTCTAAGGGAATTTCTGAATTAAAAAGTCATAAGTCATCTAGAATCTCGAATCTGAATCTGAATCGGGAATCGAATCGGAATAGGAACGGTGAACAGTGAACGGATCCGATTCGGAGATCGAAAGATCATTCCTCCGACGGAATAATCTGGAAGCTGTTTTTAGTCCTTCAAAGGCATACTCATCGGCATTCATCAGCGTTTATGTCTTTGAGGGAATTTTTGACCTGCCTTGTAATGCCCTCGGAGGCATAATCCGCAATTTTGAGATCTACGTTGTCGCCAGACGATGAAGAATCTCGATATTCTTCCTATCGGGGCCCTTGTTGTCGAATCCGGGGACTTCCAAAATCCATGGCTGCATCCGCAATGATGGGTGGTGAAGCATTCGGCGAAATGCCTCTTCACCGATATATCCAGCTCCGATATTTTCATGACGGTCTTTTCGCGCACCAAGCGGATTTTTCGAGTCGTTGGCGTGAATGGCTACAAGCCAGTCGAAGCCGATCAATCGCTCGAATTCATCAATGGTTTTTGCCAATCCTTCTTCGCTTGCAACATCGTACCCGGCGCTGAACAAGTGGCACGTATCCCAGCAAATCGCAAGCCGACGATCCTGACCTGACTCATTGATAATTTCCGCAAGCTCTGAAAATTTGTCACCGATAGTACCGCCCTGACCAGCACAGACTTCCAGAACAAGCTTGCAACTACCGCAATAGCCTTGGAAGACCACCTGAATCGCCGCGAGAATCTTAGTCATTGCATCGGTATGGCTGCCACTACCCGCAGAACCAGGATGAAAAATCAATCCTTCTGCACCAACCTGATCCGCCAGCCTGAGAGCCGTATGTAAATTGATCACGGACTTCTCTAGATTTTCTTTTGATGAAGAAGCCAAATTGACCAGATAGTTGCCATGTACAAATACAGGGCCAAGCTTCTCCTTTTTTACATCGGTTTTAAACTTCTGCATATCCGGTGGCGCTGGTTGAGGCGGTCGCCACGTCTGCGGAGAGCCGATGAAAATCTGCATAGGTTGAGCGCCAATCTCAAGTGCTTTGCTAACTGCACCGGTTATGCCACCATTGACGTGAGCTCCAATACAAAGCTTTTGGTCAGATTTTTGCTTTTTCATCGTCTCTCCAATGGTCCAACTTCCGCATCAGCAATGCACTCAGTTTGATTCCGAAATAGCATCAAAAAAAAGCAACGAAATGAACGCGACCACTTCCACAGGTCAGTCCTATAGCGGAATGGTTCGCTTGGTCTTCATAGACCTGCAATTGTTGCGGAATTTCCTGATGACCGCAAGCGCGTCTTCACACCGTTCTGTGTTTTCCAATTCACAAAGGTACAAGACCCTACTCGCAACACTGTGCAAACTGAAGAACCAATATATAGACATAACAGGGTTGATGAACAACAAGCTTCTCTTAGTTCTTGGATTCGCATGGTTATAGTACAGAGGCAATCCGCAGAAGATGTCAAAGCCTTCACCAGCGCCTACCCTCTCCGATCTTTCCGACACCTCGAATATCGGTATATTGAGCATACAATGTCAACTCCGAGAAAGATAAGAGACTGATCGCTATTCTATAATGTCCGAAATGATTGTAGCTACGAAAAAGGGACTATACTGCGAAAAGGGCGATTTTTACATCGATCCCTGGCGTCCTGTCGCGCGCGCGGTCATTACGCACGCGCATTCCGATCACGCCAGAATCGGGAGCAATAGTTATCTGTGCGCGGCACCTGGAGTGGGAATACTCAAGCACAGGCTTGGTGAGAATATTTCCGTTGATGCGGTCGAGTATGGCGAGAGAAAATCGATCAACGGAGTCGACGTCTCGCTGCACCCGGCCGGGCACATCCTCGGATCTTCACAAGTCAGGGTGGAGTATCAAGGAGAGGTTTGGGTAGTTTCTGGGGACTATAAGATTCAAGCGGATCCGACTTGCGATGCGTTCGAGCCGATTCAGTGCCACACCTTCATAACGGAGTCGACCTTTGGACTGCCAGTATATAGCTGGCCTGAAGATCGTGAGGTTTTCGAATCAATCAACAACTGGTGGAGCAAAAACAAAGAAGCAGGGAAATCAAGCCTACTACTTTGCTATTCGCTTGGAAAAGCTCAGCGAATACTCAAGGGAATCGATCCATCCATCGGTCCTATCTTTACTCATGGTGCAATCGAAGCCCTTAACCAGGTATATCGCTACTCCATTGGTCTGCCGCATACACAACATGTTCCACTGACAAAACAAGCGTCCAACCAGTACAGCGGCGCTTTGATTCTTGCACCACCAGCAGTGCTTGGTAGTGCTTGGATTCGACGCTTCGGGACAGTTTCTACGGCATTCGCATCTGGATGGATGAGAATCCGCGGGATGAAACGCCGGTACGCAGTTGATCGTGGTTTTATACTATCCGATCATGCAGACTGGCCTGCGCTATTGAGCACCATCGAGGCTACGGGTGCGTCGAAAGTTCTCGTAACCCACGGATACACCGACATCCTCGTTCGGTATCTCCGCGAGTGTGGGAAGGACGCACACACAATGTCCACCAATTTTCAGGGCGAAACAGAGGAGACTGTTGTTGAAGAACAGCTTCGAGTTGAGTTCGCAGCTCTCTCTCAGGATTCCGCTCAACAAGATGATGAGTCCGCCACAAAATTGCAACACTCGAATCCTGACGAGACTCAAAGCATCGACGAAGAGGGCTCGGAACAACTGTCGCTGCTTCTGGAGTTAAATGGGGAATCAGCTGATACCTCTGACACGGTACCAGATGCGGAGAAAGATGAGGAGCAGGAATGAAACGCTTCGCAGCTCTCTTTTTGGCTCTCGATGAGACCAATAAAACCGGCGAGAAGACCTTACTTATGTCGGAGTACTTCAAAGCGATTGAGCCAGCTGACGCAGCTTGGGCCGTTTATTTCCTTACCGGTCGTAAATTGCGACAGCTCGTACCCCGAGCCAGACTGAGCGAGTGGGCCTTGGAGCTGGCTGGAATTTCCCCATGGATGTTTCAAGAATGCTATGACACGGTTGGAGATTTGGCCGAAACGCTAGCCTTGCTTCTGCCACCAAATACGGAGACACTCGGGGGCAGTCTGGCAGAATGGGTAGAACAGCGATTATTACCTCTCCGCACAAAGAGCGAATCAGATCAAAAGAGGGGGCTTATAGCGTGCTGGATGGGACTGTCTGACCAGGAAAGATTTGTCGTCAACAAGATCATAACGGGTGGTTTACGCCTCGGCGTATCGCAACAACTCGTCGTGAAAGCGCTTTCAGAGGTCAGCGGACTGACGGAGGCAGACATCACTCATCGACTGATGGGAGAATGGGAGCCTACCGAATCATTCTATCTCTCGTTAATCAACGAAGATACCCAAGACACTATGGCGAGCAAGCCATATCCGTTTTTTCTATCCTATCCTTTGGAAGCCCATCCAGAATCGCTCGGTGATATAAATGAATGGTATAGCGAGTGGAAATGGGACGGCATTAGAGCACAGGTCATTCGACGCGAAGATCAGACTTTCATCTGGTCTCGCGGAGAAGAGTTGGTTACGGACAGATTTCCAGAGATTTCAGCAGCGGCGTTATTGCTACCCAATGGTACCGTACTTGATGGCGAGATTTTGGCCTGGCGCGATTCGGAAGTTCTTCCATTTCAGGATTTGCAAAAACGTATCGGCAGGAAAGTCGTCGGTAAAAAAGTTCTTTCCGATGCCCCGGTCATAGTTATGTGCTTCGACCTTTTAGAACTGGATGGTGTAGATCTAAGACAGGCACCGCTCGAAGAGCGACGCTCAAAGCTCCTCCAGCTTCTAACACCGGGAGCCCTGGACGAACATGCCAGCTGTCGCGCGCAACTATCCCCGGTGCTTCGTGTCTCACCGCTCGCTCAATCAGAATCATGGGAGCTGCTGGAGCAAATGCGCTCTCAAAGCCGACTGCTGAAAGTAGAAGGATTGATGCTCAAAAGAGCCAGCTCCAAATATGGTGTCGGAAGGCGCAAGGGCGATTGGTGGAAATGGAAGATAGAACCATACTCGGTTGACGCTGTGCTTATTTACGCGCAAAAAGGCAGCGGTAAACGAGCAAGCCTCTACACTGACTATACGTTCGGAGTGTGGATGGGCGAGCAACTGGTGCCAGTCGCCAAGGCTTATTCCGGGTTGACTGATGATGAGATAAAACAGGTGGATGCGTTCATTCGGCAGAACACACTGGAGAAATTCGGACCTGTGCGAACAGTAAAACCGGGTCTGGTCTTTGAAATCGCCTTCGAAGGTATCCAACCCTCACCAAGACATAAGTCTGGAGTGGCTGTGCGATTTCCAAGAATCCTGAGGTGGAGAACCGACAAGAACATTCAAGATGCCGACACGCTGGACAACTTGAAGAAGCTGCTTGGCTAGAGTTACTCAGACCTGTTCGTCAGGATTTCCGGTTGTCTCTGTACAGAATTGGACTTCTCCATCTGGACTACAGGTTAGGATTCTCCCGGCTCTTCCTTCCGCGTGACTTAGCAGAACGGACAGTTCCCTGCCTCCCAGACCCAATTGAGCGGCACTGCCATCGCCCTTCACCTGCACAGTGAATCGAGTCTCGCCCGTTCCGTCTAGTGCGGCGAATACAAATCGTCGGTTCTGGGATCAACAGTCATAAAAGCTGGTGGTCTTGAACTGGCATCCCATAGAGTGATTAGTCCTTTCCATCAGTCCTTTCCATCGTTGCCGACACCAAGCTCAATGCGTGGTCTCTCATTGACATCCATCAACGTCAGAGCAGCGTTGCCCTTGTCGCGTGTCTCCATAGTGGCGCGAGTCCGGTCTTCATCATCTACAAGGACAAACAGGCGAGACATGAGAACATCATGAATAATGCCGTCTCTATCGTCTTTGCTCATTTCGCCACCTCGCAGGCAATGTAGTCCGATAAGCATCGTCGAAGCGCAGTAATAGTTCAAGTCCACGTAATTTAGGATTGAAGGTCATTCTATCGGCACCATCTAAATAGTGAAGCCAGGGCCATATTTCGGACATGATCGTTGAAGCTAATCTGCATCAGAAAAAAAATTGCGAGAAACAGTATGCTATAAAATCTGACGTTAACTTGAAGAAGCCCGGTTTACTTGACATCAATGGCAGCCGACCCCGTAAGAGTGACAGTAGACATCCTTGCTTTCGCTGTTCACGACGGCAGTCTTGAAGTACTGCTCGTGAAGCGAAAGTACGATCCATTCAGGTCATCGTGGGCTGTTCCCGGAGGCTTCCTGACCGAAGCCGATGACACTCTACAGGCAGCTGCGGAGCGCGAGCTTTTTGAAGAAACAAACGTTTCCAATATATATCTAGAGCAACTTTTCTCTTTTGGTGATCAGGGTCGAGATCCGCGTGGTCGGGTCGTCACCGTGTCCTACCTTGCTCTTCTCAGACAAGAGGAATTGGAAATCAAAGCAAGCTCTGATGCATCAGGCGTGGCCTGGTGGCCGATTAAGGAGCTTCCGCAGCTCGCTTTCGATCACGCGCAAATAATCGAGTACGGAGTGCAGCGATTGAAGTACAAGATCGAATATACGCCGGCTGCTTTCTCGCTCTTGCCGAAAAAATTCACGCTCCGAGACTTGCAGGTTGTGTACGAAGCGATTCTCAATAGAGAAATCGACAACCGCAATTTTCGCAAGAAATTTCTCGGAGCAGGTATTCTCAAACAGCTGGATGAAACCAGCCAGGAAACATCATATCGACCGGCGAGACTCTATGAGTTTTCAGAGCCTGATTTCGAAAACCTTCCCGATCGCCCGGTCTTTGTCTTTTGAAAGACTGACGGAAGGTTTTGTGATTTAGAAATCCATCGCCTGCCACGGGAAGATGTATTGATTGCTCACCATGGGCTGCAAGATCCCATTTAAGCGTAGAAGTGACAGCTTCGATATCTAGAACTCTTTAAATTCCCACGCTCAGTTTGTTAACGAGATATTAATTTTACTCTGATGCGCTGAGGTTTAATACCGTTCACCAGGGCTTGTGATAAACTATAGTTAACGTCAAAAGTACGCTTACCACCACAACCCAATATCGTAACCGCCTCGGCTACGTACCAGGGAGGTTTCAAACCATGATCTCAGTAAAAACAGCAAACTCAGATACAACTTTAGTCTGCGATCTCTCGCGCGACATCAAGGAAACGGCGCGAAAACGCAACGCTGTCATCCTGGCTCACAACTATCAAATTGCTGAGATTCAGGACATCGCAGACTTCGTTGGTGACTCTTTAGGACTGTCACAACAAGCAGCAATGACAGATGCTGAGACAATAGTATTTTGCGGTGTGCATTTCATGGCAGAAACCGCCGCCATACTCTGCCCTCAAAAACGCGTGCTCATACCAGATCTCGATGCCGGTTGCTCTCTAGCAGCGTCCATAGATCTGGAGCAATTGAAGGCGTGGAAAAGGGAACACCCTGATGCAGTCGTAGTTAGCTATGTCAACACGACGGCTGCAATAAAAGCAGAATCCGACTACTGTTGCACATCCGGCAACGCACTGAAAGTGGTGCAGTCTATCCCTGATGACAAAGAGATCCTATTCTTGCCTGATCAATTTCTTGGCTCGTGGTGCCAGAAGATGACCGGTAGAAAAAATATGCATATTTGGATGGGCGAATGCCACGTTCATGCTGCAGTTCATCCATCAAAGATCGACGAGATGACGCAGAAGCATCCAAAAGCCGAATTGTTGATCCATCCGGAATGCGGATGCCTCACCCCATATCTCGACAGGGTTTGTCGAACGCAAGGCACGACGGACAACCTCAAAGTCGCATCCACGGAAGGAATGATCCGCCGCGCTAATGAGTCTGAAGCCAAAGAGTTTGTGGTGGCAACAGAGATTGGAATTCTTCACAGGTTAGAGAAGGAAAATCCAAACAAGACCTTCTATCCGATCAGTTCTGAAATGAGCTGCCAGTTCATGAAAATGATCACTCTAGAAAAATTACATCGTTCTCTGACAGATGATGTGTTTCACGTGAATGTGCCTGAGGAAATCAGCAATCGAGCGCGCAAATCCATCGACAGAATGATCAGCATATTTTAGTCGCTCCACTATCAGCGAGTGAGGAGGTGTCAGCCGATGGCGCGCCGACGAGATTTTGATTTAAACGAAGCTATTATCGTAGTTGGCTCAGGAATAGCTGGACTGTTGTTAGCAATCGAGCTGGCGACTGCCGGACGTCTGGTTCAACTCGTAACGAAGGGAAGTCTTTCCGACTCCAACACAGCCTGGGCTCAAGGTGGGCTCGCAGCAGTGACCGAGTTGAATGCGGCAGACTCAATCGACCAACATCTCACAGATACAATCAATTCCGGTGACGGACTCACCAATATAGAGGCCGCGGCCCGCATTGTCGGTGGTGGCGGACAACTCGTTTTGCGCCTGGCTCAACTGGGCGTCGAATTCGACCAAACGTCTCTCGCGCTCGAAGGCGGGCATGGACTGGCCCGTGT
>JAIERK010000125.1 GCA_019746975.1 Candidatus Obscuribacterales bacterium
GCATTGCTTCTGGAATTTTATCTTGCATGACTCTACAGGCGGTGCATTGAGTAACAACCGCTCAGTATGATCCTCTTGGACCTGTTTGGCCTTAGAAGATGTTAAAGTCCCACTAGTGCGACTCGGTTTTGGTGCTGCAGCATCTGTCTACAAGTGCCATGACGAAAAGCTCAACCGTGTAGTGGCCGTGAAGACGTTGAATTTAGTTGGCGGAAGTCAGATCATCGATTTCCAGCGAGAGGCAAGAGCCCTTAGCACACTGCAACACGAAGCGATCGTCCGGATCCTCGATTTCGGTGTCACGGCTAAAGGAGCGCCCTATCTGGTGATGGACTTCGTAGAAGGAAAGACCCTGGCAGATAGACTTGCTGATTCTGGTCCTCTTCCTATGAACGAAGCGCTAGACCTTTTTGCAAAGGTTGGCGAAGGGCTTTCGCATGCTCACGAAAAAGGAATTTTCCATCGGGACATAAAACCTTCGAACATTTTGATTTCGGATGACGGTGAGACGCAGTCTGTTACGATTGTCGATTTCGGAATCGCTCAGATGGACCAACAACCGGGAAGCCAGATCGCCGCCCAAGGACAGACAATTGTGGGTACGCCATTTTATATGAGCCCAGATCAACTGCGCGGCGAAAAATACGATGCGGCATCCGAGGTTTACTCTCTATCGTGCATATTGTTTGAAGCCCTGACAGGGCACGCTCCGTTTCACGGAGACTCACCACTGGAGCTGCTTTCACAACATGCAAGCATCCCTCCGCCCTCGATTCGAGACTTCGGTCACGCAAACAACCTGACACCAGAGCTCGAGATGATCGTAAGAAAAGGGCTGGAGAAAAGCAAGGAAAAACGCTATCGCTCGATGTCTGAGCCTATTTCAGCACTCAACGCCGTTGCCATGTACAACACGGCGCTCGAATCGGCCACCACTAACGATACCACTCCGCGCCATGAACTTCGCAATGTAAATCGGAGATATGCAATCGCATTCACGGGAGGACTACTGGCAGTTGCAGCAGTAATACCAGTGATTGCCTTCAACACCTTAAATCAGGTCGAAAAGAAAAGAACACCTAAGATGACTCTCAATCTGCCGGTGGATTTCGGATCGCTCAATGAGATTGGCGACGACATGGATAAACAGGCAGTATCGATTTCGAATAATTATTGTCGAATCAACGGCGTCGAGGGCGAAATGGACACCGCGCTGTTTCGACGAGTAACTCGAGGTCATACAATCAAGAGACTTTTGATCATGGGTGTTTATCCAACCGCAGAAGATGCAGTTTTAATCAACTCTCTAAAATTGGATCGGCTGGACCTGGTTCAATCCCGGTGCACGGACGATGTAATGAAACTTTTGTCAGAGTCGGACATGACAGCCCTGGTCACAAAATACACAGTGCTCTCAAACGATGTGCTCAAATACATCGGACAGATGGAATCGTTGAAATACCTCGACATGACGAAGCCTGACATAACGGAAAAAGCAATCGCTCAATTGGCGAATGCAAAGCATTTGACCGAAATCAGATTGGTATCCGCTGAGCTGGTGACAGGCGAGGGACTGGCAGAATTGAAACAGCTAATCAGCCTCGACATCAGCAACACGACGATAACCCGCCCCGTGCTTACTACGATCTGCTCTTTGCCTCAATTGCGAGCCTTGAAAATATCACCGACTAATTTGTCGGATGACGACCTGACATTGCTGATTAAGACCAAACTGGCAGGGCTGCGATTGGGCGGCGACAAAATAACCGGCAAGGGAATTGCAGCGTTGAGCAAAATTCCTCATCTCGAGCAGATCGAACTGAACGAATTGCCATTAGTCACAGAATCTGACATCACAAATTTTCGCAAAGCACGACCGGATGTAAGAGTCATGATCAAACTACGAGAGCGCAGCAATTAGATAGATAACCAAGTCCTCATCAGCTTCGACATGATCTTTACCAAGCAAAGTCAATCAAGTAAACACGACCAGGCAAAACGAAAGAATTTATGTCATCCTGGTTATGTGGAGTCGCAGTCATTTTTCCGGCTGGATAATGTTCTTACACTAACGAACCTTACAAACGTCTGTGGTTTTGCGTTAATTCAGACTCGAGCGGAGGAACAAAACAACCAGGACAACTCGTGTGCCCTCAACCACATCGAGCCCATCCAACGAAAACGTAACAAGTAGAGCCTTCTATGAGGAATTCGGGATGAGCACAGATATCAACAGATTCGCGTTGTGCGAGCACAAAGGGTACCAGGGAACAGACGACGTCATTGTGGGAAATGCTTTTGCATTCCTCACATCGGGCGCTCTCTCCAAGAATGGACTTGGCTGGGTTAACAGGTTGTTTTCCAAAGCACAAGAACAACAGCCACAAATAATCTCATTGATGGGCGACGGACCTATCGATCTCATGGGTTTGACCATTCAACCGCTAAATATCGAAAAGCTGGAGTTGGAATGCGTCACAAGTGACAAGACTCTCTATAGAGCGGGACGAGACTCGATCAATCTCCTTTTGATCAGACCATCAACTCCCAACTCAACGGCCGCTGTCGCTTTGCGAACCGGAGGCGTCGTTTTTTCGCGACACTCGATAAAATTGGGACCCAACGGAGCCGGACAGCTGCAATTGCGAGACCTCCCAGTCGGCGATTACGAAGTGGCATTCGACGACAAAGCAGATTCATGCTGCCAATTCGTCGTGGCGGAGTATCGACTGGTACCGCTAGTCGCGTCGATGACAAAATGCGATTCGACTGAGAACGGTCAACTGGATGTGACACTACATATAGAGTCATTCGGCACCGCTCTAGATGGCGAAGTCAAAATCAGTTTGCAGGACCGAAATCAAGTTCTCTCCTCTCAAAAGTGTTTAGTTAGCGAGGGAGGAACTGCCGCCAGATTTCAATTGCAGGGCGAAGGTCCACATACTTTGGCTGTGCAAGTGATATCGGATCCGGCAAAGACAGCGACCGTACCGTTGAGAGGAAGCAGGAAGACGGAGCGGACAACGACTGTCTTCTCTCCTCTAGGAATAGAAATTGGCGGGTCCCTTCTCCCATCGGACAATGCGGCTCTAGTACGAGGCATTTATCTTTCCGAAGTCGGAGTGAAAACATCGCCGATATCCCTCAGTAGAGTAGACGGAAAGACAGCTCGCTTCACGCTTAACGACGATGTTTCGGTCCTCAAGATTGTGGCGGTTGATCCGACGTTTCCCAAACCAGCCATTGGAGCTGTCGACGTTCGCGCCAGTAAACATCCGGATAGCGAGCCAGGCTACAAAGAGGCCGTGAAGGATTTCGAGGACCAGAACTTTGCTCACGCCAGAGAAATGTTCGAGGCGATAAGGCAACGATTCACTCATCCACATCCGTATTTCGCCTATTGGATCGCCTGCTGCCACGCGCGTACAGGTCAGACGGACAAGGCGCTCAGTGCACTGCGCCAATCTCTCGTGGATGGTTGGACTGAATTGGCACACATGAAAAACGACGATGATCTCGCATCCGTTCGAGAGCACCCGGAATTCGAAACGCTACTTTCCGGCGGGCTCAAGGAACTTACTTTTTCAGATTTACCTGCCGGCCAAACGATAGACATCGATACGACAGGCCCGTCAACACTTTTCTTACTGGGTGCGTTCCTCGACGACAAGGTCTGGGAAGGCTGGGCCACTATGATTCGGCCAAGCGATTTGACAGCCAAGGTAATGTCGAGCGAAAAATGGAAGCCAGGAGATTTCGTGTCTGTTGACGTCGACCTATCCGACGGCGAAGCGTCTGTGTACGTCATCGTCAAAGATGCAAGACTGATTAGTGCGGATACAGCAGAACTCCGCCTGGCTAGTGCCATCAAAGAATTTGTCGAAATCAACGGAAAGAATCTGTCGGTTGGCAGAGTTACTCGCACCGTCAGAACGATCGTTAATGACATGCCGCATATGCGCTATAGAGGCTCGGCCACGGCAGCGCCATGGGGCTCCGGATCGGGGGGGAGCGGTTTGTTCGGAACCTTTTCTCTTGAAGCAGAACAGATGGAGACTGGTTCTTGGGGTGCGTTCCCTGGAGCTGGAGGTGTTTCGCCACCCGCGGGCATGATGAAATTCTCCGGCAGTTCGCAACCCGCGCTGCGACAGCAACAGGCATCCACACCGCCCGCAATGGCACTCTCTGCGCGCGACATGTCTACGGTTTCCGATGCGGCCTCTTTCGATCAAGCTGCAAAACCAACTTCCGCAGCGACGTTAACGAAGCCAAAAACATTCAGTGCCGTCTGGGACGAACCGGAGGTTTTATTCGCGGGTTTCGTACCAGTAGAAAAATGCAAAGCCAAATTTAGGGTGAAACTTCCGGATGTGTTTGCCGATTATATAGTGGAGTGCTTTGTGGTGTCCGGCATGGATTGGGCATCACAAGAAGTTCGCTTTCAAGCAGTCAAAGATCCCTTTGTGCAACTCACGACACCCGTGTTCGTCAAAGCCGGCCAACCCAGCCGCGGCTTCCTTCATGTGGGTAGCTCAAGTCATGTAGCGGTAAAGTTGCTTCACGACGGCCAGCCGGTTTCGCTCTTCATGGACAACGGACAGCCAGGCGGCTCGATCAATGGTGGTCAGGTCACCATGCTCTTCGAAGCACTTCCGGGCCAATACGAAGCAATCGTCGAAGTTGATGGGGCTACGCTCTGTCGTGCTAGCAGGCAGGTTCTTGAGCCCGGTAGGTTGAAGAGAATGGTTAGAACTATCAGTCTTTTGAGAGAAGGCGACAGCCTGGATATCAACGATTTTCCAGGTGCCAGAGCGCTAAGCCTACAGCCAGGTATAGACAGTTCCTTCGAGCTGCTTGTAGAAGCAACCGCTGACTATCAGTATTGTTGCTGCGAGCAGACCGCCGCCAAGTTGATTTCCGGTTGTGCAATGTACATGTTTTCCGAAGACGAAGAAAAGCGAAAGGCAGCGGAATCAGTCATTCTCGCTGGCATCAGACGAGAAAAGCAGATGTGGTTGAGAGGAAAAGGCTTTAAGTCCTATCCGGACAGACCAAATTTACCGGACCTTCATTATGGTCCAAAAGCGGCTCGCTATCTATGGAATCTAAAATTCCTGTACAACAATAGGAACAGCTCCGATCTACGTGCTGCCATTGACGAAGGTCTCTCCATGGCTCAAGACGCAAGCACCGCTTATAAGATCGACTGGCCGCCAAAGAATATGCTCAGCGCCGAGGACGCATACGGTGTCGCGTGCTTCTCCGAAGGCAGAGCGAAGGACTCGCTGGCATTCGTGAAACAGCTCGTCAACGGCAAGAATGATCTAAACTCATTCGGTCAAGATCCGTATTTAGGCGGAAAAGTATTCCAGCGAAAAGAGGCGGCATACGCCGCGGCTACTCTAATTCGATGTGCGGCGACAAGCGATCTGACTACCGCACTGAAGCTATGCAACATGGTAATTAACGATTTCAACGAGCAAGGTCGTCTGTATTCGACCTGCGATTCCGTCGCTGCCATTGCATTGATGTCCGAGCTGAAGCGCTCCGGGATCACTCAAGGTGGTGGCAGCATCGAAATCAATGGGCGAAAGATGTCCATTGAGGAAGCGCTGTCAACAACGGAACACCTCATCTCGGTCAAAGCAATGGAAGGGATAGCAGCAGTTGCAGTCGACAAAATGATCGAGGAGGACTGGACGAAACTATCCAGCACCATCGCCACCAAGATAACCCTGGAAACGAATGGCCAACATTCACGAAGATTAGCAGTCGGCAACTCGGTCGATCTGGTTGTCAGACTGGAGGAAGGCTATCAGATGGGCGATCTCCTCTGGGTAGCGCTGCCGGATGCGCTATCACGCGTTGTTGGAGGGGGTCAGGTCAAACTGTTCTCTATTGATTTCGCAGGAGAATCGGAACTGAGAATTACTCTCGCGGCGACGGGAGTGACGGACAATCTCCAGGGGCAAGCAGGAGAACAGAGCCTGGCTGTATGCGTGCGCAATATGTTCCAAGAAGAGCGGGTGGGCTCGCCAGGATTGATTCCAATCTCGGTCAGCCAATAACAAGCTGCCGAACCCCTTGTATCTATCGCACAGCAGCTAGATTTTGATCGGACAGCGGAGTTCTGTCTAGACCTTCGGCTCGATGTCAAAGACAAGCTGGAATGAGACGGTTTCCCCGGCGACTACGCCTGGCGCCGGCAGATCCGCCAATCGCAACTCAATTCCCTTGAGCTCTATGCGGTCTTCGTCCGGCGTGGACGACATATTCCATACCGCTTTGTTGCTCGGATTGAGATCGCACCGAACGGTAATCTGCCGGTGACTGTTGGCTTTACGATCGACAAAGTATCCGAGAATTGTGTATTCAACGGCCTCTATGTATTGACGCAAAATGCCTGGATTGGTCGATTTAGCCACCGCGTCCGAATCGGAGACAAGTTCGGCCGAAGCCACTCTGGCGCAACTATCGGGCAACTCCGCCTTCGGTAACTCTCCGATCGCTGCAGCCTCGCCGGCTTCGGCATCGCGATGATACCACTCTATGGAAATACGGCCGCCGCCAGGAGTATCGACAGCAGCATCCTCGCCGCTCATCAATGCCTTGCGAAGGTTTATCCAGTCGGGTGTCGCCAAGCTGAGGAGGAATGAATCTTCTACCACCTGGGCGTTACTTTCATCTTGCTCAGGAAAGATGAGAACAGAACAACCGCAAACTCTGGAGCCGTCACTTCCCGGAGGCGTTATCGCCGAAGGTCCGTTTTCCATCGTAGCCTGCCAGACGAGCAGCGCATTTGAGTCCGGATCCAATTCTGTTGATATCACCATTGGTGCCTCAATCGGAATCTGCTTCAGCAGTTCGTTGAATCCGTCCTGCAGGCCGAATGGGCATCTGATACTCAGCTTGGTGGCAGCAAGTTGAACACGCACACCAGGAATAGCGAACTGCGGGATCTTCGCCAGAATGCTCGCATCCATTCCTTCTTTGATTGTATTGTCAATCACGGACTTTCGACCTCTGTCCACCCACGGCGGGCATGGAAAGTGGCTGTAAGAATAACCAAGCAACGATAGAATGCGGGTCAGGCCGAAGCGTCTGGCAATTTCGAGCTCTTCATCGGTGAGGAGGACGCAGCTCAGAAAGCTCGAAGGCTCATCGAGTCCGGCAATACCAAGGGGGCGAAGATATGCCATCGCCCGGAACTTAGGATCAATAAAGCCAGATTCCCCAAATTCGGTGACATCACCTTCGGTGACAAAGCTGCCTTGTTCGGCATACTGCCTCACTGTCAGAAATAAACCGAGTGGATCCATCGGGTAGTCGTGTTCAGTTTCTTTAGACTCCTGTTTGATAAGAATGGCGAGCTCTTTCTGTCCGACGCGGTTGAGCCCGTCGCTGACGTAGGACCAGCAGGAAAATGAGCTGTTGCCTTGCTGCATATCGTGCAGATTGATGATCGCGAAAAGTTCATTAGGAACTATCTCAAAGCGCACAGGAGGAGCTGGTTGCTGCTGACCGATCTCCAGAATATTTTCTTCTTTTACCATTATTATCTCCGGCGGACTCAGGAAACTGTTTCAAAGAAAGGGCTCGCTAAAAATGCGAATCACCGGAGCAAATTAGCTCCGGTGTTTCTACAGTTCAAAGTCGCAAGCGCAGTTCATTCGTTAACTACAAGCGAGAAAGCTTGCCGGTCCAATTCAGACCGGCAAGCTTTTCTGTTGTCTTAGACTACGGCAGCCAGTGCCGTCGGTCTGCCCGAGGGCTGGCCGTTAGCATAACGGATGCCCAGAGCATCTTGAGCGATAATCATGCGTTGGACTTCGCGGGTGCCCTCGTAGATGTTGAGTACTTTGGCATCGCGGAAGTAGCGCTCGACTGGATACTCATCGGAGTAGCCATAGCCGCCGAAGATCTGGACGGCATTGTGACCGGCGCGGTTAGCTGCTTCGCCGCAGAAGAGTTTGGCGAGCGAGGTTTCGAGCGTGTTACGGACGCCTTTGTTCTTCAAGTGACCTGCTCTGAGGTAGAGCAAGCGGCCTGCTTCACAGTCAGCTACCATGTCGGCGATCATGGCTTGCACTTGTTGGTGCTCGCCAATTGGTTTACCGAAGGTGATTCTGGTCATTGAATACTCGGTGCATGCGTCGATGCAGCCTTGAACAAGACCGACAGCGCCAGCGGCTACCGAGTATCTGCCGTTATCGAGAGCGGACATGGCTACTTTGAAGCCGTCGCCGACGCCACCAAGAATGTTTTCCGCCGGCACTCTGCACTCATCAAGGAAGAGCGACGATGTGTCGGAAGCGCGCAGACCAAGTTTGCCTTTGATAGGAGCAGCGGTGAAGCCCTTGCTCTTCGTGTCGACTATGAAGCAGGTGATGCCTTTGTGTCCGAGCTTAGGATCTACAGTAGCGAAGACGAGCGCATGGGTAGCGATCGATCCGCAGGAGATCCAGGTCTTTTGACCGGAAAGGATGTAGTCGCTTCCATCTTTGACGGCGCGGGTTTGTTGATTGGCAGCATCGCTTCCGGCTTCAGGCTCGGTCAAGCCATAGCAACCGATGAATTCACCGTTGCAAAGCTTGGGCAGGAGGTGCTTCTTCTGTTCTTCCGTTCCCCAACGAAGAATCGTCAGAGCGACGAGTGAAGTCTGCACGGAGAAGAGAGTTCTGGTCGAGGAGCAAACACGGTTGACTTCTTCGGTCATCAAACCGTAGGCGATATAGTCCTGACCAAGACCGCCGTATTGCTCCGGAATCGGGCAACCGAGGAAGCCTTCTGCAAAAATCTTTTTGGCGATATCCCAGTCGAATTTGCATTCGCGATCGTTCATTTGCGCTTTAGGAGCGATTTCACGCTCGGCAAATTCTCTCATGTGCTTGCGGATAGCCTTTTGCTCCGGAGTATATTCGAAGTCCATTCGTAGTTTTCCTCTAAAAGTAATGACTGCCAGTAAAACGAGTAACCTCCAGGCTACTAGCGCCTGGAGGTCAGAAACTTATTTATTCGCCTTCGTAGTTATCGATCTGAGCTCTTTGCAGTGCTCCGGAATAATCGACATAAACTGATTTCCACTCGGTGAATTGCTCGATTGCGGTGGTGCCTGCTTCGCGATGTCCGTTACCGGTCTGTTTCACGCCACCGAACGGGAGCTGGATTTCAGCACCAATTGTCGGAGCGTTGATATAAACGATTCCGGATTCGAACTCTTCAATAGCTTTGAAAGCGCGATTAACATCGTGCGTGTACATCGAAAGGGACAAACCGTATTCGGTACCATTTGCGACTTCAATTGCTTCTTCGAAACTCTTGACCGGAATAAGTGCGGTTACCGGTCCGAAGATTTCTTCTTGAGCAATACGCATCGTCGGCTTCACATCGCCGAAGACTGTGGGCTCGTGGAAGCAGCCTTTGCCCAGTTCGCCTTCTGTCAGAATTCTGCCGCCGAAGAGCAATTTGGCGCCTTCTTTTTTGCCGATTTCGACATATTCGTGTATGCTTTCCAACTGGCTCTTGCTGACGACCGGGCCGACATCCACTTTCGGATCGAGTCCGTCGCCAATCTTGAGAGCCTTAGCCCGAGCGACGAATTTGTCGGCAAACTGCTTGTAGACTTTCTCGTGAATGATGATGCGGGAGGTTGCGGTGCAACGTTGACCGGCGGTGCCGAACGAACCCCAGAGGGCGCCGTCCACGGCGAGATCGATGTCCGCATCTTCCATGACGCAGATGGCGTTCTTACCACCGAGTTCGCAAGAGATACGCTTCATCAGCTCGCCACAACGACCGGCGATACGACGACCGGTAACCGAAGAGCCGGTGACTGAGATGCAGCCGACGCGAGGGTCTTCGATCAACGGCATGCCGACTTCGCTGCCGGAGCCAGTGATCAGATTGACTACGCCTGGAGGCAATCCGGCCTCATTGAGGATCTCAACGAACTGCATTGCCACGAGCGGCGTATCGGAAGCGGGCTTGAAAACTACGGTATTGCCGGCAACCAAAGCAGGAAGAATTTTCCAGCTCGGAATCGCGACGGGGAAGTTCCACGGCGTGATGACGCCGATTACTCCTATCGGTACGCGAACTGCCATTGCGAATTTGTTGCGCAGTTCGGAAGGAGTAGTCATACCGAGAAGACGGCGACCTTCACCGGCTGCGTACTTGGCCATGTCGATCGCTTCCTGGACATCGCCGCGAGCTTCCTTGATGACTTTACCCATTTCGCGAACCATGTTACGAGCGAGCTCTTCTTTTCTGGTTTCGAGAAGGTAAGCGGCCTTGAGAATGATTTCTGCGCGCTCTGGAGCGGGAGTGTGCTTCCAGCCATGGAAGGCTTTGTGAGCTGCATCCACAGCCAACTTCGTATCGTTGGCGTTGGAGAGCGGGAAGTGTCCGACTACTTCATCGAGGTTGGCAGGATTGAAAGAAGCAAAGGTTCTGCCCGTCTCGGACTTGATCCATTTGCCGTCGATAAAGTTGTGATAAACCTGTTGACCTGTTGTTTTTTCCAATGTCTTTGTCATTTTCTTTCTCCAACCTACTTTTCGGATATTGCTTTTTCGAGGATTTGAAGCCCTTCTTCGGATTCGCGATCCGATACGTTGAGCGGCGGAATCAGGCGGATAACCTGACCTTTGTAGCCACAGGTGAGCACGAGCAGTTTGTTATCAAAGCAGCGTTTTGCAACTTTGTCGGCCCACTCCTTGGAAGGATGGCCATGCTCGTCGCCAAATTCAAGACCAATCATCAAGCCGCGTCCGCGAACGTCAACAACCTGAGGATGTTTTTCAGCAATTCTCTTGAGTCGCTTCATCCAGTCCTCGCCCACAGTGTGAGCACGCTCAGCAAGCTTCTCTTCTTCGATAACTTTGATACTGGCCAACGCCGAAGCGCAGGAGACCGGGTTGCCACCGAATGTAGTGCCATGTCGTCCGGCATCCCACTTCGCGGTGAGCTCCTTGCGGGATACAAAACCGGAAAGCGGCATTCCAGCAGCGATACCTTTAGCCATCGTCATGATGTCCGGAACGATTCCTTCCCACTCAGTAGCGAACATCTTACCGGTACGTCCGAAGCCTGTTTGCACTTCGTCCATGATCAGCATGATGCCGTGCTCATCAGCAATCTTTCTGAGTTGCTTGAAGAAGCCATCCGGAGGAACGACGTATCCGCCTTCGCCAAGAATCGGCTCAACGATGAAAGCTGCCACTTGCTTCGGATTGACGATTTGCGCGAACAGCATCTCTAATTCATGGATGCAGCTATCGACAACCTTCTTGGGGTCATTACCCAGAGGCGAGCGAAATACATACGGGAAAGGTGCCGTGAAGATCGAGGGGAACAGCGGCTCGTACATGTCACGGTAGGTGATCTTCGATGTCGTCAAAGCCATTGCCATGTGGGTACGTCCATGGAATCCGCCACGGAAGTTGATGATCGACGGACGTCCAGTGACATAACGAGCGAGTTTCAACGCGCCTTCTACGCATTCAGCGCCGGAGTTCGCGAGGAAAACGGAGTCGAGTGCTCCTGGTGAAATCTGCGCCAGTTTTTCGCAGAGCTCAATGTAGTTGACATGGTGCGTGCAAACTGATGTGTGCATCAATTTGCCGACCTGCTCTCTGACAGCCTCGACGACCTTCGGGTGGCAGTGTCCGATGTTGTTGACCGCAATACCTGTCGTGAAATCGAGGTACTTGTCACCATTCACATCGTACAGATACGCACCTTCACCTCGCTCTGCCACGATAGGCGCTTGCCTGGCCAGGACTGGATTGACGTACTTGCGGTCGAGTTCGAGGAACTCTTTGTTCTTGTCTTGTGTTTTAGCCATTACCATAATCGCTTCCTCATGATGCAAGTTACACAGCCCGAAAGGCACTTGAAAACAGCACCCCGCCTGAGCCGGAGTACAGCAAATGCGGAAATGATATCAACTAAATATATATAACCTTAAGACCTTTAGTTTTTACGTCGCAATTTGGACCTGCTTTTGGCCACAATTCATAACTGTTCCGGATATTGGCAGATATAAAGAAGAGCAACCAAAAAGATCCGACGGATTCCCGAAAGTCCCTTTACAACACAGTCTTCTTTAGCGCCCGACCAGGCCGCGTGCACTCTGGCGGGCCGCTTGCCGTCTCATCGGGCCGGTTTTGGGTCTTACCTTTTTCTTCTCAGTCGTGTGAAAAACGATTGGAAATACTTCGTCCAGATGCGCGACTGGAATCAGCTCCAGCTTATCCTTGACGTAATCGGGTATGTCTTGCAAATCCTTTTCATTTCCGCGGGGAAATATCACAGTTTTTATACCGGCTCGCAAGGCGGCAAGAACCTTTTCTTTGAGACCGCCTATCGCCAGTATTCTTCCGCGTAATGTGATCTCGCCTGTCATGGCCACATTGCCTCGAACAGGTCTTTTTGAAATTGCAGAGATCAGAGCAGAGCAGAGTGCAATACCAGCTGATGGTCCATCTTTCGGAATAGCGCCCTCGGGTATATGAACATGGATATCTCTATCCTCAAGGAAAGAAGGGGAGATATCGAGATCGGCTGCGTGCGATCGAATATAACTGAATGCCGCTTGGGCAGACTCTTTCATTACATCGCCCAACTGCCCGGTCAATTGCAGATTGCCTTTGCCTGGCATCGTGTTGACCTCAACAGAGAGTGTCTCACCACCGGTTTCTGTCCAGGCAAGTCCCGTGACCAACCCAACCTGAGGACCTTTGGCTTCATTCTCTCGCAAGACCTTGGCGGGACCAAGGAAATCATGCACCATATGCGGTGTTACTTTCACGCAAGCAGAATCACCAGCCACTACCCGAGTAGCCACTTTTCTGCAAATCTGCGCTATAGCGCGTTCTAGATTTCTGACGCCTGCTTCGCGAGTATATTCCTGGATAATGCGCCTCAGCGCCTGTGATTGAAACTTCAGCTGCTTAGACGACAAGCCATGTTTTTTCATCGTCTTGGGAAGAATGTGAATTTCCGCAATCGCGACCTTCTCCTCCTCCGTGTAGCCCGACAAAGTGATCACTTCCAGTCTGTCGTGCAGCGGACGTGGGACGTAATCCAGCGCGTTGGCCGTGCCGATGAATACCACTTCTTCCAGGCTGAAGGGGGCATCGAGATAATGGTCCGTGAAATTCGCGTTTTGATCAGGGTCGAGAACCTCCAGCATCGCCGCCGTAGGATCGCCCATGTAGTGCCGAGTCATCTTTTCGATTTCATCGAGCAAAATTACCGGATTCTTGGTACCAGCCTGTTTGAGGGCCTGAATAATACGCCCCGGCATTGCGCCGATGTAGGTACGCCTGTGTCCTCGGATTTCAGCTTCGTCGTTGACGCCACCAAGAGAGATGCGCGCGAACTTGCGATTCATCGCATGGGCGATAGAGCGAGCAAGACTGGTCTTTCCAACACCAGGGGGGCCGACAAGACAGAGAATCGTGCCTTGTGATTCTTTCGACAACTTTCTGACGGCAAGGTATTCGAGAATCCTCTCCTTAACCTTCTCCAGCCCGTAATGGTCTTCTTCGAGAATCTCATCGGCACGTTCCAAGTCGATTATTTCTTTGGAGCGTTTCGACCAGGGCAGGCTCACCATAGTATCGAGATAGGTCCTGATTACCGCAGCTTCCGCGCTTTGAGGCATCATCTTTTCGAGACGTGAGAGTTCTTTGTTGACCTTCTCCAGCGCTACGCCTTTGATCTTGCACTTCTTGATCTTCAGCTTGTATTCGGCAATTTCGCCCAGCGCCTCGCCGTCCTGGTTAAGCTCGTCTTGAATAATCCGCATTTTCTCGCGCAAATAGTATTCGCGCTGCGTTTTTTCAAGATTGAAACGCACCTTGTCGTGGATCTGCTGCTCCAGATCAGCCAACTCCAGCTCTCGAGAGAGGAGCTGACCAATGTATTCCAATCGCTCTCTGGCGTCGGCAATCTCAAGACAACGCTGGCGCTCTGCCACGTCCAATCCGAGATAAGTGGCGATGATATCAGCCAGCCGACCAGGCTGCCCGATACCCGATACGGCAAGCAAGCTTTCCGGGTTGATCTTCTTCGTAGATTTGACGTATTGCTCGAACTTTTCGACAGATACGCGAATCAAGGTCTTCGTTGCAGTGTCGTCGATCAAAATCTCCGGATGCTCTGTCACCTTCACCGTAAGGAGCGCCGGCTCTTCTTTGAAGTCGTTGAGCCTCACACGAGTCGAGCCTTCGACCAACACCTTGACGGTGCCGTCCGGCAGCTTCAACATCTGCATCACTTCTGCCAGAGTGCCGATTCGATACAGCTCATCCTGATTGGGTTCTTCGCACTCCGCGTCTTTTTGCGCCACCAGCACGATCAGCCGATCGTCACGCATCAGGGCTTGCTCGAGGCTGGCAATCGACCGGGCCCGGCTCACGAAGAGCGGGGTGACCATCTGCGGAAAAACGACCACGTCTCTGAGCGTGATTAGCGGAAAATAGGTTGTGTCGAAATCGACCACTGTGTCTGGGTCCCAATGGTGAAGGGGAGATACGCCTTTATCGGCGTCGAACTATATGCTTCAAGACATTCGGAGACTAGGAGGCTTTTTCTTTCTCTCCTTTTGATTTAGCCTTTCGAATATCCAGAAGCTCGGCAGTCGAACGCTTATCAACCAGGTCTTTGGTTATGTGGCACAGCTTGATATCGTCTCTAGAAGGCGCTTCGTACATCACGTCCAACATGATCTCTTCGACGATGGCGCGGAGCGCTCTCGCACCGGTCTTGCGCTTGAGAGCTTCTTCAGCGATAGCCTGGATAGCCTCGTCATCGAACTTGAGATCTACCTGATCCCACTTCAATAGCTGCTGGTATTGCTTAACCAGAGCATTTTTAGGTTCGATCAGGATCTTGACGAGAGCCTCTACGTCTAGCGATTCAAGCACTGCGACCACTGGAATTCGTCCAACGAACTCAGGAATCAGACCAAACTTGATCAAATCATCCGGAGAGGTCTCTTTCAAAATCTTCGAAATGCGTTGCTCACGCTCTTCTTGCGTAAGCGGTCTCTCGGCACCGAATCCAATTGATCGATTAGACGAAATGCGCGCTTCTACAATCTTGTCCAGCCCGACGAACGCGCCGCCGCAGATGAACAGGATATTGGAAGTATTGATTTGAATGAATTCTTGATGAGGGTGCTTGCGCCCACCTTGCGGAGGAACATTGGCAACCGTACCTTCAATCATCTTGAGAAGAGCCTGTTGAACACCTTCACCGCTGACATCGCGAGTGATGCTTGTGTTCTCCGACTTGCGCGAGATTTTATCGATCTCGTCTATATAGATGATGCCTCGTTCTGCCTTCTTGATGTCATAATCGGCAGCTTGATAGAGCCTGAGCAAGATATTTTCGACGTCTTCGCCTACATATCCAGCTTCTGTCAAGGTGGTGGCATCCGCTACGGCGAACGGTACATCGAGAAGTTTTGCAAGAGTTTGAGCCATCAAGGTCTTGCCGCATCCAGTCGGACCGATCAATAGAATGTTGGCTTTCTGAATCTCGACGGAATTTTCCTTGTTCTCTTCGTTGTGCGTGATGCGCTTGTAGTGGTTATACACAGCTACGCTCAGAATCTTCTTGGCAAGACCCTGTCCGACGATGTGCTCATCCATATTCTTCTTAATATCATGCGGCTTTGGAATCTCGGTCAGAACTAGCGAGGAGCTTTCTTGTTGACCGGCGGCCGCAGGCGGCCCACCTTCGAAAAGCTCCTCGTCCAAAATCTCATTGCATAAATCGACGCACTCATCGCAGATATATACACCTGGTCCCGCGATCAGTTTTTTCACCTGATCCTGGCTTTTGCCACAGAAGGAACACTTCAATCGGTTATCGGATGGTTTTGGCATTTGGTTTCCCTGACTAGTGTGAGACTGTTTCGGCAAAAACCGGAATGAGTTAAAAAGACACCAAGGTTGACTACTCTATCCTAACCTAATGATCCCATATAAGCACGCACTTATTTGCGTTAAACAGCCGACAAATTTGGACTATCTTCAAGCTTTTGGATTACTTGATCGACCAGTCCATAACTCTTGGCTTCCTCGGCAGTCATTATGTTGTCTCGATCGGTATCCTTTTCGATGGTCTTGACCGACTGTCCGGTGTGAAATGCGAGAAGTTCGTTGAGTTGACGTTTGATTCTCAAGATCTCGCGAGCCTGGATTTCGATGTCGGTCGCTTGACCTTGTGCACCACCCAGTGGTTGGTGAATCAGGATACGCGAATGTGGAAGCGCCATACGCTTACCTTTCGTACCCGCTGCCAGAAGGAAGGCGCCCATACTGGCTGCCTGTCCAAGACAGATGGTGACTACATCGGAGCGAATGTGCTGGATCGTGTCATATATAGCAAGACCAGCCGTAACCGATCCGCCGGGCGAGTTGATATAAAGACGAATGTCCTTTTCCGGATCCTCACCTTCAAGAAGCAAGAGCTGAGCAACAATCATATTGGCTACCATGTCATCGATAGGGAAGCCAAGGAAGATAATGCGCTCGCGAAGCAGACGGGAGAAAATATCCATCGCTCTTTCGCTTCGAGACGTAGTCTCGATAACCGTTGGCGGATAGATCATTGACGGTGAAGCGGCAGCAATCGGGCTCGAGCTCATAATTTCGAGCAGCCCATTTTTGACAGATTGCGCAACACCATTATCCTTGTTCGACATTTCTTTTCTCCCTATGCGATCGGTCACTTATCAAGACAAAGCCGCTCGATATACAGCCCCAATATCTTACTCAACTCCAACCGATCTGTCCTCTAGCTCTGGTTATAAACAATATCGAGAGAGTCGGCATTATTTCAGTGAAAAAGACTTATTTGTCTTTTTTCGCAGATTTTTTCTTGGCTGATTCGGCCTTAGATTTACCGGCACCCTGAGCTACCTCTTCCTTCTCGACAGCCGGCTCTTTATCCTTCTCTGCGTCATGATCGTGGTTGCAATTAGGGCCGTGCTCGTGGTCATGCTCATGTTTTTCTGCGTTTTCGTCGTAAACGTAATTGAGCTTCGACTGATCGACGAGGAAGTCAACAACCTTTCCGGTCAGAACCTCTTCGGTAATCTGGCGCATCAGATACTCATCCTGAGCCATTTCACGGTACCGATCCGGAGGAATATTGTTTTGCACAGCGATCTGAGCGAGATAAGGAGCGACTTCTTCTTCGGTCACACTCAGATTCTCCTGACGTACAACCGCTCCCAGGACTAGGCTGTGAAGGACTCTTTGCTTTGCTTCTTCCTTTTTGTTCTCGTCGATCTTGGCAAAGCTGTCTTGCTTCTGGAACTCCGTCCAGCTTTCGCCGTGGCGCTCGACTTCGTGCCGCATCTGTTGCATGAGCAGCTCATGTTCGCGCGTGATCATCGTGTCTGGGATATCGACTTGCGAGTTATTTACTACTGCGTCGACTACAACCTTTTGCGCTCTAGCTCGATTCTGCATTTGAGCGTCATCGTCAAGACGCTCTTGAATTGCGCTCTTCAGCGCTTCTAGTGATTCTTGATCGTATGATTTCGCCAACTCGTCATTGACTTCAGGAATGACTCTCTGACGCAGCTCTTTCAAATCTACTTTGAATGTAGCCGGTTTTCCCGCCAAAGCCTTGTTGCGATACTCTTCCGGGAAAGTCACTTCCAATTCGGATTTCTCACCAGGCTTCTTGCCGATTAGTTGTTCACAGAAATTGGGAAGGAATTGACCTTCTTTCATTTCCAGTGTCAGACCCTCGCCTTTTCCACCTTCGACGGCCTCGCCATTGACGAAACATTCGAAGTCTAGGAGCACATGGTCGCCCATCTGCACTTCGCGTCCTTCGATAGGAGACAACTCCGCCTTCTGCTCGGCGAGATGCTCAAGAGCTCGGTCGATCGCACCAGCATCCAGGCGGACTTCCGGCACATCAACCTTGAGACCTACATAATTGCCAAGGACGACTTCCGGGCGGACTTCGAATTTAGCAAGCAGGGTGAGCGGTTCACCAAGCTCAAACTTGCATTCTTCAATTTCCGGGTTGGTGATAATGTCGAGGTTCTTATCAACAATCACTTGTTGAAGCAGCTCAGGGATGAGACGCTCGAGCGCTTCCTTTTTGATAATTTCGCGGCCGAAGCGCTTTTCGATGATGTTGCGCGGGGCCTTACCTTTTCTAAAACCGGGAATCTCGACTTGTTGGGAGAGTTCGCGGCAAGTGACTTCATAGGCTCTAGAGGCTTTCTCCGCCTCGAGCTCGACTCCGACTTTAACGATGTTCTTGCCTTGTCTGTCTAGAGTGACCTTCATGTTGCTCTCACATGCCTCTTTTCTGAAATTCTCACGATAAAAGCGCCGCGGTTACGCTGACAAATTCGTTGTCGCGCCCAAACCTGCAACACCAACAGCGGATTCTAACACGCTCAACCGAGCGCGCGTGCCCTTTGCCACGAATGTCTTTACTTTGTGAGAACTGAGGCAGCTTCAGAGCGTAGGAATATCGGGGGGTGCTGTAAGAACGACCACGATACCGAGCAACAGAGCCAGATTAATTGTCAGGAATATTCCAAAGAAGGTTGCTCCCATCATCAACTGCCATGAAAGTAGAGCTTGACGTGGGTTAAACGTGCCGAGAATGCCGAAGCGATTGCCGATATAGAAAAATATGGAGGTGCCGATCAAAATATCGCAAACTAGCAACAGCGGCATCCGATAAGGTGCCAGGGGCGGTATCACCATGGCGCCGACAGTCACGATCGAGACGATCATCAACCAGATACTCGTTGCTCTGTCGCTATCGCGAACCTTTACCGCTTCGTCCTGCGAGATGCTGTTTACGTAGTTGAACGAGTCAATGCAGGCGCGTAATAAAGGTCGGCGCTTGAAAACAGCCTGACTTGCGTCAATGCCTTTATCGGACGATTGGCCAGCTTCGCTATTGCTATCCACTTTGTCTTCGCTCATCACGCGTTTCCTGAACTTCGGAGCCCTTAAAACTACAGTAGAACCTTTTTCAAAGCTGGGATCAATCGGCTGGAAAAATCGTTTTTCGCATGGACACACACTTTGAACCGCCAGGCCTACTATACCAGCTGAATTAATAGACAACTATTATGTGCCACAGTTTTGGGATCCTGGTGGCACAATTCAAACCAATGTTTAGACAGAGCTGATTAGACAGAGCAGTCGTAAATGTTCGACGAATCGCCGAGCAGGAGAAAAACGAAAACCTCGACCGACATACAACCGTCGAGTGCGCATTCGCAATTAATGATCAAAACAGAGAGCGGGAGACGAGATTCGAACTCGCGACATCCTCCTTGGCAAGGAGGCATTCTACCACTGAATTACTCCCGCAATTCAGACGCGAATTTATTATACATGCGCTCGGCCGAAAGCGTTGAAGGTTACCAGATTCTAGTCACAAGCTTGACGATTCGTTACGGCTTGGAAATTGCCTGACGTCCGCTTTGAATTCGAGGACGAGCTGAAAGCCTGTTTTCAACATCCGACAACACCTTAACAACATGGTAGGCATTGTTGGCGTCGCTGCGCGGTCTTTCGCCGGTAACGAGGCACTGCAAGAAATGCTCACATTCAAGATGCAACGGTTCGATGTCGGGATAATATGGATACTCGACTATCATTCGTCCGGCTGGTGTCAAGGAGTGAAGAGAAAGTTTGTCCTCGACTTGAGTGTCGTTGAGAACCGCTGTTTTTCTCGTTCCGTTGACAGTCAAACGCACAAGCTTTTGCGGGTCGATCCAGCTGTTCCTCACTTGACCAGGAATAATTCTCTGCCCGTCGACAGGGAAGGAGACGTCAAGGTAAGCAACATCTACGAGACCGTCTTGTTGAGTATCCCAACCGCCCACGCGCGTCACTTCTGGCGCATCGCAGTCGAGCAGGTAGCTCATCATCGACAGATCATGTGGTGCCAAATCCCAGAGCACGCTCCAGTGGCTCCGAAACTGATTGAAATTCATCCGATCGGAACGAACGAAAAGGAGATCGCCCAGCTCGCCTGATGCAATCAACTCCTTAAGGCAGTTGACGGCAGGATGATAAAGAAGAAGGTGGCCAACCATCAATACAAGGTTGCGCTCGTTGGCTAAAGCATCCAACTCTTCGCATTGTTTTTCGTTGCGAGCCAGCGGCTTCTCAACGTACACATGCTTGCCGGCTATCAATGATTTTTCGGCAAGTTCGAAGTGCGTGTCGCTTGGCGTTGCAATCACAACGGCCTGGACATCCGAATCTTGAAGAACAGTCTCAAAACTGGTTGTGACCCTGACCCCACGATACTCATGCGCGATGCGTTCGAGTTGTCGAGAATCAGAGTCACATACTACTGCTAGTGTGCCAAGGTGAGCAAAGTTGCGAACCAGGTTCTTGCCCCAGTTTCCGCATCCTATAACTGCTACCTTCGGTAGCTCCAATTGCCCCCCTCGCTGATTAAGAGCTTACTTGCGCTTGTTTACAGCTTCGCTGAACTCTTTTCCAACTTTGAATCCAGGTACGCGCTTTGCGGGAATGTGCAACGGCTCGTTGGTCTTGGGATTACGACCAGTTCTGGCCTTGCGATTTCTGGCCTCGAATGTACCGAATCCTACGAGTGTTACTTTGTCTCCGCTGGCAACTGATTTGATGATGGTGTCCATCATCTTGTTGATCACTTGCTCTGCATCTTTCTTAGTTGTTCCTGCTTCTTTTGCGACTATGTCGACCAATTCCGCTTTGTTCAAGGCTACTGCCCCCGCTTACAACACCAACGACGTGATACCAAAAGTCTCCAGATGGGATTCCGATTCGTAGGTGAGGCTCAGGGTTTCAGCGTCTGACAATATCATTGATGTTATCGTCGATACGACCACGAGAGCTCCTGGCTTCTATTGATAACAACCGAAAACCGGTTGCATGACCTGCATTAGCAGGATGATCTTTCGAATCGTCAGCAATGCTAGCATAAAGTTGGCGCGTAACGAAGGCTTGGTGTAGTCAGTATGACGAGAAATTACTAATGGTATCCTCCCGACAGGTCACTATTTCATCGTTTCATAGAGATGCATGGGTAGAAATCGACCTCTCAGCTATAGAGCACAATGTCGCGATAATACGCTCATGGCTCAATGCTCAGGAAAAACCGGCTAAGTTGATGGCGGTTGTAAAGAGTGACGGTTACGGGCACGGGGCGCCTCAGATTGCCGATCTTCTTTCCGCGTCTGGAGCGGATTTCCTCGGTGTTGCATCGCTAGACGAGGGTTGCCAGTTAAGGAGCTCATCTATCAAAGCGCCGGTCCTGATCCTTAGCCCCACTCCATTTTGGGCGATCGACAATGCCCTAGAAGATAAGCTCGATTTGACATTCGCTTCGCTTAGCCAGGGAAAAGACATAAATAAGATCGCAGCAAGAAGAGGGGTTCAAGCCAGAGTTCATCTCAAGGTTGACAGTGGAATGCATCGCCTCGGAGTTGCACCGGAAACGGTTCCATTTATCCTCGAAGAAGTATCGAGACTTTCCAACGTGAAGCTGGTGAGCGTTTTTAGCCATCTTGCCTGTGCAAGCGATCAGGAGACCACGTTGAGGCAACTTGCCGTGTTTGAAGACGTGCTCCGCAAAATCCGGGCAAAAGAGCAAAAGCTCATGTCCCACATCGCTTCCAGCGAAGCAGCGAGATTGTTTTCAGAAACCCATTTGGATATGGTGCGCGTAGGCATCTACCTCTATGGACTGGAAGGTCGAGAGATCTCAACAACGCTTGTTCCTGCCATGTCGGTAAAAGCACGAATCAATCACATCAATATGGTCAAGGAAGGCGATGCCGTCGGCTACAACTTGACCTGGCAGGCACAGAAGGACTCTCGATTGGCATGTGTCCCGATAGGATACGCTGACGGGGTCGACAGACAGCTCTCCAACCGAATTGAAGGCATACTCCTGGGCAACCGGGTGAATCAGGTCGGACTGATCTCTATGGACCAGATGCTTTTCGACATCACCAATGTTCCGGAAGCTCAAGACGGCGATGTCATCACTCTGATCGGAAAAGAAGAGGCCGTCTCGAAGCTTGACGCTGGAGGCGGAAGCGAGCTGCATCTGGCCAGCTGGGCTGCAATGCTGGACACGATTACATATGAATTGGCCTGCCGTTTGCGCGCCAGACTACCGCGAATCTATACTCGTCATCACGGCTCCGCGGTAAAACAAGCGGTCTACGAATTGCCGGTCGCGCTGGATATACTATCGTCAGAAAAATCACCAGAGGTTACAACTTAAGTGCGTCAAATTGGCTTGTTCTGCGGTACTTTTAACCCAGTACACATGGGACATTTGATTATTGCCGAATGCGCCCGAGATCAGTTCAAATTAGAGAAGGTGCTGTTTGTGACCAGTCCGGCACCGCCGCACAGAGCAGACGCCCTTCTGGACGGTAACTCCCGGCACGAAATGGTACATGCGGCCACCGGTGAAAATCCCTTCTTCGTAGCTTCCAACATTGAGCTGGAGCGCACCGGGCCTTCGTATACGATTGATACGGTAAAGCAGGTTCGCACTATATACGGTGACGATTCCAGAATCAACCTGATCATCGGCGGCGATAATCTCGGCCATCTTCACAGCTGGAAGAGCGTAGACGAGCTACTCGCCTTATGCCGCATTCTGGTTGTCCCCCGACTGCGCTACATTGACGAAAGTGATAAAGCGCTTAGAATGGTAGGAGAGGAGTCCTTTGATACCAACATAGGATTCGATCAGGCTGACATTGTTATGGTCGACTTCCCAGGCATCGCAGTCTCAGGCTCCAACATCAGACAGAGAATTGCCGATGGAAAGTCAGTATTGTATATGGTACCGCCGGCAGTCAATGACCTGATCGTAAAACAACAATACTTCAAGAGTCCCATCATTAGCCAAGAGCAAACAATCAGTTCATGAAACGCGAAAGCGACTTAGGTAGAAAACAGATAACCTTCGGAATACCAGGAAAAATCAGCCTCGATACCGCGCGTATCTGGGTCGAGCCGCGTGTTTCTAAGAAGCGCCTCGAGCATATAAAAGGCGTAGCCGAAGTTGGGCGCGAGATTGCTCTGGGACTGAAGCTCGACCCGTTTCCAATCGAGCTGGCCTGCTGGCTTCATGACGCCTGCAAGGAGCTGAAAGTTAAAGAGCTCATTCAGATGGCGACCGAGAGCGGCAGGAGACTGACGCCCGAGGAAGAGGAGTTGGGGCATGTTTTGCATGGACCTGTCGCTGCAATTATTGTGAGAAGAGAATTAGGTATCACCAACCAGGATGTGTTGAACGCAATAGCCGAACACACCCTTGGTGCCATAGGCATGAGCGTGATTTCCAAGATTGTCTATCTGGCAGACAAACTCGAATCTTCAAGGCCGGAAGATCTGACGGAACCGATCTGGCGCGCACTAAATGCGATACCAAAAGAGGGCCCGCCAAACGCCTGTCACGACCTGAGCAAAAGCTGCGTGGAAGACCTGGATCGAGCCATGCTGACTGCGATAACGTTGATCACGAAAAATCTTCTGAAGAAGGGAAAGCCGATTCAACCGCGAGCCATGGAAGTACGCAATCACTTCATCAAAGTGATCAGTGCGCAAGAATTGGAGCGCAGCCGTTAACATCGGAATCCGGTTGTAGCGATAACATCGGTTCGAAGGAAGCAGTAGCGTCGGTTAGGCGATTTAGTTGACGATTGCAGCTCAGCATCCAGCTGCATTCCGATGCCGGTGCGCATTTCCGGTTCAGTGGGATCCACAGTTTATGGAGGTTACGCAATCTAGTTGACGATTGCAGCTAAGCATCCACTGCAATCCGGTTGCATTCAAGAACGAAGCTCGGAATCAGTTGAATAACCGCGGTCGTACGCCTGGCACCGCTCGGAATCAATTGAAAGATACCGGGGCATGCGGATGGCTGCGCTCGAGATTCTTGAAATTGTTCCATCGGTCAGTATCATCATGAGCAGGTACGTGATGCCTCGGCAGAGACGGCGTGTAGGATGGCTCTACCTTATGGATCTCTCTTGGTGGATGGGCAGGCTTTTTCCTGGGCGGATTTGGACGTTGGACAGCTTTGACCTCACGAGCAGGCGGCTTGCGGACTTGAACAGGAAGGACGGGGTCGGCCGGCTTCGTCGATACAGGCTCGGTGGGCTTCGTAGATACAGGCTCAGC
>JAIERK010000150.1 GCA_019746975.1 Candidatus Obscuribacterales bacterium
TGATGTCATGGTAAGATCTTGGATGAGTTAATGAGAGATGTCAGGGTAAGATTTCTCGGTGAGGCAATACGAACACCCAACCTCGAAAGAAGCGGTGCTGGAAGATGCGCATTATGATCAATCGAATAAAGATCATATGCGAGTCGTAGCAGGGATTTGTCTGCACCAGTCATAGTGGCACGATAAACACCATTGCTGTTGGTCCGTTTTGAGTTCTCTTCACGGTTTAGCCTTACCGTGTCGTACCAGAGGAACAATGGATGCCTCTCTTCCTCAGCTTTCAGTGCTTGCTTCCGGAGCCACTCATTCGTGAGTAAAATAGAAGCAATGTAGCTATGAAGGAAATCGATGAATGTCTTCCAGTGAGGCGACACTGCAGTTTTCTTTCCCACGGTGACGTATCGTTTTCCATTCGATACTCTGGAGACAATCGGTCTACCTAAGCCTTGTCGCTGTTGTCGATCGCTTTCGAGGCGTCCGGCTTCTTTGGTTATTAGTTGTTCGAGTTTAAGCTTGTCCATAAAACTTCGCTGCTAAGTCTTTCCTGCTACTTCCCGAGTTCTTCCGTTGACTTCAATCATAAGTTGAGCACCGGAGGGCGTTTCGTGTTAGTTGTGCGGATATGATAGATGAGGGCTTTCTTGTATTGTATCTGTAGTGTCCCAAAGTAGCGACTTCATGGTGGCATCCAAGTCGTATTCCACCGTTGCTTGCAGAATTGGATTCTTCCATGCGCCTGCTCTGAGTAACAGCCGCGCCACAATGCAATAAATGATTATACTCATCACCTGTCTGGGATCGAATTTTTGATTCTGAAGGCAGTGCCGTATAAGACCCCAAGGCAGGCTGTCTCCGTGAACGAAACTATTTCTATATCCAGCAAAATCGATAATGAATCTAGTGGGCTTGGAGATGGCGATGGAGCGCGTGCGTACTGTCATGGTCTCTGTCTTCGGTAGCTGATCCCAACCACATAGGTCTTCTGTATAGTGGGCCATCTGCGGCGCACGATCATTCGGTGTCTGACGAACAAGAGATTCAAAGGCTGTCATAAGTGACACAAAACGGGCTGGGGGTGAAACGTCAAATGAGCGTGTCCAGGCCATCGCAAACCATTCAAAGCAGACATTCAGTTGTCGCCAGAGAGCTGAATTTTGATGCTCATCGTTTATGCTTGCTAAACCATCAAGAAGTGTGCGATCTGGTGTATCAAGTTTTAGTATGTTTTGAGATGGTTCGTGAAACAAAACATACTTTCCTGCAACATCGGACATTCCGATTGCATTTTCTTCTGAGTAGTGAACCATTCCATCTGAATCAATCAATACGCACTTTAACTGAAATCGTTCGCTATTTCCGCTGTAGTCGCTGGCGTTTCTTTGCCGAAGCAAGTTTCGAATAGAACCAATAAGATGCGCGAAGGCTATGGCGTTGCCAGCCCAACGAATTTTGAAATTACCGTCTTGACCTTGCCTGGAAAAGGGAATCTGACCATTCTGGATCATCGCGACGTTTGTTAATTCGCCACCGTTTCTGTTGCGAAAGCAGGACACTAGTTGTGCCAACCAAAGCATGGCTTGGGTATCCTTAATTCGGGACGGTCCTTCCTTGTAGAAATCCCAAATTTCAATTTCCCCGAAGGTCATCAATTCTGGAAATTCAGCCCAAGGCATTATCCATATTTGCAGTATCTTTTGGCTCATCCGCGTTCTCTGTTCTTAGTTGATTCCGTCCTTACTATCGACAGTTTAGCGTAACGGAAAACAAATTCAACTGAACTTACTGAACGAACGTTTTCGGACAAAATGAAGTTTTCATAGGGTTTTCAATTGCGGACAATTGTTCAGTCGGTCCCCAAAAATCTCCTTTGTTTTTCGTGACCGCAGTTCCTCTCAATACTGCCTGTAGTGGCATGCGTTTTCATTGAGATTCCGACAACGCAATTTCATCGATTATGACATTTGAGAGGCGCTTCCCAAGCGGAAACCAGAAGACACCCGAAACCGAGCTAACTGTTCTATCTCTATTTACTGAACGCACTGAGTCTTTCTTTTAAAGGGGCCCAAAGGGGGCCCAGACAAAACGTGCGATCCTGAAAACTAGAGCCGATGATGGGATTCGAACCCGCGACCTACGGTTTACGAAACCGTTGCTCTACCCCTGAGCTACATCGGCAAGGGTGTCTATTATATTAGGTTGGTTTTCAAATTGTAGGCGGCGGATCCGCTTCGCTAATGGAAAGTTACAGAGCGCCGACGCCGCAACCTATGCAGGCTGCGGCGTTTGGACTGTCGGCTTAAGCGCGTCTAAGGCGCTTGTCAAAGGTGTTCATGAGGACGAAGGTCGTGGGCGCCAGCCGGTTTTGGGATCGATTTGATCAAGACGGATCGACTCAGCGTCGTGGCGCATCTTAAATCTTCCGGTGCGCGACCGGGATATGGCTTTCCACGGTCTTCGGTGGAACAGGCTTGGAATCTGGCTTTCTATATGACGGCGGCAGGGGACCGGGGTAGGGCCTTCCTCGGTCTGACGGAGGGAAGAGAAGATCGGGGTATGGCTTTCCTCTATCTGTCGGTGGGAAGAGAC
This sequence comes from Candidatus Obscuribacterales bacterium, assembly GCA_019746975.1. Lineage (GTDB taxonomy): Bacteria > Cyanobacteriota > Vampirovibrionia > Obscuribacterales > Obscuribacteraceae > JADYXR01. The sequence goes on from JAIERK010000150.1 coordinate 2,587, forward strand.
CGGGGTACGGCTTGCCTCTGTCTGCGGACGGGAGAGGTCCAGGATATGGCTTGCCTCCGTCAGGACTGGGGAGAGGGGCAGGAGTTTCACGCTCGGGACGCGGCGGGCGAAGTTCGCGTGGTGGCACAAGTCTTGGCGGCTCGTGAGCAAATCGGGCTTCTCCTGTCAAACTTACACCGAAGTTGAACTTCGTATTTCCTGTGTATTTCCCTTCTTTATCAAAGACAAGCCATTCATTGAACTTTCCGCCACGAGCTAATTCATTGAGATTGGCCTCTCCGCGACTCAGCCGATAGTCAATGCCGGGCTGCCGCTCCGGACCGATTCGGACCAGCGTTCGTCCATCCGGCATCAGCATCCTGTTGATGTCTCCGTGGGTATCGCGACCGAGCATCATCGTGCCCTTGTCATTTTTGATACGGGTTACTCTGTTTTCTTTGTCTTTATCTAACTCGAACCCCTCGCCTTTGAAGGTTCTTACGTCGCCGCGCGTTGATATAGACTTCACTCCGCTGCCGCGATCAGATCCCGCTAATGTGACGGTAGTACCGGTGGCGGTATCACCTGTTTTTGTACCAAGTCGATATGTTTTTCCATCATGATATTCCGTAACAGGTTTTGTTGGTCTGCCCCGATCGTCTTTTACCATGTGCCTTGTTCCATCATGCCAGTCATATGCATGGGCGCTACCTAAGCCGCCCGGCGCTCTTGGATTGGATTGAGTATAAACAGTCCTGTCGAGACGGTTGGTACCTCCGGTTATTCTCTCTACTTGTGCAATCCGCGGAGGTCTGCCTCCTACGTTCGCGAATGACAGAGTTACCTTCGTCGAGCCGTCCGGCATAATATCTACTTTCGGATTTGTCCCGGGCTTGAGCTCTGCGAATGCACCGCCGTTCCAACCAAGTCTGCTTACCTTTCCGGCAGCATCAGTCTTTGTGACGGTGTTTGTTTTGTGGTCGATAATAGACCTTCCGCCGTCCGGCTTCAGACCATAGGTTTTTCGATCTGCCATATCCGAGTCTTTGTATCGGACCGTGCCATTCTTCAAAATCTCGAGCTCACCGGAGAACCGCCCGTCTTTGTTCGGTTTGATGCCCATAGTCTCAAGTACCTTGCGTTGGCCCAAATTGAGCTTACCGTAGTCGGCTATCGACCAACCTCCTCTAGCATCGTGGCGAACGTCAATCTGAGACGCGGGCGTGCCTTCTAGCCTTACCGGCAGTTTGATTGTGAGCCCTTCGATTCTATGAGTATCCGCATGGCGCCTGGCTTCTACGGAGATACTGCCTACACCCGCGACTTTTGTGGTGGTTCGATCGGGCAGACCGGTTTTGCCTGCAAGCAATGTTTTGAGACTTTCATGGATAGCCGCGTCCTTAGGATGCAGTTTTCCGCCTTCAGGACCTGCTGGACGAACTTCTGGTGCGTCTGCCTTAACACCGCGCTCACTGTCTCGCTTTCCCGAGTCGAGGCGAGGTGGCCGGCGATCGAGTGAGGCAATGGCGATGCTGCAGTCGATAGTATCCGAATCTGTTTCACCCCTGTCCACATTCGATCTAGGTCTGTGGCTCTCTGCCAGCTTACTACCCCATGGTCCTGAATACAGTGCGACGAAGGTCGGGTCTTCAAATAGGGTCGCAATGCGCAAACCAGAAGGTGCGCCCGACTCCTGTGGCTTCAATGGCTCGTCACGCATAGAATTCCTCTCCAATGGCGAGCTTCCGGTCAAGGTAACCGCCGAAACGTGGTATTGCGAGGGTGCATGTTCGTTAGTGTGGAGGGTAATTGTTGAGCAAATGTTCGTGGTGGGGATTGATTCTTTGAATGTTTGAAGATGCGTGACGCCATGTCGAAGAATCCAGCTGTGTCGGGTTAAACCGCAGTCATATATATTGACGATATTGCGATGATAAAAATCCGGTTTTCTCGTCCCGTTTTTTTCATCGTCCGGTCGGAAAGGCATTGCACGACAAGTGCTTTGCGGATTTACGCAGACTTTTGCACAGCTCTGGACGGAGTCAAGAAACTTGGATATGATTTTAATTGATACCAATATCAGATATACAGGACTGCCTGCGGTGGTCCAACCTAACTGTCTGGTCAGGGGATACTACCCCTGCTAATAGGTAGAATTGAGCGGAGATTAAACGACAGTCTCTGTTTGTGGCACCACGCTTGGTACCACGGTAACGGATTGTCGATTTTGTGTTGCGTGGCTTTCTATGCGCTTCTTCGTAGATTCGGACTCTTTCGGTGTCGATTGGTTATGCTCGGAACAGTACAGTGGTTCGAGCAAGCGGCCTCGAGCGGAAATTGGCAATGCTGCTATTCATGCCGATGTTCATCGCTTCAAAAAAGTTTTCTTAAAACAAAAACGGGGTACTTCACAAGCCTCGTGCCACTTGCTACATTAGTAATTGAAGACGGTGAGTGACTTTTCAGAAGGCACTTTGAGCCGAGGGGCTATGCGGAGACGTCAGGTTGGCGCCCAACCGGATACAGCAGCATGTAGCCCGCCATGAGCGAAGGACTAGCTGAAGCTCGTGGAGATACTGAGCCTGTGCAACAGGCAGCTAGGTAGTAGCAAAGACGCCACTGCGACGAAAGTTGAGTGGTGTTTTTGTTTGTCATATTTTTCATTCAATGGTTCTATATATGGTGCCTCGCTGAGGACGCCGATTTTGCTGCTAGCAAAAATGCGCGCCACTTAGATGAATAAAACGAAAATATCAGCTCTCCATTAAATGCTAAAATCGGCATGATCAGCTGGTCAGGACGATCCAGTTGGAGAGAAATCTTGCTCTTTCGCATGTTCGAAATGCGTCCGGCTTTATATATGGTTTGGGGTGAAACATATGAACAAGGTGCTTTTAAAAGTAGAGAAACTGCCACATTGCAAACAACTTCCTTGTTATGCCACCCCGGGCTCGGCAGGGCTCGACCTCACCGTTGCAATTGATCAGCCGTTCGAACTTCTTCCTGGTAAGCGCACGATGCTTCCCACGGGCATCAAAATGGAGATTCCAGCAGGATATGAAGCGCAGATTCGTCCACGGTCCGGGCTAGCTGCCAAAGCCGGCATTAGCCTGACCAACTGCGTCGGCACAATCGACAGCGATTATCGAGGCGAAGTCAAAGTTCTCGTAATCAACCATGGCGAACTGGCCTACACATTCACACCGGGCGAGCGAATCGCACAGATGGTGGTAGTCCCAGTACCTTTCGTCGAGATTATTGAAGTCGAAAGCGTCGATGCAACCGAGCGCGGACAGGGCGGTTTCGGCTCGACCGGCACAACTGCACTTCTTGCAAGTACCGCAGAAGCGGGCAAGTAACGACGTTTCTTGAACCGTTGTCGAAATTATCGAGTTGGCTTGTATCGATGAAACCTCCAGTGCTCTGCGGTTTCGGCTCGATCGCTAAAGGTCCGCATCCGACAGAATGTCTCGAAACCGGCAAATAAAGCATAACAAAGCGTTGAACTAGTGCCCATTTGCGTATACGATCGGGCTTGACGCCTCCACGCGTGTAGATAAGGGTCCTATCTTGGCAAACAAGGTCAGAGTTGCAATCGCTGGTATCAACGGCAAGATGGGGCGCGCGAGCGCTCAAGCTCTTTGTGCCGACCCCAAGATCGAATTGGTCGGCGCCTTCGGTAAGACAGGAGCTTCGTACGCCGGTAAGCCGCTCGGCGACGTGATTCCGCTTACCGGTTACAACGGAAGTGTCGTCGTATCTAATGATATTGATAGCTGTCTGAGCGTCAACCAACCGGACGTGGTTCTTGACTTTTCGATCGCCGAGTCCGCGGTTCATCACGCGCAATACGCCCTCAAGCACGGGGTCCGTCCCATTATCGGCGCGTCCGGCGTCCAGCCCGATCAGGTCGACGCACTGAGGTCGGCGGCCGCAGACAGCAAGACGGGGGCAATGATTGTACCCAACTTCTCTGTCGGCGCGGTTCTGATGATGGAGTTTGCAAAGTTGGCAGCAAAGCACTTCTCGAATGTCGAGATCGTCGAGATGCACCACACGAAAAAGTTGGATGCACCCTCCGGCACAGCGATGCATACAGCCCGGAAAATTTCGGAGTTGGAGAAAACCTACAACCCCCGGGAGGTTGATGACAAGGAGTTATTGACCGGCGCTCGGGGCGGCGCTCTTGAGTCGGGCGTTCGTGTTCACTCTTTGCGATTGCCTGGTCTGATTTCGCACCAGGACGTTATTTTCGGATCCGACGGAGAACTCTTAACCATACGGCACGACAGTTTTAACACCAATTGCTTTCTAAAAGGGATAAAACTCAGTATCGTCTCTGTAATGCAGATGGATGGTCTGGTGGTTGGTTTGGAAAGTTTGCTATAGGTCGCTTTGATTGATTCATCTTCAAATTATCGGGAGGAAACAGAAATGAATGGTAGTGGTGTACGTGTCGGGATACTCGGAGCAAGCGGACAGGTAGGACGAGAGTTCCTCAAAGTCCTCTCGAAGCGTGATCAACTGCCTCTCAGCGAATTGACGCTGCTTGCCAGCGCTCGCTCCGCCGGCTCCGTCATGGAGTTTCGCGGTAAGCGTCTCACGGTACAGGAAGTAACGGAAAAGTCCTTCGCCGGATTGGACATTGTACTTGCCTCCGCGGGCGGTGCCGTGAGCAAACAGTGGGGACCGATTGCGGCACAGCAAGGCTGTGTATTCATCGATAACTCCAGCGCTTTTCGCATGGAGAAGGATGTTCCGCTGATTGTTCCCGAGGTCAACGGTCACGCACTGAAGAATCATAAAAATCTGATCGCCAATCCCAATTGTTCGACGGCGCAACTCGTCGTAGTACTGAAAATTCTTCACGAATTGGCAGGGCTGAAGCGCGTTATCGTCTCGACATACCAGTCCGTTAGCGGCGCTGGAAAAGAAGGGGTTGACGAGCTGGCCAATCAGACGAAGGCTCTGGTCGTGGATCAGTCGTACCCGCCAAAGAAGTTTCAAAAACAGATCGCATTCAACTTGATTCCCCATATCGATTCGTTTGCCGACGATGGTTACACCAAGGAAGAGTTGAAGGTCATCAACGAAACCAGAAAAATCCTGGAACTTCCAGACCTTCTTGTGACCTGCACCGCAGTGCGAGTGCCGGTGATGATTGGACACAGTGAAGTCGTAACTGTAGATCTCGAGCGCACGGTTAGCCCAGCTCAAGTTCGTGAGTCCCTTGCGAACTCTCCAATTGTGGAGGTATGGGACCAACCCGAAAATAACATCTACCCCACACCGCTCGATTGCGCAGGCGAAGATCCTGTCTATGTCGGACGAATCCGTCGAGACACCTCCTCACCCAACGGGATGAACCTCTGGGTTGTTGCCGACAATCTTAGAATCGGCGCCGCACTGAATGCGGTGCGTATCGCGGAGTACATGGTGAAGCACAATCTTGTCGGACAGAAGGTATAACACGTAGCGGTTGATTGAGCGGCGTTTGGCACTAGAGGTAAGGAAAGTGATTGCAACAGATGCACCCTTGTTTGGTCGTGTAGTGACGGCGATGGTGACACCATTTGATGATGATGGCAGTATCGACTACAAGGCCGCTGAAAAGGTTGCTAATCATCTCTTCAAGACAGGGACCGGAACGATAGTGGTATCCGGGACCACCGGAGAAAGTCCGACGCTGACCGACGAGGAGAAGATCGATTTGCTAAAATGCATCGTTTCGGTGGCGAAGGGTCGCGGGCGAGTTATCCTGGGAGCCGGCTCCAATGATACCGAAAAGTCGGTCAGGCTCGCTCAGCAGGCGCATAAAGAAGGTGCCGACGGGTTGTTGATAGTTGCACCTTATTACAACAAGCCGAGTCAGGCAGGGATTGAAGCACATATCGGCAAGATTGCTGCCGCCTCGAGACTGCCGATGATAATTTACAACATTCCCTCGAGAACAGGCGTCAACATTCTCCCTGCGACAATGATACGCATCATGGAGAAGTACGACACCGTGCATGCTCTGAAAGATTCCAGCGGCAATGTCGAGCAAGCCGCAGAGATAGCCAGTCATGCTCGTGAGGGCTTTCGAATTTATTCCGGTGATGACATTTTGACTCTGCCGTTCCTTTCGGTGGGAGCATGTGGAGTGGTGAGCGTTGCGAGCCATTTGATCGGCGAAGCGATTCACGGAATGATGGCGAAGTTCTTTTCTGGCGATGTGGATGGACCTCGATCGATTCACTATAAGTATTTGCCTCTGTTCAAAGGCTTATTCACATCACCCAATCCGACGTGCGTTAAGTATGCGTTGAGCAAACTCGGACTTTGCAAAGAAAATCTGAGACTGCCGCTTGTTCCACTGACTGAAGAAGAAAAGCAGGTGTTCAAACAAATCTTGAAGGACACAGGAGTTTTGGAAAATCTATCCTACGTGTAGGATGATTGGTTATTGATGCACATGCGTGCTATGGTTTGAATTCTCGGAAGATAAGTGTAGTAGTAGATAGAGGTTGCAACAGCAGGTTTGCAAAGCAATACAGACTCAAGGGATACAGCGAAAGCAAGACATTCCGGTCCACTTAGAGTGATACCCCTTGGTGGACTCGGTGAAATCGGCAAGAACACGATGGTCATCGCATATGGTGACGACATGATGTTGGTCGACGCGGGACTGGCATTCCCCTCCGAAGATATGCTCGGGGTCGACATAGTTCTTCCCGATATCAACTTTCTCGTTGAAAATCAGGACAAGCTCAAGGGTCTTGCAATCACGCATGGTCACGAAGATCACATTGGTGGAATTCCCTACATTCTCAAAGAGATAACTATTCCGACAATCTACGGTCCCGCTCTTGCTCTACAATTGCTTGAAGGCAAGTTCCGTGAAGCAGGGCTGGAACATCGAACTTCGCTTCGTAGCGTAAAACCTCGGCAGCGAGTCAAGATAGGATGTTTCGAAGTAGAATTCATCCGTTGCACACACTCGATTGCCGACTCATTCAGTTTGATAATTCGCACTCCGGTTGGAATCCTTATCCATACTGGCGACTTCAAGTTTGACTTTACGCCGGTTGATGGAGAGCAATACGACATCGCCAGTCTAGCGAATGCTGCCGAAGAAGGCGTGTTGCTGTTGATGAGCGATAGCACGAATACCGAACGTCCCGGTTTCACACCATCGGAAAAGACGGTCTGGATCAAGCTCAACGAAGTGTTCGCCAATGCCAGACAGCGCATCATCGTCACCACTTTTGCAAGCAACGTCCATCGCGTTCGTCAAGTTTTGACTGCAGCAATGAAGTACGATCGGCAGGTAGCGATTCTTGGTCGCTCAATGCTCAACTTTGCCAATATTGCTCGAGAGCTCGGATACATGAGCTTCCCTGATGGGTTGATTATCCCCGTTGATAAGGTCAACGATCTTCCCTATGACAAAGTCGTCATTCTGACGACCGGCAGTCAGGGCGAGCCGATGTCGGCTCTCACTAGAATCGCCAATGACGAGCATAAGCAGATTCGCATTAGAGCAGGTGACACTGTGGTCATCTCGGCCACTCCTATTCCTGGCAATGAGCGCTCCGTCGCGAATACAATCAACGCTTTGTTCCTCCGTGGTGCGGATGTAGTCTATGGAAAAGACTCCGGTGTCCACGTCTCTGGTCATGCTTGCCGCGAAGAGCAGAAGCTCATGCTCAACATCTGCAAGCCGAAATTCTTCATGCCGATTCATGGCGAGTATCGCATGTTGGTGCAGCATGCTGAAGTCGCGGTCGAGTGCGGGGTCGGACCCGACAATGTCTTTGTTATGGAAAACGGAGATGTTCTCGAGGTCACGAGAGACAAGTGCACTAAAGGTGATCGCATCAAAGCTGGTATCGTTTTGATTGACTACAATCGTGAGTGGCACCTCGATGAAGAAATCATAGAGCAGAGAAAGCATATTGCCGAAGACGGCCTCATAACAGTCGTCGTTTTATTGGATAAGCAGCATAAGATCGTCGCTGGTCCTGATGTGTATATTCGTGGCGTGATACTACCTCGTGGCGTTCCTGCCGAGGAGTTCGTCATTAAAGTCCAGGAGCAGGTCAAATATATTCTGGGCAAGAAGGTCTCGATTGAGAACTTGAACAAACAAGATCTAACCGACTTCCTTCATGGAGCTTTGGCTTGCTATTTTGATAGTGAGATGAACACAGAACCGCTAGTTCTTGTTCACGTCAACTTCGTTGGCGTAGTCGATGATGCTGCTAATAAGCCGCCACTATCGCAGTCGCAGACAAGATCCAATGACAGTCGGGATTAGGTTATCTGATTCGAGTTTGTGATGTATCAGGATGAGCCGAAATCATTATTCGATCCAGGATGTGGCCCACAGTGCGATGCCGACACCTAATCCAAGTCCCGCGACCGAGGCGGTTGCACCGCCGCCGGGTTTGGGCTTCCCTTTTGCCGTAGGCTCCGTTGGTCTGTTTGTTCCGGTCCCTTTCTGAGTCGCTGCCGGTGTCTGCAGAGGTTCTGCCGCTCCGACGAGTGTTGGCCTTGCTGGGCCATGTATAGCAACGGGACCAGGGCGAATCTCTCCAGGTGGATTGATGTATCCACCTGCCGGATCCTTACCTAAAACAGTCACTGTTACCGGATTCGCCGCAATACTGGTTGCTGCTGGAGCTTTTACTCGAGCGGAAAACTCTCTGAGCGATGTTTCGTTGCGGTTTTCTAAATCGGAAAGTAGCTCATTTACTCGTGTTTGCTGGACGGGAGTCATTTTGCCGCGAGCCAGATCGTTGGCAGTGCGGAGTGACTTGAGGAACTCTGCGGGTGATTCTGTCGACGGATGCATGTTAGCTTTGATGAATACATCGCGGGTAAGTTCGACCCTTCCTTGTTCCAGCTCTGCAAGCATCTTGTTTGTATTCTGGACCTCTGGTGTCGCGGCATCTCGAGGCTTGTCGCCGGTGATTTGCTCACCTCTGGCTAACGCTGTTCGTCTACGGTAGTCCGCGTACATCTCGGAGCTCATCATGATGTACTTGTTGTCGCGCACCAGCGACTGCACTCCATCTGTGACAACGAGATTGTATGTTCCCTTATTTGCTCCTGCCGGTTTCACGTATTTTGTGACGGTTTTTCCATCCTCGTTGACTTGGACAGCGTTAAACTCACTGAGATTCGGATTGGCAATTTCAGTTACGCCGTCCTTTGTAGGTAATGGCGCTCCTTCAAATTGCTGCAGTAGATTAGAGTTACCAATTGACAGACCGGTTGGCCGGTATCTCCTCCGATCCGTGCCGCTGCCGACATCTATTGAGGTTGTTGGATCTGGGCGTGGAGTCCCTGGTGGATTGGCTCTGGGCACCGCAGGTGGTGGTGCGTCTTTACCGGGCGGGGGATTGTCGATACCGGTTGGAGGTCTAATTCCTCCGTTCCCTCCAGGTGTCGCGGGTCTGTCAGGCCCAACAAGCGGCCTGCCGCCACCGGGAGGCCTGTCGTTGCCACCAGAACCGCCACCGCCATTGCCACCACTGCCGCCGCCTCCGGGTCTGTCTCCGGGAGGATTGGACGATAGTGCACTATATATCTCTGGATGCGAGCGGCGCAGAGGTTCTAGTCTTGTCCGCCAGGCGTTCTTCGCCTCTTGGGTCAGGTCTGCGACTTCGATGCTGCCGGCTGCTTTGAGCAGCTCTACAAAGGCTTTCTCCGACAGCTGAGCGCTTTTCTCTGTCGTTCCCCAGGATTGAAGCAGGTTTTTCGCTTGCTTTGGCTCCAAGTCCTTTATCATTGTGGCGAGTCTGCTGTGCAATCTTGAGAGCTCTTGGACTTGCTCGGTGTTTAAGGACTGCAGCATTTTAAGTCGGGCGTCGGCAGGAAGCAATTCAAGCACGCTGACTGTTTTTACGGATCTCATCAGTTCGAGACTATCCGCGCCGCTCAATCCCTCTGCGTATGCTCGAAGTGTGTCGGCGGGAGTGTCTTTTAGTTGGGCTTGGCTCAGACTTGTTAACAATGCAACTTTAGCAGTGCCATTGAGTTTTGCTACTTCTGCCGGCTGAAGTGTGTGATTCATCAGCGTCACTCGTGCGTTGTAGTCGAGTTGGCGAATCTCCTCCGGTGTAGCTTCATTGAGCATCTCAACGTGAATCCCAACTGGGATTGCTCGCTGTGAGTTTCCACTCATCAGTCCGCTGTATCGCTCGAATGACATACCCTTGAGCATGGCCATCCGTTTTTCAATGGGTACGTTCTTCATCAAAGCGGCGTCGGTATGAGTTGGTGAGAAGAACAAACCAGATCGTTGTTCTGTGGGCAGTTTTGCAATTTCGCTTGCGGACATCTCGTTGACGAGCCTCATTTTTTCGCTCGTCGGCAATCCCTGTTCCGCGAAGGTAAGTTGCTTTTCTCTCGGTAGTTGCCGGATTTGGTCTACCGATAAATTCTTGATCAGGGCACTACGCGGATAGCTTGGGATGGATTCCAGTTTCGCGGAAGAGAGTTGCTGAAGAAGCGCGAGCTTCTGCTCTGGCGGAAGTCCGTCTAGTACCTTGAAGAGATTCGACTGAGCATGCACGCTGAGCGCTTTGAACTGTTCGGGAGTCGTATCCTTTACGAAGGCCATTCTCTGCTCATCAGTCAGTTTTTGTATGTCTGAACTAGTAAGTTCTGTAAGTTGGGCTTCAGGAATTCCGCTTACCACCGAGAGGAGCTTCAAGTGTACGTCTTGATTTGTTTGTTTGAGAAGTGCAAGCTGATCTGCAGACATGTTTTTATTTATTTCCGATCTCTGTTGAGCTGTCAGCAGCTCTAGATCAGCGCTTGTAAGTTTGGAGACGCGATCCGCAGCTTGCTCCATTTTCGCTGGGTCATTCGTCGCTAATGCTCGAAACGCTTCTTCAACTTCTTTGGCTGTCATCGGAGCTTCACTGCCTGACGCTGGAGTTTTGTCATCACTGCCGTCATCCGCTGTCGCTTCCGCGGCAATGTTTGCTTCGAGTTGCGGTTGCTTGTCGACAGCATCAGCGCTCTGTCCATCTATGTCGCGATCGTCAGGCCAGAGGCTTTCCGCGCTTGGAAAATTTGATTGGGCAATCACAGAGTCGTCTGTGTAGGCTGGAGTATACCCACTATCGGAGCCAAAAAAATCCATCCAGTCGGGAGCAAAACGGATGGCGTTCTCTACTTTTGAAGTAGGCCCATCGAGATCGTTTTGACTTTCGTTCCACATATTAGAATCCTCCAGTTGAGTACAAAAATTGAATCTTCCCCCGACAGGTTTGTCGAATCTCAGGGGCGAGGCGCGTGTGTTGCCCGTAACTTTCTAAGAACCTCGTTGCAATCAGATATCGTCTTTTGCCCTTGTTTTGTGAACGCAGATGGCGATGCCTTCAACTTCTCTATTTCAAATTCGGCAAGCTGGATGAACCAGTCATAGTATTTTGTGCTGCTGGGTCGACCTACTGATTCAACTTCTCCAATTGCTCTGAACAATTCAGACCATTTGCTTTTGTCGATCGACTTCAATAAGCCGTCTGCTCGCTGCCTCATTGACTCGTCCGTGCTGAAGAGGAGGTCACCGATAGCCTTGAAAGATAGATGTTCTAAGGAGCGATTAGCCGAGTGTTGTAGTTTTTCGGCTAGCTCAAGGCGCACTTCCGGTGGTGCGCTTCGGAAGAAAGTCTCGATTGCGTTGACCCATTCTTGGGATTTCTCTGTATTCGGTTCGACTTCAAACATCTCAACGACTTTGTTCGCGAGGTCCCTGAATGCTTTGTTCGTGGATTCAAGAGTCTCTCTGTCTTGTGTTTTTCTTCCGATGGTTTCCAGCGTTCTTGCTGTTCTTGCGAAGACTTCGGCTGAGCTTCTCGATACCGGATTGCTCGCTGCAAGTACTGCAGTCTGAGCATATTGATTGAGCAATGTAGCGTCGCCCAACTGCAGCGCTCGTGTGACTGCATTCCGCACTAATGCCTGTGAGGAGTCGGCTGGCAAGGGGCTGTTCTCGGGTAGGAGAAGTTGCGATCGCAGATCCGATAGGAAATCTATGGGAGCGGATTTCAGACGGGCCGAAACCGCGTCGAGCTTGAATGCGGCAATCTGTGGATGTGTGGTGCCGAGTATGGTGGCAGCCTCGAGGTACGTGGCGATTAATAGAGCGTCGGCAGTATTTCGGAAATTCTCGTGTGCTCGTATTCTGTTCGCCTTCTCCTGTTCGTTGAGCTCGGAGTCGGAATTGATCCGATTGACTTCGGCGGCGTGATCTGCCACCACCTTTTGCGAGAGGCGCTCGGCGAGGTTAAGCCAGAGGACGGTTTTCTCTTCTGATTCCTTACGATTTGCACCCGGATTGGACGGACCGAGTTTATCGTCTGCCATTTGCTGTATTGCTTTTGTCGCCAGCTGCAGGAACTCGGCTTTCTTTCTTTCTGTTGGCTCTCGTTTTAAGTTATAACTTAAATCTTCTCGTTTCCTTGTCTTTTGGTCTTTTGACCATCCCAGTCTGTCCATCTGGTGATCGAGATCGTTCCACAGATCTGATATGTCGGGCTGGGTATATTCGCCACCGCCGCTCGCCGTGATGCGCGCTTCGCGTGCAGGCGGAATCGTTTTCGGTAACTCGAGTGGCTTGCGATTGAGTAGAAGACTGAGCGCCTCGCATGTGTTGCCAGACGAGAGCTCATCGAGGAATTTGTTTGCATCCTCGACCCCTTGTATAGCAAGGTCGAGCATCACCTCCAGACCTCTCTTTTGATGATTGCTGAGTGCTGATGTTGTCCGCGCTCTGTTGCGATCACCGCCGAGGTCGTAGAGACACAGGGCATAACCATACCGCAGGTTGCTGTCTAACTTAGTAAAGCCATCATTCTTTGTCTGCGAAGCTATGCAACGGAGAATGGTATCGCGATGGGACCCTGTGACGTTTAGAAAAAGATTGGGAGCGCTCGACAAAAGGCTTTGCGACAGTGAAAGTCTCCTTTCTGGATTTTTTTCGCATAGAACATCGTCCACCGCCACTTCTGTGTAGGTTCTTCCTGAGAGGAATGGCGGAACAGCGCCAGTGAGTTTCCCATTTTTAAACTCTTCAATTACGATGCCACCAAACTTATTTCTGACTACGATTGTGCGTCCATCCGGTAGAGTCCTTTCTATGCAGTCCTTGCCCGTCTTCGTAAGCAGGTCTTTTAGCTTTTGTTGCACTTCTCCATATTCTCTCCGTGTAGACTCTCCTGATTTTTCGTTGTTTGCAAATGCTCGTCTATGTCGTTCGAATTGTCCTAGCGTCACTTCAGCGAGCGCATCCAGCGCAAGCGGATTACCGTAGTTGATCTCTTTATTCAACAGCGCCATTGCATCTGTTCTATAACCATCTTCACAACCCGACCAGGCTAGTGAAGCACATTCACGCAGAGCTAAACTTCTGTCTTGATCTGTAAAGCCGGTGTTCAGAGACTCTGCGGAACTGTCGGCGCGACTTTGAAGAATCACGAAAGCCGCAGCCAGTCGGATCATTTGTGAGCTGTTTTCTTCTTTGCTAAATAATGCTCTGTCCAGAGCGTTAGCGTGCTCAGCGTTTGAGAGAGCTGCATCTTTGGAAGTGGCTGCGGCAAACGCGGTGCCGACGCTACCAAAAGCGCTGCGGCGCTCGTCCCACTTAAATATCTTATCCATCTGGTCTTTCGGAAAGAGTTGACGTAATTCCGTGTTCGGAGTAGCGCATTTGAGTGCGAGTCGAATTGCTTCAATCCGAGGATCACCAGGATTGATCGGATCACTCTTGCTGCCTCTGGCATCGATGATGGTGTCGACTCTCATATCTAAAAGACTGTAGTGGCGACTGTCCGATGCTGCTATTGACAGCGCTCTTACAACGTCAGCCGCTTTTTCTTCCTTCGACTTGTTATTGTCGCCTGTCTTGAGCCGGAGGCAGCTGCGTCTGAATTCGCTGGAGTTGAGCAGTCCATCGATGACTGCATCGACCCCATGTGTTTTATGGAGCGCTACCCATCCAGATATTTCTTCAGCGCTTGGCAGTTGCCTTCTATCGAGTATGCGTCGATAGAGAAATCGTACGGCTTCCTCCGGGCTCGCCGGAATCGAATTCTTGAATTCATTGAGCGGGTTGTCGATTGCCATTCGCACAAGTTCTGAAAATGTCGTCCTTCCATCTGCTGCAAGATCCTGAGCCCATTTTGCCGCTGGATCTGGCGCCCGGTTGAAGACTCGATCGTAGAGCTGGCGAGTCATCTCAGTGGCATCCACCGCCCGGGCTCTTGATGAGACACTGTCGCGCCAGTTGGCCAATATGTCTCCGGCGCGACCCTTGAGCTGCGGTGGAAGTCTATCCGATAGAGTGATTAACTCCAGGGTGTACTGCGCTGATGGATGTCGTGTTGCGTCAATCCGCTCGAGCAGGTAGTTGCGAAATTCAGAACGCTCTTTGAGTGCGTTGCCACCTTTTGGGTTGTTTGTGAACATGAGAACGTCAACCTGGAGAGCCAGAGACAGCCACCGGCTGTAATCGTCGGATACCGTGGGAGATTTTGCTTTCTCTGCCTGGTCGAGTGCCTGAAGCAGGCATAAGCGGCTTTTGGGATCGACGAACGGATTGGCCACCAGCGACCGAACGCGAGTATTGGCGCAGTCCACTCTGCTGCCTGGCTGAACCAATTCGCACAGCACTTCCAACGCACCGTTCAAGAGTCGTTCCTTTTCGGCTTTCGTATAGTCTTTATCGGTATCAGGATTTTTTCCAGTAGTCCCCGAGATTTCAAAATCGGGATTTCTGACGATGGCCGTCAACACCTGGATGGCCTTATCGTCACCTGCTCTAGCGCGCTCCATCAAGGAATCGATTTTCCTAGTTCGCTCGGCGTTGTATTTCCGCTCTTCGACAGTGACATCTCTTACGTAAGTAATCGGTCGGCCCGTTTTTGCATCGAGATGTGTATTAATTTGTCGCTTCGTACGCATCTCTACCGATTCCAAGTCGAGCGCTCTGAGTTCTGCAAGAAAGGCATTCTTCAATGAAGGCCCGTCATCATCTGCGAACTTGTGATTACCATCAATTTGGCAGGCATCAGTGTACAAGAGGTGATACCAGTACGGATCACGCGTCGGAGTATATGTGCCTAGAGCCGCATGTTCAGCTAGCCTCCTTATTGCAAAATCTGATTCATGACTAAGACTGCTCGTGGTGACTGCTGCGAAGTCAGCCGTCGGCATCATTGCTTGCAATGCCTCGAGAGCCGACAGCCGGACCGCGGCTGATGGCTCCCAATCAGTGCGCCCCTTTGCCATTGCTTCGGGTGTGGCGACTCCTTTCAGACGATCGATTAGTCTGGTCCTAACGAATTTGACTATGTCTCTATCTTCCGCGCGCGATTCGTCTTGTTGTGGGATTAACTCGTTGACGCTCTTAATTGAATTGATGATTGCCTTTCGGAAATCGACCGAGTTGGGTCCTGTCATCGACGCGCCGTGCGGAGACAAGTCAATTGCTTTACCCAGACCGTTCAAGAGCGACACACAAAGATTGGTTCGTTCTGTCGGAGAGAGACTGGATGTTACGAGTTCATTGGCACGTTTGGCGAGTGCTAATTTGACAGTATTCGCTTCAGCTGTGTTCTGTAGCTCGGTTATCTGAGCAAGAGCCATGCGGTCTGCAAATGAGAGACTGGAAGAGTTCGACAGATTGAGGAGTTCTACCGCGTCTGCCATCGCTTGCGCTGATGCAGGTGTGAGTTTTACACCCGGTCCTATGTTGCTGGTGACAAATTGCAGCAGCTCCTTGTTGAAGTCGAAGTCTTTTAGCTTTGTTTGGCTCGATGCAGATTCGAGACTCTTCAACTCTTTCAAACAAACGAGTGAATTGAGCCGTTTGTTCGGGTCGGTTGCCGTGCGAGCTTCCTCCATGAGCCTGGTAACCACTGCTTCTGCATATTTGCCTGGATTTTGTTTGGCTTGCTCGAAGTCTGCACTCTCTTTGGACAGCGCGGCTGGGAGGTTGTCGGCTGGACCGGCGGAGTAATGAAACAGTGAGATTGCAGCCATTGCCCGGACATCATCTTTGTGACGCTTGTCACCGCTAGTGGTTCGAAGGCGATCAAGCAGATCGTTGGACATTAGCCCTGCTCCTGCTATCTGGAAGCGAGAACGCTGCTCTGAGTCCAGACCTTTTAGGAGAAGTGGCTCGATTGTCCGCATATCTCGAGACAATAAGGTTAAACTTCTGATTACGTTGATCTTGCGGCTTGGATCTGAATCATCACTATCCAAGGTGTTCAGCATTATTCTCGCCAGATCAAACGGCGTTTTGTCTGTTTGACCGGAGCGAAGAAGAAGCTCTTCAGAAGCCAATCTCAGGCTGGCATCTGCACTCTTCGAAGTAGATCTGATGATAGCCGTTAGGTCCTGGCTGCTTAACTTGGCGCCGCCGGACTCCAGTATGTTCGCTGGGAGGGAATTGTCTTCTTTCAGTGACAGCACCAGAAGAGATAACGCCGCTGCATATCTGACGGCAGGACTCCTTTGTTGACCATCACCAGGCCTTAACACTTTGAGCATCTCGGATTTAAACTGCTCAATGTTTTTGTTTGCATCGTTGGCAATTGCGGTGTCAGGATTCGCACGGGCCGCTAAGAGTGCTTTCGTTGTTTCTCGGGATCTATGGATGAAGTTTCTATCGGTTGCTGATACATTTTTTGTAGTCGAGATCATATCGAATTGGCTATCCAGGAATGCATCCGCAGCTCTTGTTCTGGCGGTCCGTGCCACCATTTCGTCCGCGCCGCTATGCAAACCTCCAAGCCAGCCCCAGGCATTCTGTCCGTCGAAGTAAGGCCTGCCTTTGGATCTATCTGGGAGTTTGTTGCTTAGCTCATGAATACCAAGACCGATGAAGGGAACATTGATAGCCCACTGCGTTGTTTTTGATTCGCTTACGGCGCGTGCACCTTTTACAGGCAATCTGAAAATCGCCGATGCTTTATCCAGAGCCGCCAGACCACTTGCCTCCACAAGACCTGGCGAGGGTTTCTTTAAAGCCAGGCTGACCACTGTATCTACAACAAATACTGTACCGAGAGCCTTGTGAAAGCGATGGGCTTCCGGTTCACTCGTCACACTGGCACCACTGGTGATGGCAGAGGCAGTTGCTAGACCTGTGCGTGCAAGATGTGGAATCGCTTTTTTCAGACCCGCCTTTCCTGCAAAAAGCAACACTCCAGCGCTCCCGCCCGAACCAAGAAAGATGCTCAACTCCAGTGCTGTACCGACTATGTTTGATGCCCAGAATTCTGCGGCTTGCCACCTTCTCCTTGACATTGCGTTCTCAACCGGAGTCATAACTTTTTGCAGTCGGTTGTTGAAGACCACTATCATTTGACCTTCTTTAAATGGACCGAATTCCTTCTCCGAGGGCAGTCCAACGTCGTTGGCGCACCAGTTATGAGGATCGATCAGGCCTGCTTTCTTCGCCTGAACGGTAACCTTGAGGAAGTATTCTCCGTTCCGTTTTTCCACTTTGTAGTCGCCGCGAAGCAAGTTGCACTCTTCGCAATCGACGCCTTCAGGTTTTTCCGTAAAGACTCCGTTGAGTCTACCGTTGGCATCTTTGGTGACAAAATACTTACCGGGGATTTCTCCGTAGAAAGGTCTGCATAGACTGTCTGCAGTTTTATCCAGAATCTCTGCTTCGTCGTCGAGTATTTTGCGGTGCGTATCCTGCCAATCCTTGAGCGCATGTATGGCGCCTGTCTCTCCGGTGTTGCCGACGGGTAGTTCCTGCGGCCAGGTGAAAGTGAGTTCTCCCTTTGCGGATTCCGTGCAACCAGCTGGCAACGGATGTACAGGCACCGTTGAGTAGTACCAGGCCACATTAGCATTTTGATTGTTCTTTTGTCGGTTTCGATCGGAGATGCCGTGTGCTGTCTCCTTCACATTGAGCGCCAGCTCAATCATGTCTTTTATAACGGCGTGTCTGGTTCTCGAATCGAGTTTGAGAAGCCTTGGATCCGTCAGCCATTTTTCAGGGAGTCCATTCTCCCTTACCGCTTGTGGAAAACGAGTTTCTAGATCGAATTTTATTCTTGCGTCGTCTTCTCGCCTTTGTATGTCCGAGCACCATCGCAATGTATTTTCTAGCTTGTCCAGATCTTGTTTGCTCGGCAGTTTGTCCTTCGCGATGCCGAGGTTCATTTCATCTTTGAGTTTGTCGGTTTGTCTGCCGAAGAAAGTTGTCGGGATAAAATCTCCAGTTCCGTTTGAGCGGCGGGGCACCGGTACTGGACAATCTGCAGGAATTGGTTTGCCTGATTGATCGAGAGTGGTGAATGCGGCCGGTACTACAGTCTTAGCCGTCCAATCGAGTAGGTCGTTAAAACAAGTCCGCGTGACTGGACTGGTTGACCACACCCGCTCAGGGCTAAGCCGTGCGCTAAGAATTTCTATCTCGCGTTGCAGCCTTCGGAATTCATCGTTCGTTTTGAGCGCAGTATCGAAGCGTTGTTGTTCGGCTTGCGGTAGGTCTTCCCATCTCTTTGCTCCAGCCTTTGCAAGAGTCTCATTCTTGAGCCTGGTAACTAAAGCCTCGCGCTCAGCTTCGAGACAAATGAGATCTAGAGTAGCCTTTTGGACTGTTTCTATCTCCTTGCTCAATTCGTTGGTGAGGCGATCGGCTTCGCTTTTGACCGCTGTTTGTTTGTTCGCTGCCAGCTGCTTTTCGAGCTTCTGACGCTCTTCGACGGGGACGTCATCCCATTTTGCCACCCCGTGTTTTTTTGCTTCGCTCTCCTTGAAATTCATTTCAAGCTTGTCGAGTTCCGGTTTCATTCTAGATTCGCAGATGTGAGAAAGTTGCATGAGGAGCCGGTTCCAAACGCTCCTGATCTGCTGTTGTGCGGGGGGAGTATGGTCGATGCGAGGATTTTTCTCGTGATCAAATGCTTCGAATACTGGTAGGAGATTGGCATCGAATCTGAGTCGGCCCAGGCTTTCGCTCTCTTTCTTGCCATTGGAAAACAGGGCTCTCTTCCAGGTGCCGTCTGGTTGATGTTCGTAAACCGAGCGGCGCCCATCGGGGTGTTGGTCTTCAATCAACGCGGACGATTGTCCCGAGGGCGAGGCGGCGAGCAGATCATAAGTAAGTCTCCGGTCGTTGGGGAATACCTGTAGCTTCGGACATTCCCAGCCATTAGATTGTTTGTAGATCCTCATGAAAGATCCAGGAGCCTCCTCTCTGCGACCTGGATCAGGACTATCGTGATCAAAAACTGTCACCACTCCATTGCTGGATAGTGTTGCGACAACCTTGCCTGTCTTATCGCTCATCGACCATGCGCCACTTTCGAAGCGTGTCAGCTGTCCTCTGGTAAATTCAACGCCTTTATGATTTCCCTCTCCTTTTTGATATCGCAGAACATATATGTCCGAACCGTTGTTGTCCTTGCCTTCGGGTTGGAGCGAGTAATAAGCGTTACCTTTCGAATCCGTGATCGTGACTTTTAGTGCGCCGTCAGTTGCGGTCGCGTAGATGCATCGAACCCCATTGTCGAATTTTTTCTCTTCTGGTGTCTTGGCCGGTGCTGCCGCCCGCTCAACTATGGCACCGGGTACGATGTCACTTTGCGCTTTGGGCTTGAAGGCTTCGGTAGCGCCGACAGCTGCCGAAGGAGAGTTCTGACTATCGCCTGAGCTGTCATTTAGCGCGAATATGTTGGTGAAGCATAGAGTCTTAACTTCGTCACTCGAAGAAGCAGCTTCGCGGTCGTTTGACTTTTCTTTTCCTGATGAAGAATGCAGACTACTGATTTGCTGGTCGAGCAATAGCGTGAACCAGTCTACTCGGCAAATCCTCGTCGGTGTTGGTGAGTGATTAACTTCACGGATCTCTGACATCTTCCTTCCTTCCTTCCTTCCTTCCTTCCTCGCTCGACGACATCTGGCCAAAGTCTCCGCCTGACGTGGTCCAGGTTTATGTTGTTTTTCGCATCCGATACAGGTCGAAATTGTCGTGCTTGATTGCCGCCCTTTTGAGACGGTGAATCATGATTGACGTGGTCGGCTCACATCCTAGATGTACTCGACTTTTGGTTTGCGTTTAGTAGTTAGATGTTGGGTCGAAACAAGATAGCGGGGTGGTTGATGGTTCTATTCTTGTGTTTTCAACACGGTCGATTCGTCGCTGCCGCGATAAATATTTGATTGGCAGTAAACCCAGATTAGCGCATGGATGTGAATAAGTTGTAAAGAGGTCCCGTCGATGTGGATATTGTCGGTATTTTGCAGCCAGGCAGGGCTATCTGAGAGCTGTCCAATTTGTATGCCTGCCATGAGCAGTCATACTGACCAGATCTTTTGCTGGCTGAACCCAACGGCGGCAGCAGTCATTGGGATGGTTAGTGTTTGCTTATTATCGGTCGCCATGGTGCTGAAAGTCCCAAAAAAAACTTCCCTCCTGCAAATAGCAAGAAGGAAGAATTATTTGTGGTGGATTAGATAAGGAGGAAACACGGCAACTGGCGGGGAAATCCGCCTTCGCCGTTCAGTAATTACATAATAGCAGCGCTTACAACGCCTGGCTGTTAATTAACTTGAAGAGCTGAGGAGTCAAGCGACCAAATCTCGTCAACTAAGACTTGATTAATGAGTTGGTCTTTGCGACCACACCGAGTGCTTGCTGTCGAGTAGCGAGTTGGTGGGATATAGAAAGTCCAACGCACCAAAATCGGTGCCTTGTGCTTCAGATTCCGAGCTTGCGCTTCCAGCTTTTTCAGCAGTGATTTTGATATTGCTTGGGCAGAAGATATAAACCTGCTCGCTCAATTTGTGGAAGTCGCCATCCAGAGCTGCGGAAGCGCCGGCGACAAAATCGACCAGCCTGCTTGCGTCAATCTTTTTCATATTTTCCAATGAGATTGTTGTTGCCGCTCTAGATCGAAGGCACTCAACAATGTCTACCGCCTCTTCAAAAGAGACAGGCGAGAAAATCGAGATCTGTGTGCCAGGTCTAGCAGGGGCCGCTTGATGCCTCATCGAATTCATTTGCATCATGCGCCGATCGGCTAATGCCGGGAACAAATCAACTACTGGCTGCACCGATTTCGCTCGGGTTGCAATGATCGGTTTTTCCGTAAAATCTTTCATGTCGTCACTCATATTTGCCCCTGCCAATCAACGCACGTATAGCGCCCTAATCGTATACGCTTCGCTCATCTACCAATTAAATTTTTGAATGTGCCATTCCTGATGGTGCACGGCAATGTACCAATTCTAGACATTTCGTACTATTCTGCAAGTACTGCAAAGGATGTCCATGGTATTAGGTCTGGTGTCCAGACTCCGTAGATGGTGCCTTTTCGAGACTTTGTCCGAGTGTAATTTACCGCGAAATTAACCTTCGCTGTCTCACTGTACATCCATTATCTGACCAAGGAACATATGACATATAGCCTCGCAGATTAGGAGATCCTCCGGGACGGTGACCTTAATGTTGTACCTGTCACCAGCAACGATCTTGACTTCATGATATTGTTCTAGAATGAAGGCATCATCTGTGGCACTAAGGTTGTTACGTCTTGCTGCCTCATGCGCATCGAGCAACCAATCGAATCGCGCTGCCTGGGGCGTATGCACAGCAACGAGATTGGATCTGTCCAGAGTTTCTTGAACACTGTTGCCGGCTACTCGTTTCACCGT
>JAIERK010000103.1 GCA_019746975.1 Candidatus Obscuribacterales bacterium
CTGCTGGCCAATGCCGTCAAGTTTTCCGAAAGCGGACAGACCGTGACTATGACCGCCACCATTCATGATGGCACTCTGACTATTCAAATCCAGGACGAGGGGCGCGGAATTCCCGCCGAGCAACAGTCAATGATATTCGAGCGATTCAAGCAGGCTCGTTCTAGCGACGCCGTGGTCGGCACCGGACTCGGGCTTGCTATATGCAAAATGTTGATCGATGCCCATGGCGGCAAAATCGGTGTTGAAAGCGAGGTCGGCAAGGGCAGCACGTTCTTTGTCGAACTTCCCTGTAGGTATGCAGTGTCTGAAGAGAATTCTCAGTCTCCGGACTCGCCGGTCTGAAAACCGGAAGTTAAGCCGCCGAATATGTACGTCATTCGCTCGAGGTCGCTATCGACTTCGACCTTGAGCTTGTCGAGCGCATCCCAATCATGTGTTTTGGCCGCCTGTATGATCTGTCGCTCTCGTCTTTCCAATGCGTCAAACGCTTCCTGGGGATGCTTCAGCATGTTGGACCATTGCCGCTTGTACTCTTCGTATTTGGTCATCTCGCTTTTTGTCAGAAGGACTTTGTCAGGTGCCGATCTTGCGTCGTCTACCTTTACTTCCTGCCCTTCGCCAGTCTCGACATTGTCGTCGGTTGCCATAGCGAGCAGCAGGTTGAGCGGGTTCTGTTCGACCTTGCGCTGCTGTTTGCCTGTGTTGTCTGGACGCGTCTTGTCGGGCGAGCCTTGATCCTGACTCGCTCCTTCTGTCCCGCCATCATTGTCTGAGTTGGTTTTTGTCATAAGAACCCTTTGCCACCTCTCGTTATTATTCCCCAGCGGTCGTCTCGTCAAATCCGTGAATATAGCAAAATACACGCGATCTTCTTATTGAAATTCGAGCGCCGTTTTTAAGTCTTCCTGACAGCCGACATCATCTTTCATCAATTTGCGAATGGCGGCGCGGTCTCTGTACAGTTGGGTGTCGGGCCCCATTTTGATTGCGATCGTGTAGTCATCGAAAGCTGCCTTGTTGTTTCCTGTGAGTTTGTTCGCTCTCGCCCTCTGTATGAAATTGTTTTGTGTCTGCGGCTCCGCGCGCACAGCCCTGTCGGCGTCCTGTAATGCCTTCTGATAGTCGCCTTTCGTCATATACAGCTTGCTCCGTTGTCTTGCAATCGAGTAGTTTTTCTAGAGACGCAGAGACAGGCGCGCGCCGCTGCTTCAGTATAAGCAGAACCAACCCCGATGTTCCTCGTAGCCGTCAGTCGCACACCTCCTACTTGTCTCTGTCCACCTGACAGAGTCGCATTGAGAGGCGAGCCGCTCTATGTTTTTCTCTTCCGCTCGAAGGTAGCGCCGAGACGGCAGAGCGGCGACGGAGCAACAGTCGTGCTCATCGTGGAGCGTACTCAAACCAAGAACGCGGTACCACTATAGGTGGTGCCGCCTTCTTGTAGGCAATTTGTCGAATAAAAATCGGTTGGCTTCGATTGTCAAAAACTGCTAGTCTCTTGCCACTACTTGAAGTGGCATTTCAGTTTCTTTATGTTTGTTGTCCCGACTATGCAAAAGTAGCTAAACAGTGTTGCAATAATGTTGACACGTGTAAGTTAGAAAAGTCGTGGCATAAATCAACTGAAGCAGGTGAGTTAAGTGACCAAGATCCTTCTAGTTGAAGATGATAAGTCTCTCTCTCAGAATCTTTCGGGTATTCTCGAGGGGAAAGGTTATACGGTCGAGGTTTGTGCCGATGGCGAAGAAGCGCTCTATTGGTTGGAAACACGCGAATTTGCTGCTGCCATCTTAGACTGGGAACTACCAGGGTTGAGCGGGGTCGAGATTTTGAGCCGTTACCGTAAGGGCGGTGGAACTATCCCCATACTGATGCTGACCGGACGAAAGACAACGTCTGATAAAGTGACTGGTTTTGACTCAGGGGCGGATGACTACCTGGCTAAGCCATTCGACCCTCCAGAACTCCTCGCTCGATTGCGCGCGCTCTTGCGCCGTGCGCCAGAGCTGCGCCCCGATGTCCTCATCGTCGGCGATATCGAGCTCGACACAAGTTCTTGTACCGTTACGAGGGAAGGCACCGTCATCAAGCTCGGTACGAAAGAATATGCTCTTTTGGAGCTTTTTATGCGGAATGTCGGAAGGCTCTTCAGTGCCGAGGTCCTTATCGAAAAGCTCTGGACCGCCGACAGTGAACTGACCGAAGTCTCAGTCCGCAGCCACATCGCGCGCCTGCGCTCGAAGCTCGAGGAGTCCTGCGGCGGAAAGCCCGTGCCGATAAAGAATGTCTACGGTATGGGTTATAAGCTCGAACAGTTCTAGGATTCGGCTTGAGTCTCCCTAATCGTCTGCATCAATAGTCATTTTGTAGAGGTCGTCCGCAAAGATCTTTCGCCTATCCTCGTTGCGGCCGAACTGGTCGTCGGTTACGATACGTCCGCCTACTTTTCCGCCGTTGGCGGGCGGAAAATAGTCTCTAATAGTGATAATGTGGTTGGTTTCGTTCGGCTCTAAATGCGGTGCAGCTTCGCCTGGATCCGGCTCCTTGTTTCGAGTGGCGATCATCAGAGGTAGTTTACCGGCCGCCTTTGCGTCGGCGATAAGTTGTTCCAGGGATTCTGTCGAATCGAAGACGACGACACCACAGTTTTTCACCTTTCCATTGCTGATGTCTTCTTGCGTATAGTGAAGTGCATTCTTGTGTGCCAGCGTCGTGCCGGCATGACGACCGGGATCGATGATGTCGATGAGATACTGAGAGGCGTAGGCTTGCATCAACATCTGATGGGATCCTTCACGCGTTTTCCCGACAACGGTCAATCCTTCCTCTTTGCCGTCTTGTGTAATCCCGATCACTCGCATGCCATTGTCTTTTTTCAACAAGACCTTTTTGTCGCTCTCCTGATTTTCGTCCTTTCTACGCTCGCCTTCCGACAGTTGCTTGAAGACCAGCGATTTGTAGTCTCCGACAGGAGCGGTCTTGTATTTCTTTGCGGCGTCGTTCATGAAGTAAAGATGCTCTTTCACCATGCCGCTATCTTTGCCGAGCAAGTTCATGCACGACACTTGAAAGAGTTGGCTTGCGAACGAGCGTTCTTCTTGTTCTCTCGGAATGGCGGTGGCAAATTTAGATGCCGGTTTCAAACTTTCGCCATCGAGAGTGACTTTGATTGCCGGGTTGCCGAAGCTGACCACGCCCTCTAGCGCCGCCTCCTTAACGATTTTTGCCACTACCGAAGGACGCACGACTGAAAGCCGGCATTCGACTGCTGTTATGCGACAGGCATCGCTCGCCGTGCCCTGGTCTATGTCTTTTGTATCGGCGAGCTGGTGCGCTAACTGACGCGCGAGGACAACTCTGTCATTCAATGGCACTTTTCCTTGCACAGACTTATCCAAGAGTTTTTCCAGATGCTTATATGTCTCAGCGAGCTCGGTGCGTATCTTGGGCAGGTCTTTGCCCATGTCTCCCGACCTTGCGCGGAACTCAATTTGCGCGAGATCTCGATAGAACTCCACCTTTGCCTTTTCAGGCATGTCTGAGTTGTGAACAGCTTTTATGAGAGCCAGGCGTGATTCTTTTAGGTCTTGAGGATCTTTGCCGGGTGGTTCTGGATGCAGCAACGATTCGACACTGTCTACTTTTCCGTCGCTTAACTTGATCTTCCAGGCCTCGAACTCTTTGCCGTTAAGCGTGAAGGTGGCTACCGATGTGTCTTTGGATCCAGATATGTGGGCGCCAAAAATTTCATTCTCTCGGTCGGTCTCTTTCAAACCTTTGACTCTCAGACCATCATCATCATGGTTGCCGGATGCATCGGATTGGAAGTTAGCGCTCATGGCGGATGGTCGCTTCAGTGCGCTTGTAATCTGATCGACTGGGCTATCAGTCAACAGCAGGCGGGAGGCGTGCTGGTAGTTGGCGGCGATATCGGTTCTGAACCAATCGACGTCAGGACCTAATTTTCCACGTCTGGCGAGCTGCTCCAACTGCTGCATCGCTTGATAGACGCGAAGCTTGTCGGCTTCATTGAGTTTGCTGGACTCCACTTGCCTGACCAAAGACTCTCGTGCTTCGTGAAGATACTGTCTGTCAGGTTTGCCGTCGGGAGCTATTTGTGGCTCGACGGAGCTAACGCGTCCATCCGCACCGCGCTTGATGATCCATTCTTCGACTTTTGAACCGCCTTCCAGATGAGTGATTTTGTTGTCGCCGTTGACGGCTGTGGCGCGTGTCGACTGCAGTGGTGCGGTGTCTTGCGGCTTGGGCTCCAGGGGCACCGAGCAGAACCAAACTGACGGAAGCTCACCAGATGTCTCGCTTCCTGAGAGCCTGCTCACAATGTCCAGATTCGTATACTTGGTGCTGCGTTCGCCGAGATCGGCGCTCAATCCGGCTAGCGCCGCGATACTTTGATCGCTGTCCGGAGCTCGCTCTGGAAGTATTTTCGAGTTGGTACTATCGGTGGTGAGTGAGAAAATGTCGAGATCTGGAATTGAAGATTGTTGTTTATTGCCACCATCAAATCCCGAGTTGGTCCTGTTTTCACAAAATGTCATAATAACTCCTCGCATACGGTGCCGATGGTTGATGGCTTCGAGGAATGCGAAGCTATAAAAATAGACTGCGATTGTTTTGCCTATCAACCTGGAGTCGAAGCCGAGCTATAGCCGTGGAAAGGCTGGGGCTCAGCACTTCCAAGTGTGCTGAGTTGATTCATTCAGTAATAAGCGTGGCTGCCGATACTTCGACAAGCTGAGCATAGCGGGGTAAGGTTACGGATTTGTTACAGCGGTCCGAAGGGCTGACGGGGTCAGTCGATAAAACCTGGTAATCCTGATGTCGAGAAGAATGTATCGCACGCAGTGTGCTCAAAGTTCAACTCTGGTGGAACAGGTTGATGCGATCCGAATGCGAACACGAACACTTGATTAGGAGGATCGAAGAGTTTAGCATCAGCACTCCGATTCTCGGCTATTAGAACTCCCGTAAGATAGTTGATGTCTTCTGGTCCGAGAAAAAGATATTGAATGCGGCCAAGCAATACGAGCGAGTTCAGCAGGCTGCGCAATTTGCGCTTGTCGCCTTCTCGCAAATTCGGACTTCTTCAATCAGCGTCTTCGCCACCATGTTGTCCCGCAGCGTCCCAAACCGGGCGAGATAATAGACGCTATCTTCAATGCCGAGGTCGGCTACTCGCCTTGCCTTTTCCGACTGTCCTATCCTGCGCAAAGCTTCCAAGTACGGGATGTAGATCCCAGCGTCGTACATGTACACGCGCTCGGTGTCGAGATTCGATCTTTCAGCCAGGTTAATTATCTTTTGATTTGAACGATCACATTATGGTCTTTTTCTTGAAAACATGCATCAGGGTTTTCAACCTAGTATCTTTTCGGGTATAGGGTAATGAGGCTCCTTCAGTGCGCCGAGGGTGAGAGAAGACGATGGTTGACCAGATATCCACGATTGATAAATTGAGTCCCGCGCAGCTCGAAAGAATCGAGGAGGTGTGTTCTCGATGGCAGACAGCCGCCAGGTCCGCTGCGGTCGGTCGACCGGCGGTGGAGCAGGCGATCGCTTGTTTGTATGAAAATGCGCCATTGAAAGAACCGGTTTTTATCTGGTGCGAAAGTCCTTTCCAGTACGTGACAATGAATGCATTTCTGTTCCTCCTCGCAGTTGATGACACCAATGCAATGGCAAGCACGTTTGACTGCGAACTGAAAGAACCGCTCTGGTTGAAGTCATGGGCTGATTTCAAGGCGCAGTTAGAACGGGCTCCGGAGCTCTTGGAACAGATGCGTCTGCGGATGAAAGAAGCGAATGATGGCAAACCTATTGTCCCACGGTCGTCCCTCGGCACTCCTCACTTGATGGAGCATGCCGGAAATACTAATGTCGAGCTCAAGCTGCGCGGTTCGGATTCAACTGCCACTAAAAGTTTTGAAAAAGTTTTTGCCCAATCGTTCGGCGTCAAAGCAAAGCTACAGCTTCGGACTTTCTTGAGCAAATTGAGAGATGGCGCCTCTGTGATGTTGCGCGGACGTTTTGCGGAGCGCGCCATTCGCAGCCTCGTACCCGGCAATACTGCGGAGCAGTTGGCCAATCAATTGAGTGACGCTACTAACAAGAAGGTGAATGAGTGTTGTGATTTTCTTACACTACAAAAGAGTATGTTTGGCGATGCGTTCGGGACCGTCAAATCAAAGCCAATCGACTCGCTTTTTAGCGGCTTGCTGAGCGAAAATACAATTCTAATTCCTGATCGACGATTGCCCTCGATATCCGATCAGATGATTGTGTATGCATTTGTCGCTGATGAAATCCGTACGATACTGAAAGAAAGGTTCGCTCAGATTCTGGACAGTAAGTTGACTATCAATGAAAGCGGAGTTGAATTTTCTCCGTACAATCTTGTTTGTTTCGTAAAAGAACCGCCTACCGAGGTTGTTTTCAATCAAAGGAATTTTCTTCACAATCAGGATGGTCCGGCAATGACTTTCAGAGATGGATCACAAGTCTTTGCAATCAACGGCGTGACTATACCCGAAAGTATTCTGAGAGATGCGGTAACGATACAGCAAATCGATGCCGAGCAGAACGCAGAAATTCGTCGGATTATGATTCAGCTGTATGGTATGGAGAAATATATTGAAGACTCCGGAGCAAAAATCATTTCATCGGATGAGTATGGTGTCCTCTACAAGAAAGATCTTGCCATGGACGAGCCCGTTGTGATTCTCAAAGTCATCAATGCCACGAAGGAACCTGATGGCAGCGGTGGCAGAGAATTCTTCCTGCGTGTGCCACCATATATGATTACCGCGAAAGATGCTGTCGCCTGGACATTTCAAATGGAAGGCAATGACTACATGCCGGACCAGGAGTCATAATTCACAGGCGCGGAAGCGCACTTTTGTGACTCGCATCCGTGTAGTCGAATGACGGTCTCATCGAGCTCAGGGCGTGTCTTCTCCGGCTGTCTCTTGTTGTTCGCTGCCGAGACTGTTGCTCAAATTGCTCAAACTCTGGAACATTGATCCCAACCCAGCTAGTGATTTGCTGAACTCTTTCTCCATCTCCTCGAAGAGCTTGCGCTGTTCCTCTTCCTCTTCTTCGGGCGTCGCTTGCTGCAAATTGTCAATTTCTCTTTGGTACATCTCTTCTTCTTCTGTCTTCTTGAGTTTCTCCATCACATTCACGAGACTTCGCAATGTGACTGCAAGCGTCCAATGTTTTTCTCCTAGTAGAGCCTTCTCTAGAGCTAAGCTGCCAATGAGCAGCTTTTCCGCCTTCTCGTACTGAGTGCTTGTGAGCAAAGGCATCACGAGATAACGCCGGGTCTTCAACTTGTCTTCCATTGACACGGCAGGATTTCGCTCCTGAATCGCAAGAGCCTCTTCGAGCAACTCGATTGATTGGTCAAACTCAGACCGGAGCGCTTTATTTCGGAGGAAATCTGCAAAGTCAGCGCTGTCACCACCAAGTTTTTCCTTTACTCTCTCGTACTCCTCTTTCTCGAGTTGATCCGCTTCATCGTCCTTGCCTTGCATTCGAAGCATTGTGACCATCATTTGAGTATTGAACGAACTGTTCTCCTCATTCGGGCTGTCCTCATTCTCCTTACTCGGTCTTCCCATGAACGCCAAGAGCGCCGTTGCGTCAGGGTCTTCGAGACCGTGCTTGAATTCGATTACCTTCGCCTGACTGGTTAACAACTGCGCTGTTGTTTGGTCCGATTGCATGGTGAACGTGTTGGCGAGCGAGCGAAGGGTTCTAGCGACATTCGGATGTTTGGGACCAAGTTCTGCTTTTTGCATCCGAAGCAGTTTTGACAGGTGTTCTTTCGCTACTTCTGGAGCGTTGATCGCTTGCAGGGTGCCCAACATCTCGAGAACTCTCATGTAGCGGGGATCGCTCTCCTGCAGTTTATTCAATGTGTTGCTAAGTAGAGCGAGCGCTTCTTCTTTGTGTCCGTCTGCATGTAACGAATCGGCGAGTGTAATGACTGTGTCTACGTTAGCACCACCATCACGATCCATGTTTGCTTTCAGTAGCCTGCAAGCTCTTTCGCTATATTGTTTTGATTCGTTGATGTCACCTTTTAATTTGTAAACGGTCGACATGTTGTGATTGATGATTGCCAGCTCCGGGTGGTCTGGATCCAGCACCGATTCTTTTATTGAAATTGATCGTCTGAAGCAGTCGAGCGCGTCATCAAGGCGAAATTGCTCGAGGTAGAAAGATCCGAGGTTGCTTATTGCGGATGCGGTATCCGGGCTGTCTCCGAAGCCTTGCTCGAAGCAGGAGACTGCTCGCTTCATCATGGCTTCCAAATCGATTTTGTCGCCCGTTCGTGCTCTCGCTGCGGCGAGGTTGAGCAAGGAGTAGCCGATATCCGGATGGTCCTGGCTCAGGCTGGTTTCGCGAATTTCCAAAGAACTCTTGTGTCGCTCGAGCGCTTCTTCATATCGACCAAGTCGTTGAAGCGATACACCGACGTTATCGACTATCTCGCCATAGAGTTGGTTGTTTTTGCCAGTGACTGAGGCTTGAATTGACAAGGCTCGATCATAGTACTTCAATGCTTTTTCATCTTTGCTCAAGCGCCATAGCAACAGACCGATGTTGTTGAGAATCTCGGCGACGTCCTGATGCTGCGGACCATGTGTCGTTTCGGCAATCGCAAGAGCCTTTTCCAATAAGTCGACGCCTTCTTCATATTGACCGAGATCCTTCAAGACGAGGCCCATGTAGTTGAGACAAAGGGCATGCTTTGCTGGATCTGATGATTCGAATACGGCTATTGCGTCTGAAAGCAAAGTTTTAGCCTGCTCGAACTCTGCCAGCAGTCTGCAGCATTTTGCCAGTTCCAACTTGATGGCGGCGCGCTGCGTGTCCGATGCCGACTCGGTCACTGCTGCATCGAGTGCCTGGCCGTAGGTCGTTCGTGCAGTTTTGAAGCGACCCTTTTCGAATAGCTCTTGTCCTTCTCGAGACAGATTTTCGTACTTCATGGTCAAAATCTCCGCGTCTTTTTCATCTATCGTAAGGTGTTTAAAATTTCCAGACTTCGCTGAATCTCAGCGATATTCTCGTTGTCGTTTGATAAGTCTCGAGCCTTCGCCAAACATCGCCTGGCCTGATCGTATTCCATGTCCGCGATCCACAATCCCGCCATGGAGATCAGTGCGGGCACGTATTCGGGACTGATCTCCAGGGCCTTTTCAAGCAACGCTTTGGCTCGATCCAGATCGCCGGTGCGTCTGAGAATCGACTCAGCGAGCGAACGATATGGCCATTCGAAGTCCGGGTGTTCGTCGATCATCTCTTGCCACTGTTTTTCGGCTCGACCAGGGCTGGAGAATGCACTCATTGCTATGCCGTGAAATTTAAGAATTGTATCTGTACAGCTCAACTTCGAGGGAATATTTTGGTCGAGATAATTGCGTGCTCTTTGCGCACTTGGTGCGCTCGAGTCAAGCGCGATGCTTCTGTGAAGCGCCTCGCGTGCAAGTTCTAATTTTTTCGATTTGTGATACCAATCTCCAAGTTCGAAGTACTCATCTGCCGATAGATCGTCTGGTACTACATCCGGTGGCTCTCCAAACATCGCAAAATCCTCATGCGCTTCAATTCGAGTCATGTGTATTTATTCCTCTCTGATGACAGAGATAAACTCGATATCTTTAGGCTCTTAACTAACATCGGGGTTGAATTTTCAAGACTGAGCGAGGGTATAGTAAGAATTGAGCTATCTGTTAGTGCCGAGCAAGACTCACTTGTGTGGCCGACAGAGCGTGACGTCGGAGCAGAGAGGCATGTCTGACATACCAAGCGGAGATTTTGTCGACGTAGTAGACCGGGAGGGGAATAAGTTTTACCTTTCCTATCTAGGAGGTGTCTATTCATGCACGTGCTCCGAGTGGAAATCGCAAGTCGGCGCTGAAATCAAGAGAACCTGTATTCACCTGCGCGCATATAGGGGTGATGATTTGGAGCAAAAGCGCGTAAATCCTGAAGCTGTGATCATTCCAGCAAGTTTTATCCTTCAGAGTACCTATGAGGAAAACCCCGATGGTAAAGAACCAACTTCTATCGAACAGTTGGCAAATGCCTTCGAAGACGAACTAAATCTAAAGGTCGATCGTTACTGTGCGCCGGCGATAATTTATTTCCGTAAATACCCAGACGCATACCTGGAAGTCGAGTCGTACACCGACCCTGAGTACGAGTTCGACCCGCAAGATTCTGGCTCTCCTCCCGAGGTGTTTGTACGACGTGTCAACTTCAAGCAGGAAAAGGAGAATCGCGGGCTTGCCGAGCTTGTCGACGCGATTTTTATGTCTCTGGGATGGCGCCTGACTTTGTAGATTGTGACCGGTTGAACTCGAATCTTTCAGTCAAGTGCGTTTATTCACAGGTAGATTTGAAAGACTACAATGTCGCACCCTGGTAGATTAGCCTGTCCGGGTATAATTGTTTGTTCTTGAACGGACGAAGAGAGGAATATGGACATAGATGAGACACAAGCTAGTGCGCCGCCGATTCGTCCGGTAGAATGTCCTGTTATCGAGCCTCTCGATGCTGATACCGTAGCTGGTGCGCTTGCTCCGCTTCTAGCGGCGTTACGGGATGACCGGTCCGTAGATACCGAGACCGCATTCATGAGGGGGACACTTTGTCCGGATGGACGTCTCGATTTGTGTAAACAGGACCTCGGTCCTGACGGTGCCAAATTGGTCATGGAGGCATTGCGAGAGAACACGCAGGTCAAACATTTGCTGCTGGGGAGCAATGCTATAGGAACCCCCGGTGCAGCTGCCCTCTCGGTACTGGTATCGCAGACAACACCACTGCAGACGCTTTATCTGGGGTGCAATTACATCGATTCTGCAGGTGTCGAGACTCTTGTCGAGGGGATTGCTGGAAATTCATCCATCAATGCCTTGTGGCTTAAGCGCAACCCCATTGGTCCTGGGGGATTTGAGGCGATTGCGCGTTTGATCGAGAAGAATGAGAATCTCACAGTACTCGATCTCGTCAATACCGGTATCGACATCCCATCTCTTGAGCGCCTCGTTAACGCTGTTTCTCTATCAAACATCCAGCATTTGTATCTGGGTGACAACGGTCTGACAGTCGCCCATGCACGCATCCTCTGCAAGTTGCTTGCGAAGAGTGAAAAGCTGCTCGGCCTCTATCTTTCTGTCAATAGTCTTGGCGATGATGGTGCCGAAGTATTGGCAGACGGGATTAAACAAAATGATGAGCTGCGAGTGCTGAGTCTCTCCAGCAATGGAATTACGAGTATAGGCTTTAAACCGCTTAGCAAGGCGATTACGTTTCACGGCAATTTGAGAATTCTGGAGCT
Source organism: Candidatus Obscuribacterales bacterium (assembly GCA_019746975.1). Lineage (GTDB taxonomy): Bacteria > Cyanobacteriota > Vampirovibrionia > Obscuribacterales > Obscuribacteraceae > JADYXR01. Next base: position 11,375 of record JAIERK010000103.1, read on the forward strand.
CGGTCCCGCACCCACCACTGAAGTGCTCAACGCAAAGCTCAACAGGATAGGCGACGAAGGCGCCAATATGATGGCGAACGTTCTTGCTCAGAATGGCATGCTCATATCTGTAGACCTTCGTAACAACGGGATCACGCTTGAAGGAGCTCGATCATTGAGCGATGGTGTCAGTCATAACGGCGGAATCAGGCAATTGCGGCTAGATCGAAACCGCATTCCGACCACGATACTCTCGGAAATACAGAGATATTGTTTGGAAAATGGCGCCGGCGGCGAACTTTCGCCCAACCTCTTACGAGAGCATCTGGGCGCGATTCAGAGCGTATATGGCTAGACTTTAAATCCTGCCCGACTGCAGTATTTTTGGATTTGATCAGTCTCGAGGCATCCTGCCTAAAATCCCGTAGCGTTCAGTTATGACTCTAACGAATGCGCGGTATCGATTATAGAGGTGGAAATGTTCGTTCGGGTATTGAATGTTATGGCGATAGGAATGCTGATTGCAGCAGGTCCCGTGCAGGCAGATGAAGCTTCAGATGCAACCGACGCTGCCTCGATGGACGCGCTCATGTCTCGGCCGTTGGCAGCGGGAGAGCAGCTATCCGAGCAGGGTAAGTGGGATAAACCTATCAAAGGATTTCACCCGATTAAGAGAATGGTCCGACCGATTTGGAAGCTCAGGCGCGAAGCGATGGATCTGCAGAACGAGATCATCGCATTGCAAGGCCCCATGCGAGGTTTGCAACCATCGTTTTCAAGCATGGAAAAAAGAATGAATGGCGTCGAAGGAAGAATCGGATCCATGTCGTCGCAGTTGGACGGTCTCAATGGCAATCTCACACAGCTCTCCTCAGATATGAAGAAGCTGCAAGCTATTTCTCCAGCTGTTAGTGGAGTGCATGAAGACCTTAAGGAGATTGCGAAGATTCGGGCTGACTTCAAAGAGATTTCCCTGGTTCGTGATGACCTTCGCATCATGGGTAAGCAGATTAAGCAGTTGGAGCAGCCTCTCAGTGCGTTAAAGCAGCCAATGCTCAGCGTCGCGAGGCCATTGTCCGGGATTCAGCAGCAGGTCGCTGGAGTTAATGGAACAGTCTCGATCATGAAAGGCGAAGTAGACCAACTTCAGAAGCAGATCGACGATCTCGCCCAGCAGATTCATGATCTTCGCTCACCTTTGAAGTCCGTTGCTGAGCCGCTTTCAGATGTTCGCAATGAATTGCGTGAACTCAATAGTGTGCTCATTCTGGTAGTAATTGCGTCCTGCGCCTCAGTAGTTGCCGTTGTTGCCGGATTTGCAGTTGGATTGATATTGCTCTACCGATTTAGGCATGCAGCGATCTCTTTCTTGACACGTCAGCGCCTCAATGACACTTATGTGTTCCAGGACTTGAGCGAAATGAGAGCTCGCGGAGAGCTCCGCCACTCCAAATAGACGCGTTGGTCGCGGCGGCATCGCTCGGCAAATTCAAGCAGGCTCTACTTGAGCTCTAGGTGTTTCCGTACTTGAGGAGCTCGTGAAGAGCTCCGTCACTCCCAATAGCTGCGCTCTTCGTGACCGAAATCGCTCCGTCGTCGAGTGATTCCAATTGGAATCAGACTCGACGACGGAGCGTTGAAGGCTCATGGGCGCCGGCTTCTCTTACCGGCATCAGTTGTCGCCTATTTCTTCTCTTCTGTCGGTCTTGTGATCACATGGTCGATCAAGCCGTACTCTTTGGCTTCGGGCGCAGTCATGATCGTGTCGCGATCGGTGTCCTTTTCAATCTGCTTGACTGTTTGACCGGTATGCATCGCCATGAGCTCGTTAAGCTGCTTTTTGGTTTTCACGACATCGCGGGCGAAAATCTCGATTTCGGATGCCTGTCTTGTGCCGCGGATGCCGCCAAGCGGTTGGTGTATGAGGACTCTCGCATTTGGAAGTGCCATGCGCTTGCCTTTGGCTCCTGCGCAGAGGATGAATGCTGCAAAGCTTGCGGCCTGACCCATACAAATCGTCGAAACAGGGCTTCGGATCAGCATCATAGTGTCGTAGATTGAGAATCCTGCTGAAATATCCCCACCAGGCGAGTTGATGTAAAGACGAATCTCTTTTTCGGTGTCTTCGGCGTCGAGGAAGAGCAATTGGGCGACGATGCTGTTTGCTACGTCATCTTCAATCTCTGTGCCTAAGAAGATAATACGCTCTCTCAGGAGACGGGAATAAACGTCAAAAGCTCGCTCGCCTCTGCTGGTCTCCTCGATTACCATCGGACTGTAGAGGAGTGGGTTGTTATTGTGGTTGATTGAATCGCTCATAAGATAGTCCTTTGGAGTTTTAGGGAGATACTATCACATCTGTCGCGAAATCTGGCGAAACCTAGACATTGCAGGGTCTTTTGAAACAGCGTTGAGCATCTCGGGTCAGCCTTGTAGTTGATTCCCACGGGCAATCAGATTCTCAAGGTACAGCGGCAAGAATCGGATTAACAGACCCGCTATCTACGAGGTACACAAGTTGCCGGTACACAAGTTGCCAATCGGCTACTGGTATGATCCACGCGCGCAATTCGACAATAAAGCCCTATCACAGACGCTTGCTACCATCTGCTCGGCTGCGAGCGGGCGGGGAAAGACCTGGGCAGATCGAGAAAACAAACAGTCGCCAACACATAGTCGGATTCCACGAGATCAAATTGCAAGATAGCGCAAAGTTACTAATCGATAACGAAAAGAGGGCGCAGAAGCATGCCCGGAAATATCTCAGAACTGATCGAAATTGAGCCCTGACCAGCTTATTGGACCACTGGTTCGGCCGGCAAAACTACGGAGGCTGCGGTCTATTCTTCCTCTGCCCACTCTTCCAGCGGCTCGGCCACTTCCCGGGCTAGGCGGGCGCGTTTGATGTTGCCGCGCATCGCCGCTCTGGTGTCGACAATCTTGATTGGAAGCCGGTGCGCTTGAATGAACCTGGAGTAGTCCGCCGGCGTGATACGCGTGCATCCTATGATGCTTATCATCATGAGTGTGGTATTGTAGCCTAGCTCGACAAAGCCTTCAGATGTGACCTTTCGATTGTTGTTAATTACAAGTATCTGCGTATGACCTCTCGTAACTTCGGCGAGCATCGAGATTTCGCTGTCATCTAGCTGAATTCCAGAAAGATCCAGGCGATAGACTGCAAGATCTTTGAACTCCTTGATGTTTTTTCCCTCAAACCCCGAGCGGGCAAGGTTAAGCAGATACAACTTCTTCAATCTTTTCAAATCACCAAGGGTGGTACCAGTTACATTGTCGCAGTTTATCTCGAGAGTTCACTTACTCCTGCGTCTGTAATAGCGGTGCTCGTCAACCGGATTGTTTTCAAACTTGGAAATTGCCTCAGGAGCTTGACGCCTTCGTCCGTGATTTTTGTGATACCGAGATCGAGCTCCTCCAGTTGTGGAAGCTTAGAGAGATGTTCCAGTCCGCTATCTGTTATTGCTGTACGAAAAAGATTGAGCTTCTTGATCGGAAGCCCTTCTAGAAGTTCTAAGTCCTTGTCTCGAACATCTGATCTAGCCAAGCTGATACTGGGAAACGCCGCTCCATCCTTCTCTCTGTACCTGGCTAACAGTTCCTCCAAATGCTTGCGTGCATCACGCCGATTTATAACAACCAGAGGCGTCTGCTTTTTGGTCTCTGTCTTTATTGTCTCTTCGGGCGGTGGTATATCTTCATCCCCTGTCGAGTCCGTCAAGTATGGTTCTTCCGGAGGTAAGTCGGACTCATTGCTTCGATCCGCGAAGATCAACCATCCGGCGCCGGCGATCGTAAGAATCCCTAGCACGAGCAAGCTGAGCACTACATGCAATCCCAGCTTCGAATGCCTTTGCGACTGGTCCTGGCCCGACAGATTCGATTTCTCCATCAACGTCTGCTGGGAGTAACTGCCGCTGAATCCGGTACCATCTGCGTATCTCCGTGAGCTGCGGTTGAGCAACTTCTGGAGAGCTTCTCCCAGCTCAGATACGGATTGAAATCGATCTGCGGGGGACTTAGCCAGGCAGGTTGAAATTATGGTGTCTATTTCGGAAGGAAAGCTTTTCTCTGGTACCTGCTCTGATAGTCTTGGAGGCGGTTCTTTTGCGTGTTTCATCAAGATATGTGGAATTGATGACCCACTGAATGGCTTGTCTCCACTCAGTACTTCGAACATCAGGCAGCCGACGGCGTAGAGGTCGGATCGCTCATCCACATTGCTTCCGTTCGCTTGCTCCGGACTCATGTAAGGAGGGCTGCCGATGCTGATGCCTGTTTTTGTCAGACGCTGGTCCTCGGTCACCAGTTTTGCCAATCCAAAATCTGTGATTGTTACATGAGCAGTATCGTATTTGGTGTCGTCTAAAAAAATGTTGGATGGTTTGATATCTCTGTGAAGAATATCCCTATTGTGCGCATGACTGAGCCCGTTGCAAATCTGGATGAAGACTTCGAGAGCTTGAACGAAGGGAATGTCCTCTTTGCTTTCGATGATGTCCGAGAGTCTTTTCCCCTTCAAAAGCTCCATAACTAGAAATAGTGATCCGTCATCGGAGTGCGCGAAGTTTTCGATTGCCAGTATGTTCGGGTGTTGGAGCTTCGCGAGAGCGCGGGCCTCCTGATGGAACCGAACGACCTGACTGTCAGACAAGCTCCAGCCGATTACTTTGACCGCGACGTCTCTATCCAGTCTAAGATCTTTGCAACGATAGACAATTCCCATGCCGCCTCGGCCCAATTCTTCGATGGCGACATAGTCTCGATGTGAGAAGGAAATTGGAGAGGAAGACAATTGATGATCCGTTGTGGGTTTTGACGGTGCCGATTACTTCCCTGGTGCCGGTTGAATCTTTGCCAGGGTTTTCGCTGTAATGATAGTGGACAGACATTCGATCAATAACGGTCCTAATAATCGTTGTTGCAGAGAGTGCATTCGAGTAGCGGAAAATCAGAAAAATTTTTGCAGCTTGCCCATAACTGCGAGTGTGATCAAACAGATTATCATTATGAGGCTCATGACGAATAGCGATCGTACACGCTTCGAGAGTTTCTTTTTCGGTTTTTTCCTTTTTGTTTTAAACTGTTTTTCCTCCTCCATGTAGCGATCTGCAAGTGGTACCGAGGTAGGCAAATTACTCTGTTCGAGGTCGATGAAAGGGTTGGTGCCGATGAGGACTGACTCTGGCAACGCCGAAGGCACGTTGCCGGACTTTGCAGCTTCATACCAGAAGGCGATTGCTTCCTTCAAGTCGGAGGCATTTTGCCATCTTTGTGCGGGATCTGTTTGAAGTGCTTTCAGCAAGATTTGATCCATCAGGTGAACACCTCTGAATGAAACGAGCTCACTGACAGGCGTCGGATTGATGTCGGGGTTGCAGTGCGATCGCAAAATGTCGCGAAGTGCCCCGTTGATGTAAGGCGTGTGGCCTACTAACAGTTCGTATGCGCAAATGCCAAGTGAGTAAATGTCCGACAGCGTGGTGGGTTTTTTCCCGCTGCACTGCTCTGGACTCATATAGAGAGGTGAGCCGACCGCGCGACCCGAGAGTGTAATTCGTTGCTCGCCCTTCATCTGAGCGATTCCGAAATCCAGCACTTTGACTACGATGCCATCGGTATCAGGCTCTCTCAGAATCACTATGTTGCTCAGCTTCAAATCGCGATGAACGATGCCGTGCTCGTGTGCGTATGCCAGTGCGTCGCAGGCTTGGAACATGATGCTTGTAAAGTTCTCGCAGTCCATGTGGCCGAGACCCTTCATGATATCGAGAAGGCTCGGACCTTCAACCAGCTCCATTATCATGAAAAAGTTGCCGGTTGTAGAACCGGCGAACTCGATGGATTCTACGATGTTCTTGTGTTGCAGCTTGGCATGATTGCGAATTTCGCGTGAAAATCGCACTATGGATTCAGTGGAGTGCACGGACAGCCGCTTCACGGCAACCAACCTGCCGGTGCTCAGCTGTTTTCCAAGATAGACGACCGCCATTGCGCCTCGACCGAGAATGTCGAGAATTTTGTACTTGCCTTCGATTACAGAACCGATCAGAGAATCTTCGGCGATACTCAGCTTGGGCGGCTTGTCCGGGGCATTCAGCATCTCCCAGGAGCCAGCAACGTTTAGAAGGGCAGATTTAGCGGGACTCCCTGTCTGGGGCGCCGAGTTTGGTGTGTAGATCCGGCCACGATCACCAGATCTATTCTCGTGATCATTCGACATGACAGTGTAACTTTGTCGCTACCTTCTAGGTTTACTACTACACAAAAACCGCAAATTCAAAACCTGTGGAGCGCCTCAGGCTCAACCCGGATATTGGGGACAGGCTTCCAACTGCTCTGATAAACGGCATCTCGAGGCTCTGAAACGGTTGGCGGGTGGCGTATAAAATTTCGCGTTCAGGCTTCGGGTCTGGACCACTGATGACTTTTACCAGGCAAAAGCTCGCCCAGATGACTGAAGTAACTTTTCAGCATGCCTTGCATACCTTTTTTGCGCAAGTCAATGTGAAACGGACTGCGATACCACTTCATCAGCGCGTCTTCGTTTGTCCACATGCTGACCACCATGAAGTGATTCGCGTCGGAAGGACCAGCAAATGCGTCTATGTAGACACATTCGGTATCTTCTCGATTAATCTTCAGGCATTCGTCAATCATTTGGAGAAACTCCTGGTGGTATTCTTGCCCCGCCAGGGTAACTCCAAGAACGTTAATTACTGACATCAAGAGCTCCTTTAGTTTCTTGGATAGTACGCTTTTGGCGGAGACGAGACATTAACTCCCTTTAGCTGACCAGTGTTGCCAGTTACTCGTCGGACGATTTGTGCACCTTGGTTTGCAATGAGAGCGAGACAGGCACCATTCTTTTGCTGGAAAAACTGGAGTAACTTGGTTTGACGGAATTCTCCACAAAATAACAAGATACCGCGGATGGTGCAGCCTATTTTTCCGTGTCTGCTATTTCAGTAATTGAGAAGAATTTTCGCTTCTGAATCTTGATTTATCAGTGCAGTAATTGATACCGCCGATTGAATTTGTTTTTTTATTTTTTACCTCGGTCCGAAATCTTGGCTTGTGATTCTGTACCGAGCCCTATCTAGTCCTTGTGGCTTTTCGTTGTCGCTGAACTTCGACTGCTTCGTTCGACCATCTATTCAGCTTGGCTCGTGATTCTATGACCGAATCCGGAACCTGGTAGTAGTTGTGTTCTCGCTGCTTTTCTTTGAACACAAGCGAAGGCATTCCTTCTTTGATGAATTTCTTTCGCGTAGTTTCATCGGTGCGCAGAAAAAGTTGATCATCGCAGATGATACCAAAGAAAATACTGTTGCTGTACAGCCCAAAACAGCCAAACATCGGTTTGCAGTGGACCTCTAAGTCGGACAGCTTATCCAGAATAAGTGCGACGAATGAGTTATTCTTTGGGGCGTTCTTTGCTCTTGTCATACCCGTCGCTGCGTTTGTCTTCTATGAGGATTTGGAAGGCTCGTATTCGTTGGTCTCCATTCCGAAGCTCCAGGCGACACCTTCCTTGGCTGTTTGAGTCGTGGGAGGGACTCTCAACCAGTAGACTTTTCGCGACCCGTCTTTTTCGGGCGTCGCGTTTTCGACGCGCACCATAACCAGATCGTTTTCGGGCGATTCGAAATTGACGCGATACAGTTGACCGAAACTGTCCTCGTGAATCTGCTGTGCACCAGTTTCTCTGATATAACGGGCTTCTCCAAATCTCCGCATAAGGACACGTTTTATCTCCGTGTTTTTCTCCTCGCTGATCTTTTCGGTCGTGATGTCTTGTGGTCTGTCTATGATCCATGACGGCACTACGATGCCTTCAACCGCATAGACAGCGTATCCATCAGAGTACCGCAGAGCTGCATCGGAATCAAAATGAAGTCGCATCTGGTGGTCGAGTTGCACTACTTGTGGTCTCTTCGAGACCAGGCAAATGTTGTCGAATGGCAAGTAATCATGCGCCGATCTGACTAATTCAAGCATCATCGCCAGAATTTGTTTTACATAATCTGACGAAGAAATCAATGTTTGATCATAGATAAGTCGAGCCAACAGGTGAATTGATGCCCTCTTGGTGAAAAGGTTGAACGTCTCGATTACGTCATCCTTAATTCCGCCAACGCCATAATCGGTTTTTTCGATACGATAGTAATATGGACGGTAGAAAGCGTCGAAGTACTCGCCCGATTTTGATCTGGTGCGGCCTGAAGTTCGACTCTGCAGTGACGATTGACCATAAACGTACATCCCGACTTTGGTGTTCGGCACAATGGTGCGACTGAAGGTGTCTGAGAGAACCATGTCGAGCTGGAAATTCGAAATCGAAAATAAAGCTTCGGACAATTCCGGATTCTCATCGAGTCTTTCTGGAGAGGGAGATAGTTCGTCTAATGCTTTCATCAGCAGTTGATGACACTCGTCAAGCAGGAGCTTGCCGGCATTCTCACATGTGGTTGTTCGGCAGGCACTTTGCAGAGCGGCGGCGCCCAATCGGAAAAAATCAGTGTTGTCGCTGGCCATCTCTTCTATCTCTTTTAGCACGCGACTTTCATCGGGAGGTTTATTGGGGAGAAAACCTTTCAATATAGGTATCACCGACATTTGCCAGGGCGATTGGCAATAAACAATCGGCGGCGGTTGCTTATTGAGAAGTGCGTACAATCCCGCTACTGCATTTTCGACTTCATACTTCACCAGGGGCGAAGTAGATATCGCCAGGTTGAGGATTTGATCGTAGTAATCCTCCGGTGGTAAGGTGAGCAGTCTATTCATGTATTCCATAGTAAATTACCTTGAACCATTTCGCTTGTTCTTGCTTGCCACTATAGGCAGTGCCATCGCTTAAGCCCTTAGTGCAAAGATGTTGCGAACAATATGCGCACTTGACTAGTTCGTGTTTCCATCATTCTGGGTGCCATTTTACCAGATGCACCGTAAAGCCTCGTCCTTCAGGTCGGGGATGCAAGATGCGCTCCAAATTCCCGCCAGAATTTAAGCCAAGCTAGTTGCGAGTTTGCGTTAATCCGCATTGTTGATTACGTGTACCCTACTGGGAGTTATTGATTTTTGCAAATACTATCTTCTCGAAGGCTGCAATTCGCGGGGGAGGGGACAATGATTATCGAGCACATTCCTGAGAATGGGGACAATGCGGCCGAGTTGCTAACTTCCGATTGGATGAGCATACAAGGGTTCGGTGAGAGTGCGTCTGCCGTTTCGCCTCGTGACCTGATTGATGGTGCCTCCTATTGGTTCGCCTTCGCTCGTCCCGATTGGAAGCGTCCACGACGCGAGTTCGGAGGTATCGAACAACCTATAGCCAGACTAATCAAGTTACTCGATTCATTTCTGGATGGCGGATCAGAAGTGGATCTTGCTGGTATCGTAGTGAAGAAATCTACTCCTGATCTCTACGAAATCCAACTTGCTGCAGGTATCAACGTTGATGCCGTTGCTGCCTGCATAAAATCTACGTCTGAGAATCAATCTGTCTTTCTAACTGCAGGCAAGAAAGGCGGTGTCGTTGTTCGTGTGGTCCCAGATGTTACTGAAGATGACGACTATGTTGGTATGAAGGCGTGTGCATGGGAAATCACGGGTAGCGGAATAACTGAGCTGACGGAAAGCGGTAGAAAGGGGCGGCACTATCCATCTCACGGTAACTGGAGCTTTCATGGAAGCGACAAATTCGAAAGCTATCATCGCGTTAAGGACTGTTCGCCGGTCATATTGCGCGATGGCTCTGAAGTGGTTTTTGCCAAAGGGAAAGTGAGAGTTGTTTGTGATGGACAACAGATTGAATTCGACTACGCCAACAATCTGCTGGTGATTCATGACACGAGTGGCTCACGTTGGGAACATCCTCGTCCAACAGTGACGGGTAGGAATGGCGAAATTTTGCAACTGCACGGTGTTGAACAAGTCTATGGGCGAGTCGAGATTAACTGGACCGTCAACGATCTTAAAGTCGAGACGAAGACTGGCGGATTGATCGAAGTCGAAAATATTCTCGGACAAAGCGGCAGTATTTACTATGAACAAAACAAGTCTTGATTTTGGAAAGCGGACGTGTACCAGTACGTCGCTTCTTCCTGAGACTCAGTGAACTGCGGGGATTTTCGATATCTTGATCGTGCTCTCTTACCAAACCTGCCGATTTCAATGTGGACTTCATTTTTGTCGAAGCTGTTTTTACAAGACAAAAAAAATGTGTGGTCATCTCCAATAAGTATTTTTGACGCGCTGGAGTGCTTCGCGACCGGAAATACCGGATTGTCGAATCGCTGATTCGAAGCCGACTCTTCTAGCATCAGTCAAGATCGTAACTACATAGCTGGGCGACTTGCCTCTCATAACCTCTTTAAACATCATTCTTGCGATCGCATAGTTGAGATACGGGTCCTTGAAGAAATCTTTGTTGAGTTGATCATAGTCCGGTGGTGGTTTTGTTTTGCCGCCAGACTTCAATTCCCGGTCACTTTCTGCGTACAGATCCGCGTAGTATGGCTCTGCAACGAAGTCTGCCATACCTTCATCTATCCAGTGTGGAACACTCCTGAGGTAGCCGTCACCATATGTGGTATTGCAAAGGGCGTGACCATATTCGTGCATCACGTCTCCGAGAGTTCGGGGTATGCCGGCTGGTCGTGTCACCATGCCTGTTTTGCTTACTTCGCAGAATACAACGATAGATTTGTTGCCCGTTCCGTCATGCCATGCGTTTTGTGGTGAGACCGAGAAGATTAGCTTGTAATAGGATTCGAATCGATCTCGTTTATCAAATAAGTAGAAGTTGATTGGTTGTGTGGCTCTACCAAAAATCTGGAATGCTCTTCCCACGAATCTTGGTAATTCGTCTATTACCGGTCTGCTCCATGTCGTCTGGATACCGTAAATTGAGGCGGCGCGCCTTCCTTGATAGTCGATGTTTTTGATGAAGGGCGGTTGAATTCGTTGAAGCTCTCGGAATGTATTCAATCGATCTGACGTCCAACCCCAGGTAGAGTAGCCCGGGAATCCGGTATCTTTTGCTGCTTGGAATGCGGCTCTCGCCTTGTCTGGCTCAAATAGTCCGGCATAAATATTGCCCTTGACGTAATTCGCCTCCGGTGATGAAGCTTCGTCTTGATCAAGCTGGTCGAACTGCTGAAGTGCTGTTGCGAAGTTGCCCTTGCTGCATTGCATTTTGACTTCTTCTAGCTTCGTCTTGATCAAGCTGGTCGAACTGCTGAAGTGCTGTTGCGAAGTTGCCCTTGCTGCATTGCATTTTGACTTCTTCTAGCGATGCGGCAAGGACAGGGGATGCGAAGATGAAATGGGATAGAGTCAGTAGTAGGGTTAATGAGATTACCAGTTTCATATGCTTCTCCGCTGTTCCCTATCATGACGTAGATCCAAGTATGCCATTCTTAATGGTCCAAGCGTCCAGCAACGCAATAGGCTTTTGCACCATTTATAGTATCATCACGTCATTCCTCGCCAACGTCTAGTTTGAAAACGACGTTATTCGAAATAGTTCACGACCATGACAAATCGCCAAGTCATCGTCAGCGAACTGTTGAATTCAACAGTCCGTCTGCTCCTTGCGCAAGTTACTGTGGATCAGAGACTCGGAAGATCTGAATTTGATAAACGAGAGGCGCTAGGACACCTCAGTATTTAGGAGGACAGACCGAATGGAGATGACAACCTACAACACCAAGACCTTTTGGCCATCGTTCGAGCTCGATATGTCTGCTGCGAAGACATCTGTTGCGATATACAGCCCGTTTGTGTCAGTGAGAAGACTGGAGCGATTGACCCCAATCCTCCGGAGTTTGGCAGAACGCCAGACTTTGGTATGTGTTTTCCTCCAGTCGTTGCAATCTCGGTCTGGTAAGGAGGTAATCGAAGAACGAAGGAATCTTGTCGAGAAGCTTCGTTCGTTGAAGGTTCACGTCAATTCGATTCCAAGAATGCATGAGAAAGTGGCGATTCTTGACGATACTATACTTTGGGAAGGAAGTTTGAACATCCTGAGCCAAAACGATTCGTCGGAGCGCATGAGACGCATCGTCGATCTCGAAGAAGTCATCAAGGCGAAACAGGAGATGGTAGTATGCAGTATCTGCAGAAAGCTAATTGATCGACGATTGGCCTCCAACGTAGAGAGCCTGCTGAGACAGCTTGTGGCGATGCGTCGGAAAACCAAATTGACGCAACGCGATTTGGCTCAGCTGTGCGAACTATCTCAAGCAAGAATTTCGCAGATCGAACGCGGCGCGACAAACGTAACCCTTGAGACATACTGCAATTTGGCGGAGCAGCTTACGTGTCGTCTGTTGTTGGTTCCGACTAATACTGCTCCGTTTGTCGTCAGGGTCATAGAAGAGAACCCTTCCGGGGAGGGTTAGGATTGGCTACCGTAGCGGAGGCGACCTAATTTCGGAAGACCTTGTCAAAAATGATTGTCATGAGGATTGGCGTTTTGGCGATATAAGGCATACTACTCAAAACGACCCAAAAAGGGCTTCAAAATATAATAGAGACCTTATGTTAGATGTCAGGTGGGCGAGGATTCGAACCGGGCGAGAAGAGCCTCTGTACATGCAGGGCTCGGGTGTGCGCGGTTGGTCCGGGCGCCCAGCGTGCGGGTTCTGGCTGGTGACGGATTGCAGGCGGATCGGGTTCGGCGGAGGGAAATTTCAAGGAGCAATGTTGGCATCGCGGCTGGTGGTGGTGCCGTTGCCCGCGCACGGAAGACCGCCGGACATGAGGGCTCGGCCCGCGCGCAAAAAATCCCGACAAAGCAAAAGCCTCGAGTTATTCACTCGAGGCTTCACATAACTCCTGGCACCGGGCTATCTTCCCAGGCAGTCACCCACCAAGTATTGTCGCTGCTGACCGTCTTTACCTTCGTGTTCGGGATGGGAACGGGTGTGTTCCGGTCGCTTCGGCACCAAGAACCTTTTAGGGTACGGCATCTTCACTAGGAAGTAGCGCTCTCTGCGGTGAAGTTTCACAATTTGAAACTAGTTCTTTTGACACCGCCTGTAGTGGAACTTGAATCCGGAGATTCAAGCATCCATTACCCTGAAAACTGCACATTGAGAGTGGAGTCCGCTTTGCGTGACTCACTAGACTTGTAATCAAACACCAAAATAAATTGGATAAGCCCTCGGGCTATTAGTATCGCTTGGCTACGCGCTAACCTTACGGGGCGCTTCTACCTGCGACCTATCGACCAGGTGGTCTTCCTGGGCCCTTACTGGGTTAACCCCATGGGATTTCTCATCTTGCGGTGGGCTTCGTACTTATATGCTTTCAGCACTTATCCGCTCCGAACACAGCTACCCTGCGTCTACCACTGGCGTGATAACAGGTACACTGGAGGTTCGTCCGTCCTGGTCCTCTCGTACTAGGGACGGCTCCGCTCAAAAATCCTACGGGCATGCCGGATATGGACCGAACTGTCTCACGACGTTCTGAACCCAGCTCACGTACCGCTT
>JAIERK010000139.1 GCA_019746975.1 Candidatus Obscuribacterales bacterium
GAAAGACGTGTTCGAGTGCATGCGTCTTGCCAATGCCAACATGCCTCTTTTGTTCGTTGCCGCCGCGTCATCGGCCATCGTTGTTCTCGTCAATCTGGGCATCATTTCACTCTTGTTTCCCCTGGCCGAAGGGTTGATAAAACAAGACTTCACACAACTTTCAGGCGGTGTGGTCCAGACTCTGCGTAGCCACCTGCCTACCGATCACCAGGACAGCACCTCTGTCTTCTGCGTGCTGCTCGTGTCGATCTTCGCATTCGTCGTTCTGAAAGCGCTTTTGTCTTACATCCTGCGCCTCGTGATCTCGACTCAGGCCGAGGCGGCTTCGGCCGGCATTCTGGTCAAACTTGTCGCACGCTATATGTCTTTCGGCAAGATGTATCACGACAACACAAGCAACGAAAGAGTCAACTCGGACATGAGCAGATGCAAGGCCTGGATCGTGCATCAGATGACCGGGTTCCACTCGCTTCTTTCGAGCCTGCTGATGCTCTGTTTTTATCTTATTCTCATGGCAGCAATATCGTGGCAGCTAACATTGTCGCTCGCTCTCTTTCTGCCGCCCATAGTCCTGACCATTAGATATTTCGTCGCCCGCCTGGAGCGGATAGCCAGAGACAGAACCAGGTCCAATGATGATCTGCGCATCAAAACCGGCGAATTAATCAAACGAGTCAACCTGGTTCAGCACTCAGGAAAGGCAGAGCGAGAACTCAGTGTAATCGAAGGTCTGGCTAATACGAAATTCAGCATTTCGAAAAGCTATCAAAGACTGAATAGCCTGATCGAACCGTTACAAGAAGTCGGCACCACATCAGCACAACTCGCACTGGCCTGGATGCTAGCCCTCGTCACCTCCGCTTCGAGCTTGTCATCTGCGTTGCCACCAAGTCACGTATTCGTGTTCTTTTATCTCTCGTCGAAAGTGATTCCGTTGTTCAACCTTCTCAATCAGTTCCGCACAAGACTGGCTTCCGATGCCGGCGGCATGGAGATCCTTCACAGCTTCTTGTGCGACGACGGCAAGCACATCATCGCCAGCGGAACCGAAACCTTTAGCGGTATCAATGATAGTATCATTTTCGAAGACCTGCGCTTCTCCTACAAGCCTGGCGTGCCGGTTTTCGACTCTCTCGATTTTCAAGTAAAGGCAGGTCTGATCACGGCCGTCGTCGGTGAGACCGGAGCCGGTAAGACCACCATCGCTCAGCTCCTGCTCCGGCTTTATGAATGCGATCCAGGTCACATACTCTTGGACGGTGTCGACATTCAACAATTTTCACTTCCATCAGTCAGGAGTAAAATCGCCTTCGTCCCTCAAGATCCGATGATCTTCGACGATACTCTGAGAGCCAACCTCTGTTACGAGCTCGACAGCAAGCCAACTTCGAGTGAGCTTGCCCGAGTTCTCGAAATAACCCAGCTCGCCAACCTGGTAGAGAGCTTACCCGACGGGATGGAAAGCCTCATCGGAGACAAAGGCACACAGTTGTCTGCTGGACAAAGACAGCGAATCGCTATTGCACGTGCCCTTCTGAAGAACGCTCCCATTCTCATTTTGGACGAAGCCACAGCCGCCCTCGATCCACGCACGGAAGATCTAGTAATGAAAGCCTTGCTCGAAGAGATGAGAGGGAAAACGGTTCTCTTAACCAGCCACAGATTATCGACGGTTGGATATGCCGATTGCATCTACGTTCTTCAAGGTCATCAAATTGCACAGTTTGGGACGCTAGCCGAGCTTACCGCTGAAGACGGACCGTTCACCCGTTGCTTCAACATCCAGAAAGGCGCAATCATGATGTCCTGAGCGCTCAAGCGCCGTTTAATCCCATAATTGCCAGAAGCTTCTCGCGCTCCGCCTCCCAGGAAAATCGCTCCTTTACCCTTAGCCAACCAGCACTTCCGAATTGCACACGACTCTTTCCATCTTCAGCTAAAAAGAGAATGCCGTCGGACATACCGCAGGTATCGTGTTCTGCCACCAATAGCCCTGTTACACCATGCACAACTGCTTCAGGTATGCCGGCGTGCACAGTCGACACGACTGGAAGCGTATGAGCCATAGCCTCTAGAACTGCCACCGGCAGCCCTTCCTGATCGTGGGTTTCGGCATCGGTAACGGAGTGCTGGATGAACATATCGGCCTCACGCATGCGTCGCATGACGAAGTCGTGACTCTTGACTCCATGCAGAGTAACAACATTGGTCAAGCCGTGGCTTCTGACAAAGTTGTCGGCCCGTTCGAAGAGATAGCCACCACCAACAAAATCCAGTCTGAGACTCGGGTTTTTAGCACTAGCCTGACGGAATGCCTCGAGCGTATCAAGCGGTCCTTTCTTGCGAACCATTCTTCCAACAGCCAGACAGCGAACAATTGCATTCTCTTCGGACCTTTCGATTTTTTCCGGAACGACGACGCCACACGGCACGACATGCAGCTTTTCCTTGTTCAACCCCAATTCGATAAGATGGCTGCGACTGTGTTCGCTTACAAGAATCACACCGTCACTGTCCTCCAGTCGACGGTACTTCTCGGGCCATCCTTTCTGGCGCAGTCTGGTAAAAACGTCATAGCCATGCGCATGCGGAAAGATTCGCAGTCCCATTTTCTTGGCTATAGACATCCACTCCGTCGAGAGATCGAGATACTCTACCATCAAAGTCGTGATCTTGTGTTCCTCGAGGAAGCGTTGGGCCTTTTGCATCTTCACAGCATGCTGCCGCTTCAATCCTAGTTTTGCCAAAAGACGCGTTCGAAAAGACTGCTTACTATCGGGCTCCAGCACCAGAGAAGGCGAACGAGCTTGCCAGGCAGACTCAGTAAATTGACAGATAGCAACTGTTCTTCCCGGATAGAGATCGTCTATATGCTTGTGAATGAAGGTCTCGGACGGCATGCCGATGTGCCGGCAAATAACGGCCAGCTTAGGCTTATCGACACCACGGTCAAGGTCAGGACGATGATTCATGCATTCCGATTTTGCTAGCTGTAAGCTGGTATCACAATACCAGACAATCTGTGTATATTGTATATTCAATCAAAACCGCGACGCACCATTTCGATGACAGCTCCAACTCCTTCTACTTGCTTCTACATTCAGTGCTGTGGAGAGCGGACTGAGCTTCTCAGAGTCGTCTACGAGATAAAGAAGTGCTATCCGACGTCCCGTATCATCATCTGCTTCGATGGCGACCGAGACGATAAGAGCGCTCTTGCCCTGCTGAGAAGCGAGCCGAATGTCGATATGGTAGAGGGCGAGCAGCTCTATCGAGTCGAACATGGGGGCGCTGTCTGTCATAGAATGCTGCAACTTTTCCTGGAGAAGCCGGCCGATTTCTTGATCAAGGTCGATCCCGATACACGTGTCGTCAAGCCATTCTCCTTCTGGCCTACTGTTGATCGATACTTTGGCGGCACCATTGTCATGTCCGGCGAAAGTATATCAATCCAAGGTGGATGCATGATTTTCAGCCGACAGCTATGCCTGGAGCTGTATGAATCCGGCATTCTTTTATCCGACGAGTTGAAGCCACCGACTTCAGCCTGGGTAGGTAGCGCACCAACGAGGTATCGGGCCCAGGTCCTCGGTCTGACCAGTCACGATTGGACGATCGCCTATGCCATTGCCCGGCTCGGGGTCGAGGTCTCCTGGCATCCACAGGTGCTTTCGAGATGGGAGAGTTTGCGCCTCAGAGATATTCCGTCCTACTACTCGGCAGCTGTCATTCACCCTTACACGGAGGGCGTTCTGGGAGTTTTGTCATTGAAAAACCTACTGCGAAAGGTGCGTAACGAGAAGGTCAATGACTACGGTCCAGTCTCGATGGATAGACAGTTTTCATTCAAAGCATCCAGCCTCTCCGGACAAAGCTTGCTTGACGCGGTAATGCTCTGGCTCTTGAACACAGTAGACGCGACTGGCTCTGTAAGAGTCGTAGACAGTCCGCGGATAACGATGGATCTGTCCGATTTCTTTCGCGAATGCCTTAGCTCGAGCACAACCGATGTCGATAGCCAAATCGGAACAACCGATGTCGTGGTCTTTGGGGCGCGGAAGATTCGCTCCGCAAGCGGCGCAAGCAATTATGTACGGCGAGCGATGCCGTACGCCAAGGGCAGCAAGGCAATCATCGTAGATATCGCCAACGAGCCTACCATGCTACTTTTTGCACTTCTGATCATCATCTACCTCGGGAAGTTCAACTTCAAGTTTTTCTTTAGAAACAACCGCATGATGGTAACTTTCAAGGACGGTTGGCCGGATCGAAGAACAATCTTGCGCGGTTTTTTCTCTTTACCGGTCGCGGCAATCGATGTTTTTAAAAATCTGGCAAAAGAAAGGCCGCGACTCAATCAACGACATTAGCGTCAGGCGTCATCATTCCTCTGACCGTAGTATTCGGCGACGAAGCGGTGGAGCACCGGACGATTGGTGCATCACTATGTATGATCTCGATATCTCGACATCGATCCCAGCCGAGGCGCGCCAATCGCTCGTTTCTATAAAAATGAAAATGCTAACCGCAGCAACATACCGGCGATGCTCCGAAGTCAACCCTTCAAGTATGAGCGTCCAGTCCAATTTTATCGGTCTCTCTGGAATGAGAGTCTTGAAGCGATCGAATCTCAACAATCGGGCCAGATGTGTTATCGGCAAATTGCTCAGACTTTCGCACCAGAAGTCTGCATCAAGCTCGCCAAGCAAACCGCAAGGAAAAGCGTCCAGATAACAATCTGATGGCGCAAGTAGCCTTATCTGACCACGCAACCAAGAAGCCGCCTGCGCTCGGTCGTCGGACAACTCGACTGCCATTCTCACGACGTTGGCTGAGCTATTTCCTGCCGAGAATCAGTGAGAATGGTCACTTCCGGTCCCAAGAAAAGCGAAATGATCAGAGCCCGCGCTCGGGTAAGATGACCAAGTCCACTGCCAGGGCATAATAAAGAATCATCGTGATGAACCCTTTGCACCACCGTTGCAACAGGAGCCAGACAATAGTAGCATCGCTTTCGAATTTAGTTGAGGCGGCATCGTGCATTTTTCGGAGAAAACCAAACAGTGGTCAGGTTGGCTGATTGTCCTTTTCTCCGCAATAATTCTTCTGACGTCATCGTGGGATGACTCGCCCTGCTACGACGAAGTAGAGCACATTACAGCGGGATACTATTACGTCCGCGCGCAAAATTACTGGATGAATGTCTATCACCCGCCCCTCGTGAAAGACATCGCTGGTCTGGCTGTACTAGCGTTTGTCCACCCCAATCCTTGTTTTGATTCGCCCCAATGGCAGTACCGGCAAAAAGAAAAGCTTTTTTTGAAATTTTTCTGGCGAAGCAAAAATCCGCAGAACATGCTGCGTGTGGCGCGAATTCCTCTGCAGATCTGCGCAATATTGTTTTTGTTTTACTACTTTCGTCGTTTGAGAATCGAGTTCGGTTGCTGCGCTGCATTGATTGGAATCCTTATGATGTCAGCCTCTCCGACTTTCCTCGCCCACGCTAGATTCGTCACGACAGACGCGCCTGCCACCATAAGTTTCTTCGTTGCGATCGTTATGTTCTTCGACTATCTGCGTGATCAGAGTCGCAAAAAGCTGGTCCGGCTCTCGATTGTCACAGGGCTAGCATTGCTTGTAAAACACTCGCTGATAGTTCTCATACCGTATTACGTACTCATAGTGCTGCTCTGGATCTTAGCCGGCCTCATCCAGCGAGGTCACTTCCTGCCTGGTGTTCTACGCAAGATCTTTAGACATGGCTGCCTGTTCGCCGGAATTGCACTGTTCATGCTCTGGTCTTTCTATTTCGTCAACATGATCAATCTCGTTCCTTGGGCACAGAAGCTCTACAACGAAATTCAGTTCTACATGATTGACGATGACCCGCGTGTATGGGTAATAAAGCGTACGCAAAAAGTGCCTGTTTTGAGGCAGTTCTCCTGGTACTTCACAGGACTGGTCGGTCAGACGATGCACGTCGAGACCGGTCACGCCGGAGCCGGCTATTTAAAGGGCAAACTTTATCGCGGCGGCAACCCCTGGTTCTACCCTACGCTACTTCTTACTAAAGAACCTCTGGGCTTCCTGCTCTTGACCCTGCTTGCGATAGGGCTCCTGATGAACTCGCTTTTGCAGTTCCTAAGAATTCACCTCTTTCGACAGACAGAGACTGAGCCGTTTGCAGTGGCTCTCGGCGCTGCAATTCGCAAGAATATAGTCACCATCGGATCGGTAATCTTCGTGATCTTGTACCTCTGGATCGCTGTATCAGCCAAGCTGAATCTCGGTATCCGACATATTCTTCCTATCATGCCGTTCCTTTATCTAATTACCGCAGCAACAGTTTCGCAGTTGTTCAACACGTCAATGCAGTTAGCCAGGATGTTCATAATCAGTTGCCTGACCTACGGCTGCGCCTCTTCTTTGATGGCCTATCCAGGATATCTCGCCTACTTCAACGAGATAGCCGGCGGCAAACGCCGGGGTTACTATGTCGCGATTGACTCTAATTTCGATTGGGGAATAGACCTTTATCGGCTCAAACTGTACGCAAAGAAGCACAAAATCACCAAGATTTATCTACTATATTTCGGCACCGGCAACGCTCAATATTATCTTCGAGATCGCGTCGTACCCTGGACGCGAATGCCGCTCAAAGAGGGTGAATTCCTTGCGGTATCTGCTCATTTCAGGGCGCAAGCTCAAGCACTTGTAACGCAGAGGGAAGAGTTCGCGCACACTAATGTCAGTATCCTGCAGCAGATTCCGCCTAAGAGTTTAAGATGGCTTTTGAGATTGAAACCCACTGCGATTGTTGGAGACTCGATCCTGATTTACAAGATCCCAAAATCGAATCAGGAAGACTCACAACAGCCCTGAATTCAGAAAGGTCTTCCGGACTATTGATTATCCTGTCGCAATTTTGATTTCGATCTACAAAGTCGAAGCTCGCATACTGAAGTCCAACGAATGCTCTGATTTCATCAAGGTTTGTTGAGGTTTGTTGACGTATTAAAATCGCCTTTGGTTTTCACCATTTAGATCATCGGAGAAGTCTTGTTGATAGACAAAATCCATTTACGTTAGTCAACAACTTATTGCAAAGTCTTCATTTCAAGCGGTTTTTCAGTGACACCTGCTGATGAATTGCATATTGATGCAAAACCAATTACTAAATTCAAAATCGGATCACGTTGTTACACAGAAAACGCGAGAACCCTGATCTAGTGCGCATCTCGAAACATGAGATTCGCGTAATAATATCAGTATTTTCAAGTGCGCCAGGCCTTTCCATAGAAATATCTTTAGTTGGTTAAAACTCCTTCTTCACATAGTCAATTGCAGATGTTGTGCAAAGGCTCATCACAGCTCTGCTTGTGCCCTGCGCGTCATGTCACTGAAGAATTGCAATTTATACCGAACGACCATACGGTGATATAAACCCTCCAACTTTCACGAAACCCCGGAGCCCCCCTCCAAAAACCAAAGAGCTTGTCTTGAGTCGAACTTGGATCGCAAGTGTGCATCCAGTGTGTCGGTCGGCCCAGTCGACCGAGTCAATGTGAGCAACGTCGCTCTTGAACAACCAACCATCGTCTTTCACAAGGAACATCGAATGAGCTTATCAGTCGCCATGGTTCTGCTCCTCACCGCCTGTAGTGCCCTCCTCAGCGGATTGGCACTGATGGAGATCTCGCGGCGCGGACCTCGAACGTATCTCACGGTGGGCATCCTCCTCACCATCGTCACCGCCGGCATCGGCGTGGGCGCATCACGATTGTTCGTCAGCCCCGACGGCGACTGCGTCCCGCTGTTGCAGGCCGCGTCCCTCGGAGTCGGATTCGGTCTGCTGCCAATGTGCATCGGCTGGGTCGTCATCCCCCGGCGAAAAGCCTACCTGACCGACATCGCCCCCCAGATCAAGCGATTCGCACTGCGGCGGTTCCAAGACCTGGACCGCGACGGAGACGGCGTGATCACACACAACGACCTCGCACTGTTGAAAGACGTGAAGTTCAACCCGACGGAGCGAAGGCTCCTGCAGGAGCTGGATTGGTTGCTCGGCGACATCGGACACGTCATCGAAGTCGTGCCGACCTCGACCTACAGCTCTTGCTCGGGATTCCCGGTCTGGACCACTGGCACGGAGTACATCAACATCTACGGCGTCAACCGGGAAGACCTCGAGAAGTACCCGACGGTGATCAAGGACCGATACATCAACTGGTGACGTCCTCGCTTCGGCGAATGAGAGCCGCGCAGTCGTAGGCTTTCGCAGTCCAACCATGAGGGCGATGCAGACCCATCGCCCCGACACGTCCAACTACGGCATCGAGACCGGTGCCATCGGCCGACGCGCAGGGCGTCGACCGCCAACACGTTTGTTCATAGGAAAAACTCCCATGCGTGCGATTACCGAATTGCTGCTGTGGTGCCTCGGACTGGTCATTACCGCGTTAGTCTTCGTCACCATCCCGAAACAGGATGAGGGCGAGACGCCGGTCAAGATCACTAGTTGGGACACCGATAACGTCACCGACGAGACGCTGAAGCAGTTGCCATCCATCAAGGGGGTGACACAGCTCAACCTCACCGGGGCCAAGGTGACGGACGAAGGGCTGAAGAGCGTAGCCGGTCTGACCGAACTCGAGTGGCTCGCGCTCGGGGCGACCAAGGTCACCGACAAAGGGCTGGCTTCCCTGTCCGGCCTCAACAACCTGCAGATCATCAACCTGAGCTACACGAAGGTGGGCGGCGAAGGGCTGAAGTCGCTCGTCCACTTGCCGAAACTCCGGACAATCTCTCTGGGCGGCTCGCAGGTGACCAATGCCTGCATCGACGCGTTGGCCGGCAGCAACGTCGAAACCCTGGAGGTGAACGGCACGAAGGTGGACGACGTGGGTCTGTCCAAACTCACGGTGCTACCCAATCTCCAGTGCCTCAACCTGTCGTCCAACAACATCACGGACTCAGGCGTCAAGGCGCTGGTCAAACTGAAGGAGCTACGGAAGTTGAGCCTGGACCGGATCGAGTCAGTCACAGACGCGGCGGTGGACGACCTGGCCAGCATCCCCAACCTCCAACAGCTCTCGATCTGGAAGACGAAGATCACCCCGATCGGCAAGGCCCACCTCAAGCAGCTCCGGCCAGGCCTGGAAATCGCCGCGGACTGACAATCGATCGAGGCGCGAGCGCCCCTGACTTCGCCCAAAGCAACGCAAAGGGGTGCTCGGACTGGCCGAGTACCCACGGTGTCCAGTGACACCACCACCGGTGCAAGCACCGGTTCGCCGACTTCGGCCACCCGCGCGGGCGGCCGGCTTCCCATCCTGTAGGTCGGCTCTACATGCCGACTGAACCACGAAAGCGAGTTCTCTCATGGGTCCCTCCAACGATCAGAAGACGGCAATGGCGATCGCGATCTGCGGCACCGGGCTCGCGCTGGTCCTCGGCCTCCTCAGCCTGCTGTTCACCGGCACCATCGCCACGATCATCGTGGTCGTGCCCGCCGTCATCACGCTGGTCAACATGTTCATCCTCTCCACGCTCAGCCCGAGCTACAACGGCGGCGGAAAGGTCGTCCTCGGCTTCATCAGTCTGCCGTTGAGCTGGCTGACGGTCGGGTTCTTCATGACCGGCTTCGGCTTCGTGCTGTACGCGGTCGGTTCGATCTTCTTCTACGCGGTCGTCTGCCTGCTCACTAGCCGGCGCTGATGCACTGACGGCCGGGTAGACAGGTAGACACGCAACAACCCGAGAGACCGGACGACGCCGTCGTCCGAGTCTCTTCGACCCGCGGTGGTCGGATGCACTCGCGTGAAGCGCATGCCGGCCCGCACAATCTGAGGAGAAACATGAAACCAGTGATTGGCCTCAACGTAGACGTCAACGTGCAAAACCCACTGGACGTGAAGGTGGGGCGACGCTACATCGAGGCCATTACGAAGGCCGGTGGCGTCCCTGTGCTACTGCCCCCGGTGACTGACGACGATGATCTCGACCGACTCCTCTCACTCGTCAACGGAGTCGTTTTGATCGGCGGTCTCGATTACTCCCCGCTGCTCTACGGAGAAGCACAAGACCCAACTGTCAAGACGCTGCACCCAGACCGTGAAAAGTTCGACTTGCGGCTGATCAACAAGTTGCTGCAGGGCACAGGCAAGCGAAAGAAAAAGAAGAAACCGCTGCTGCCGATCTGCGGTGGATTGCAGCTTCTGAACATCGCGCTCGGCGGAACGCTCTTCCAGGACCTGGAAACCAAGCAAGCCGGCTTGGGTGACACCCACCGCCCGAAAGCAAAGGATGCCGCCACGCCCTCGACCGCCGCCAGGGACTACCCACACCACCCGGTCAACCTGGTGGATGGCACTCGATTGGCCAAAATCTTCGGTACCCCCACTCTCAAGCCTGTTCTCAGCTCCCACCACCAGGCCGTGAATCGGCTCGGTGAAGGGCTTGTTGTCAATGCGCGCGCGGACGACGGGGTGATCGAGGGAATCGAGCTGACAAATCACCCATTCGCGGTGGCAGTCCAGTGGCACCCGGAAGCCCATCCGGAAGACAGCATGCCATTGTTCCAGGCGCTGATTCAGGCCTCGGCGGCCTGACGAACCAACAGAAACCAACCAAGACGAACGGACAGGGCGCAGATGCTGTCCGTTCGCTGCTTTATGTGGCTCAGATCGAGCCTTTCACCAACCTCGTCTCTCGGAGTACAACATGACTCAGTTCGTCGCTTCCACGCGCCTCCGGCGCGGTCTCCTCGTCGCGGTCATCGCGGTGGCCGGCATCGCCATCACCGTGCCGTATGTTCAGCGCCAAAAGGAGCATCGGCGGCTGGACGCGTTCGTCGCCGACCGCATCAGCCAACCCGAAAAGTCGCCGATCGCCATCGCCGACGACGCCACGCTCCTCCAGGGCGGGCAGCCCATCTACTGTTCGTGGATGACAAGCAAGGTCGTCCAACAAGGCGAAACGCAGATCACCCTGCCGTGGTCCGGCTCGCTCATCTTCGTCTGCCCCGGCGACAATAAGGTCACGTTCCGGGATCGATTCGGCCTGCCGTGTCGGTCGCTCGAAGTCACCGGTTCCGGCCGCGGGATTGTCTTCGCCGACGGCACGCTCTACCTCGAAGGGCAAGCGAACTACAACGCCAAGAACTGCGGACGAATCGTCGCCGAGTCCGGAGTCCACGTGGACGCCCGAGACAGCGGCACCATCCTCGCCCGCGCCGGCGCGACCTTCCGCGAGTTCAACACCAAGGCCGAGTACGCTGCCTACTCGAAGCAGGTCGAGCTGGTCGAGAAGCTGGTCCTGGACAACCAATCCGACATCACGCCCATCCAGGTGACGGACGGCAGCATCCGCTTCAACGGAGAGGCGCTCGACGAGCGCTGGCTCGGCGTGGTCCGTCCGTCCGCGACTGAGCATGAAACCAACATCTACCGCGGCGAGCCGACGGTGTTCACCACACAGGACGGCGCGGATGTGACCCTCGTCATCAATGGCGGCAACGACGCGAAAGTGAAGATCGCCGGCCGTAGCAAAGGTGTCGTACTGCGCGACGGTACCATCTGGCTCATCGAGGGCACCGCCGTGTCCGGCGAGAACCTCGACCGGGTGGTCCTCAACCCCGGACTCAACATGAAGCTCACCAGCTCGGTCAAGCCGTACAAGGACAGCAGTAACACGAAGAAAGCCAAGCCCGACGAAGAGGTCGCCACGACCACAACCCGCATCGTCTCGCGCTCGAGTCGCTGACGAGCGCGGACTGAAGCAACCACAACCGGCATGCCCGGACCCGAGCGGACGAAGTAACCCTTCGCCGCTTTGGTTTTGTGTAAAAGTTCACTATATGGCTTAGTTGTCAAGAGGGCCTTTTTAGAATGTCGACATGCCGTCCTAGACAGCAGTTTTTGCCCTCCGGCAAAAACCCTGGATGAAGTGAAGCGGTCTGACGAACTGTTGAATTGGCAAAATTTACTGGAGACTGCCAAGATTTGGTCAAATCTTCCACCTTAGGATATTAACCTCGCTTATTCGAGGTTTCTTTTCCCATGGCCAGTCCCACCCCCAACAATTACGTACTGCCGGATTTAGCGATATCGGATTTCCTAGGCGATGGTCATGTCCGAACGGAAGTCGATAACACTGAATTCCAACTTGCTCAAGAGCTCCTTTCCGACTTGAAGAACTACGCAAGACGCTCTAAAAGACGCCACCAATTGCATCCGCTCAGCGTTTCGCAAATCGCGAGTACAGGCAGCTAGTGCGGTACTGTGGATGTATTGGTTTACTAGCAGACGCTCAAACTCTTTCCTAGTGAGCGGTTAACTGAACATACCGCACAGAATTGATTTAAGCACCTAGAACACTACCTGGTGCAGCCTACAGTGCGGTTCATCACTAATTTCAACTACCGATGGGACACTCTCCTCATAATATACGCAATACGCAGCGACCACACTACTATATATATGACTAGAAGCCGACAAAGAAAAGACGCAAGAGTCAGCGGGCTCTTGCGTCTTTTTCGAGCGTCGAGGTCGGACGTCACCGCGCTCGCTGCGCTAATCATCGGCCTCCGGGCTCGGCTTCGGTTGGGAGGCCTTGCGGTCGAGGTACTCGGCCAGCCAGCGCCGGACCAGGCTCATCGCGCCCGCCACGGTTCTCGTCTCGGCGGTCGGAGGTTCCGTCTTGAAGGTGCGCTCACCCTTGTAGCAACGCTCCTCGATGGTGAGACTGAGCGCGGAGTTGTCGTAGCGCGAGAAGTGGAACTCCGTCTCCTGCAGGCCGACCATCGCCCGGACGTACTCACCGACGTCCGCTGGCAGTATCTCGTCCTGCAGACACACCTCGAACAGCTCCTCTGTCAGACTGTCCGCGGTGACGGGCCTCAGCTCGACCATGGGGTAACCGACGAGCTTCGATCTGCTCCGACCTTCGATCCACTGGACGTAGCGGCTGTCAGGCTTGCCCAGGATGAAGGTGAGATGGTTGTCGGAGATTAGCCGCCCGGAGACCGTTGTCAGCCCCGTATGGTCAAGCAGCCGAGGCGTGCCATCGTGCGACGGGTCGGCGACCATCTTGCCGCAGAGGTGAAACCGCGATGCCGTCCGCGGAAGGATGTACGGGTTAACGAGTTTGCTGTCGTGGTTCAACAGCTCGAAGCCGGCCTGCAGGTGCCAGTCCTCCAGGCGGATGATGCGAGCATCGGCATCCTGCATGACGTAGGGTCGCAGAAACTCCAGCTCCGCGGGCGGCGCGTTGAGCAGAAGACTCATCCGATCCGCCCACGAACGGATGGTCGTTGCGCCAGGGGTCCGAGGGCAGTGACCCAGACCGACCGACTCCGTCATCTGCTCGACGACGAAAGCCATCGCTGCCATCCTGTCATCTGCGGTCCAAGCTCGGCTTGGTTGATTGACCATTTTCAGTTCGCTTTCTCAAGCGAGCGCTAAACTAGAGCGCTCGAACCAAGGTGTCAGAACGACACCATCTGTAGTGACGCGGAGTCTCGAAAGACCCGCCCATTTGTCAGTTGCTT
Source organism: Candidatus Obscuribacterales bacterium (assembly GCA_019746975.1). GTDB lineage: Bacteria > Cyanobacteriota > Vampirovibrionia > Obscuribacterales > Obscuribacteraceae > JADYXR01. Next base: position 13,550 of record JAIERK010000139.1, read on the forward strand.
CGACGCAGCCAAAGGCGATCCGGAACGGCCAGCTGCAACCCAACCGAGCATCTCGATTGAGGTGCAACCGACCGAACCGAAGGACGGATGCGACTGCGCTCAGGAACCGGCCATCGCGAGCGATACCGTGGACGGAACGCCCCCGGTCGAGACCGGAGCGCTGGAGAGGCTGGCTTTGAACGCCGCGAGGCGTTCGCTGGCAGCCCGAATCGTCTCAGGGTATTTGGCATAGCAGAACCTGATGTTGTTGCTCTCGACGCCGGGACGGTGGAAGCAGTAGCCGGCCACGGTCGCGAGTTTGAACTTGGTGACCAGGTGGTGCCAAAGCACCCGGTCGTTGGCAAAGCCGAGCTCAGACGCGGCGGTGAACAGGTAGTACGTCCCCTGCGGCGGGCGGAATTGGAACCCGGCCTCGCGCGCCACCACCATCAGTGCATCGCGTTGGGCCTTGTACTTGGCGCACATCTCCTCGTAGAAGCTGTCCGGCATCTTCAGAGCGGTGATGGCCGCCACCTGCAGAGGTGACGGTGCGGCAAGCGTCATGTAGTCATGCAGCTTCCGCAGCGCGGTGCTCAGGGTCGGTGGCGCGACTGCGTAACCGAGTCGCCAGCCGGTGATCCCGAAGGTCTTGGACAGACCAGAAATCGTGATCGTCCGGTCGCGCATGCCAGGCAGGGTGGCGATACTGATGTGACGATTTCCGTCGTACACCATGTACTCGTAGATTTCGTCAGTAATCGCCACCACATCCCACTTCTGGCACAGCTCGGCGATGACCGTAAGCTCTTCCCGACTGAACACACGCCCCGTGGGATTGTGAGGTGTGTTGATCAGGATAGCTCGTGTGCGCTCGTTGAACGCGGCCCGCAGTTCGTCAGGGTCGAACGTGTAGTCGGGCGCGTGGAGCCGGACATAGCGAGGGACACCACCGGCGATGACTACGTTCGGGTGGTAGTTCTCGTAGAAGGGTTCAAACACGATCACCTCGTCGCCGCGGTTGATGAGCGATAGCAGGGAGACATTGAGCGCCTCGCTGGCACCGCACGTGACCGTAATCTCGTGTTCGGGGTTGGCGTCCAGACCGTTGTAGTGCCGCATCTTGTCGGCGATGGCTTGACGAAGCTGCAGTAGCCCCCACGTGTTAGTGTACTGATTGTGATCGGCGAAGAGAGCTGCGGCCGCGGCCTCCTTCAGACATTGCGGAGCAGGGTACTCAGGCAAACCTTGCCCGAGATTGACCACGCCGGGGGTTTCTTGAACTAGTCGGGCAGCATCACGAATGTTGGAAGGGCGAATCTCGCTTGCCCGAAGAGAGATTTTGCCAGCTAAACCCGCTGTGTTGGGCAGCATGTTTTTTCCTTTTGTCAGCACCAGGCTGAGCAGTTGAGGACCTCCGTCCAGAGGAAGGGATGCAGAAACACAGAGCTTCCACGCGGATCTCCAAGATCCGAGTAGAACTCCATTTGCGAAAGTTGCGAAAGTTTCTTCTAGACGTACTCTGTGTTAAGGGAACCAAGAACGAGCTGACGTTATGATCTTTCGAGACCTGTTGGCAACACAGACAGTACCACCCATATCACTAATGTGACAGGTTGTCATCGGTGAAACCCAGACGCAGCACCGGTTTTCAAGAAGCACTTTGGGCAGCGCAATTCTAAACTTCGACTTATTGGCGCTCTGATAAAGATAGCGCGGCTCACATCGCTCGATTTCCGGCTCTACTAGACCAGTTGGCAAAATCTAGCTCATCTGCACCCCTTAAGCGATATTGATCAAAAAATGGAGAGCTTGGTTACTACATAAAATCATGAGCTTTCTGGAGATGTGTAATAGCTTCGCTACGCTGTTTCTCTCTTTTAATCTCACTTCTAAGCGATTACTAACCGAACTCGATGGCATTGGCGGTAGTTCAGTACTAACCTGAATCGTCATATCACTACTACAGTCGCTTAGCTATCGAACTGAGCTCGTAAAAGCAGCTTTTTCAAATTCAATCAGACAGCTTCAATCGCCTCCAGCGACTCGTTGCTGTGTCCTTTTCGAAGCTCGAGTCTTGCCGCGCATGACTCTGGCTCAGGAGTTCACGATGAATCAACCCGACAAGCCTTCGCTAGTGCAGCGGGTCGCAAGGGAGATGCAACAAACGTTTCGCTCTCTCAATAACCGCGACTTCCGCGTTTATTCCTGGGGACAAGTCATCTCGCTGAGTGGTACCTGGATGCAGTCGGTCGCGCTGAGCTGGCTTGTCTACAAGCTAACCGGTTCGGCCGCGGCACTGGGGATGGTGACTTTTGCAGGAAGTTTGCCTCTCCTGTTACTCACATATCCGGGCGGCATCATTGCCGATCGCTTCGATCGAAAAAAAGTCCTGGTGATTAGCCAGGTTCTGGCGATGATTGAAGCAACGGCGCTGACAGTGCTGACTTACACCGGTCTGATCAACGTCACCTGGTTGGTAATCCTGGCAATCATCCGCGGCTCGATCACCGCAATCGAGCTGCCGGCCAGACAATCCTTCGTACCTGACATGGTCGAAAAAGGCGAATTGACCAATGCCATCGGAATCAACTCGGCTATCTGGAATACCTCAAGAACAATCGGTCCCGCCCTCGCCGGTCTGTTCATCGGGATATTCGGAGAGACTGTCTGCTTCGCGCTAAACGCGCTGAGCTACGTCGCTGCGCTGATCTCACTCGGCATGATTACCGTCAAGCCTCGTGAACACAACGCAAAAACCGATGAGCAGGACAGCACCGGAGCCGGCAATCGCAGCGTGTGGTCGATTCTGATGGATCCAAAAGTCCGAACCGTTCTCTTCCTGTCCGCTGCAACAAGCCTCTTCGGCTTCCAGTACGGAGTGCTCCTTCCGGTGGTCGTCGATCAAGTGCTCGGTGGCACCGCCTCGACTCTAGGCTTCATCTCGGCCGCCGCCGGCATCGGTGCGCTCGTTGGAAGCCTGGCATTGGCCAATCGCGGCAACAGCAGAGTCCTCCGTCCCGGCATCGGGATTGCGTGCCTCTCGCTGTCGGTCGCAATCGCGCTAATCGCGTTCTCCAAGCTGCTCATCATCTCCGTGGTGGCAGTCGCCCTCGCCGGTGCGTCAGTAAGCGTTCAGCTCAGCGGAGGGAATTCCCTGGTGCAATCCTCGGTCAGCGAACGCTATCGAGGTCGCGTCATGGGCTTGTACTCCACATTCATGCTGGGCTTCGCACCACTGGCTGCAATGCTCGCAGGGTGGCTGGCAGAGTACATGGGGGTGAGCTATACGCTCTATTTGAGCAGCTTCTGCGTGTTCGTTGCCGCTTCGCTGTATCTCTTCTTCAGCCGCAAGCTGAAAGAAAAGGATGACGGGACGAAGTGAGCAGTTGTAAGGAGCGGCGATGGTGTCAAATGTGACACCATCGCCGCCGTTGCGGCAAAGCCGACATTCAAGGACAACACAGCCTGGACAGGATCTGATTTGGACGGACCAGACGAACACTTGCACGAAGCCTTCAAGTACTTTTGGGCCAATTTCTCGCAATCAAACTTGCTTCTAACCTTCAGCCATCTTGGTTTGCGCAGTTGCACGAAGAGAATTAGCGCAAGTGATATCTAATTCAAAAGCTCGCAACACCTACAGGCTCAACTCTTTCGCCGATCTATCCGGCAATCTTATGCTTTTTTTTGCATTTCAGCTTCCGTAACATCTGGTGAAATCCGGGGTCGGTCTGATCCAAGTTGTTTGCCTGTCCATTAACTCACCAGAAACTCACGATTCAACCCAGGAAACCGATTACTAATTCAAAACCCTCTGCTTTCCGCGCTGCAAAGCGCAGAAGACTAATTCGAACTCGCAATCATGGAGGTCACAATCGCCGGCTGATGCGAGTCTGAAGGCGATTTCAGGTCAGCGAGAACAAAAATATCGACGGGCTGTCCACGCACAGCGCCGCTTCTCAGCAGTTCCTGCTCAACGAACAGGAACGCGTCTTCACATTCGCAATGTTCTAACAAGATCTCTTACGGAGAACGTATGGGTGAGAAAAACCACTTCGTTGGGCGCACCCCCAACGTCGCCAAGGACTTCCTTGCATCCTCGGTGGCGTTCGTCGTCGCGCTGCCATTCTGCTTAGGTATCGCCAACGCCTGCGGGGTTCCTCCTGCGATGGGCTTAATCTCAGGCATCGTCGGAGGCCTGATCATCGCCCCACTCACGGGCGTACCGCTCATGCTCAGCGGACCTACTGCGAGCATCACCGTTCTGGTGGTCGCCTTCACTGCCAGGCACGGACTACCGGCGCTCGGCGTAGCGATCGTACTCTGCGGGGTCATTCAGATCGCGGCAGGAGCCTTGCGTATGGGCCGCTGGTTCAAAGCCATGCCACCAGCGTTAATCCAGGGACTTCTGTCAGGCATCGGACTGTTGATAGTCCTGAGCCAGGTCAACTCACTCCTGGACCTCAAGCCCAAGAACGGCGGTTTGCCGAACCTTCTGAGCATCCCGGAATCGGTTACGGCACTCTGGGAGCTTCCGCTCAACCAGCACTTCTGGGCACTGACGGTGAGCGCGCTCACGCTGTCCGTCCTGGTTCTGTGGAAGTACTTCAAGCTCGACAAGGTGCTGCACATCCCGCCGGCAGTGCCCGCTATCGGGGGCGCGGTTTTGACAGCGTGGTACTTCGGACTGCCGATAAGCTACGTCGACGTTCCGGAGAACATCGCAGGCTCGACGACCTTCCTGTCGCTGGCTGCGTTCTTGAAACTGGCGGACTACGAAGTCATCGTCACGGCCCTGACGATCGCCTTCTTGAACAGCACGGAGACGTTGCTCACCGCCAACGCGGTTGACCAGATGCACCATGGTCCCAGAGCCCGTCACAACAAGGAGCTGGTCGCGCAGGGCATCGGGCACATCATCTGCGGTTTTCTGGGCGGACTTCCAATCGCTGGCGTACTCGCCCGCAGTTCGGTAAATCTCGAAGCCGGCGCGACAACCAGGTTCTCCACAATCTTCTCGGGATTGTGGATTCTGCTCATCGTGCTCCTGGCACCGGCAGCGCTGGACATCATTCCGACAGCAAGCCTGGCAGCGCTCCTGGTGTTCGCCGGCTTCAAGCTCATCGACTTGAAGGAGGTGCGCAAATTGCGGGTCTCGGGTCCGCGACAGGTGGCAATCTACCTCGTTACCGCGGGGTTGATCGTCTGTACGGACCTGCTCACCGGGTTCATCGTCGGTACCATTCTCGCGTTGCTCAGCTTGATCTTCACCATGTCGAAGTTCAAGACTGCGCTCCGAACCGAGAGCGATACCAAACACATGCTTTCCCTCACCGGGTCCGCGACATTCCTGTGTCTTCCGAGTCTGGCGGAAGCGTTGGAAGAGATTCCGGAAACCACGGCGCTGACAGTAGACTTCAGCGGGCTGGTGTTCATCGATGACGCCTGCTGGAACAGCCTACAGACCTTCAAGGAGAAGCACACCGCTCGCGGTGGCACCCTGCAAATCGACTGGGCGGCGCTCGCCATCCTGAAGTGCCCAGCCAGAAGCACTTCCGAATGACGGCGACTTGGAGGTAAAGTCTGACACACCGGTTACGCGATGCCCGGCAAATCCCAATCGCCGCGGCTAGCACACCGGTGCTGAAGATGCAGAGAGACCGCCCCTCTCTGCGTTTTCAACAATCTCAGTTTTTTTACTACTGCCTATACTATATTTCGAATGCCCGATAAATTCAGTCGGACTTGACGAATGAGTGTCAAACACGAAGACTGCAGCGAACGGCGGCTGAAGCCGCTCGCCAAATCCTTTACGAAAAGACAAGGGCGCCCCATTATTGGCGCGCATGCTAATGCGCAAGCGAATCAAACTCTGCATACACGCAGAGATGTAGTCTCAGAGGCATTTTTCAAATCATGATTTCAACATGTCCAAATTCTTTTCGTGTCGCCACGATGATGTCTAGCTTTCCATTCTCAGGGGAAAAAAGCATTACGACTCCCAGCAAGAGACTGCAATAGTGGACGAAGATTTTGAAGTGCCGGTTTATCCGGGAGGAATAATTCTGACCGAGGACGAGCAGCGTCAAAGGGGCATCCAAGCCACCTACAACAAGATCGTCGTGGAAATGCCTTGTTCGCACATCAGTCGCTTCATTGAGATTTATTCGTTCTATCAGAGCCAGTACAGCCAGGAAGGCTGGACATTGAGGGAGCAAAAGCCGGCTAACGAGAACAGCACAATGGCCGGTTTGAAGGCGAGCAATGCAAGCGATCTATTCACAGTGGTACTTACGAAAACACCGCGGGCGGCAACAGCCTCTATAAGCCGAAGACCGCTGCCATTTATGGAAAGATTGGTCCATAAGCTGTGGCCTGACAAACCGACAAAGTAAAGGTGATTCCTGAAGGTCGCGCTCAGTCTCATAAAAATAGTCGTCGCCCTTTCCGAATACAATTTACGCAAGCAACAATAGGTTTTGAATGTCTATTGAGCTGGCATAAAATATTGCCAACCACTCGTCACAAGGTTGAACCATGGCTCAAAAAACCGCCACTGAGAAGCTTGAGCTGTTGACCGGTGCTTTTGTTCTGTTTAAGAAAGAAACCGACAAACTCTCAAAAAAAGAAGCCGTTGAAAAGCTCAAGTCAAGGGTACCGGGATTCACAGACCGGCAATACGCTTCGGCATGGAATCGGGCGAAAGCGTTGTTCGACCATGCCTGCCGACTTGTGTTTCGATGGTCCAACGACAATCCGTCCGGTTCGACTTTCGAATTGCCGGATAAGGACCGCATTTTCCTTGATGAGTTGAACGGACTCTGCAAAGGTTTTACCGACGAGCAGTATCAAGAAGCGCTAGAATACGGCTTTCAGAAGAGCATCTTTTAGTTGCAAACCAGTACCAGTCGGCAGGTTGGCACTAATAATGGTGCCCCACTAGCTGTTGGCACCAAACTTACGCTCCGGGTACACTGACAGCTCGAGCACCTCACAGGCAGTGGTCAGCTCTTCGAAGAGATATGAGTCGGTTGACTCTGCGATCGGAAGGTAAACAGAGCGGGTCTCTTCCAGATACTCCTTCTGGCGTTCCACATCAAGCCATTCAGGCGCTTCTCGCACAGAATCGAGTCGATCGCACAGCTTGACCAACTTCGAAACAACGCTAGCCTGCTCGATGCGGCGATAGTAAATATTCAGTCTCTGCTTCTTCTCTTCAATCGAGATATCCGCTGGTATAGGCGGCTTGGTTAGTATGGAAACCAGCATGGCAATCGGTCTTCCGAACATGCGCTCCATATCGGCGATCGTGATTTTGTCTCGCTTAAGCTCGATCAGACCATGCAGCAGGGACGCTATTATCGCCCCCGTGTCCTTGAGTTCCAGCTCCTCAATCAGTATCAGAGCGATGCGCATCGGATGAACGATAAGCGGCACGCCCCTATCAGGGAAGCTCTTTGTCTTTTCACGAAAGCCCTCGTATTGCTCCTCAGCGTATACAAGAGCCTTTTGAATGACAAGCCGGTCTTTCAGCCTCAGATTATCAATAGCGAGCACTAATCGGTGCCTGATTGTACCGGCAACCTTTCGAGCAGACTGTTGGGATGAATTCATCTCGTCGATTCCAGATAAACGCCTGCACCGATTATACACAGAGCAAATTATCTGACGTTGTATAGTAGATGGTTTTTGAGACAAATCAAGCCGGCCGAGTCCGTTCGGACCGGCTGATTTGTATTCCGCCGATGATCTTGCCGGTGGGTGACATGAGCGCCTTTTCCCATTTCACCCCCCAACAGACCACCACTAACCGCACCCACCTCCGCAGCCACCTCGACGATGGACAACTTTTCCATCGCCCTTCGGCCGCGCACTGGAAGCAGCGCTATCCGTCGACGGTGCCGCCGCAAGCTTTCGCCGCAACTGGCGACCGTGACGGGTCAGTCCGGAATCGATAGGGAGGGGGTTGTCGTTGTTGTCGACAGCGACATAGACCACCGTGCCCACTGTGACCGGGATGTACTTGCCATCCCGGTCTACATCGACCTGAATGTGCGCAGTCAAGGAGGTGGTGCCGATTCGAGTGATCTCCACCCAGCATGTCAGAACATCGCCGACATGCACCGGCTTCTTGAACACCACTTTCTTGAAGTTGACGGTAACGAAGCGGTGCGAACAGATCTTTCGCGCGGCAGTGACCCCGGCCACGTCGATATGGCTGAGAATCACACCACCGAAGATTCGGTTGGAAGGATTGGTATCCTTCGGAAACATGACGATGCGAACCGCCGGGCAGCCTCGCCTCTTGTTGCGAATCACGTCGTCTTTCGTCGGCTCGGCGGTGGTGGCACCAGTCGATCCGGCGGCGGCCGCCTCGGCCACAAGCCGGCTGCGCAACTGGCGCCCGTACCGGGTGATGCCCGACTCGATTGCTATCGGGTTGTCCTCGTCGTCAACCGCGACATACACAACCGTTCCCTCGGTCACCGGAATGTAGCTGCCGTTGCGCTCGACATCGACGCGAATCTGCGTCGTGATCGACGTTTTGCCAACACGAGTTACCTCCGACCAACAGGTCAGCACATCGCCGACATGGACCGGCTTCTTGAAATCGACCTCCTCGAAACTTACAGTCACGAATCGGTGCGAACAGATCTTTCGGACGGCGGTGACACCAGCAATGTCGATGTTGCTGAGAATCGTGCCGCCGAAGATCCGAAGTGAAGGGTTGGTGTCCTTCGGAAACATGACCACCCGAACGCTCGGGCAGCCTCGTCTCTTGCGTCTCATTTCTTCGTCCTCGTGAACATCGGCATTACCGAGAGTTCAGGTTCTTGACCAGGCGAGCCAGGTTAGCAAGACCGATCGCGTCAGTACGTCGGGTTTCTCCGTACTCGGGAATAGCGCACAGGAGGCACTGTTCTTCGTACAGAGACTTCAGAAGCAAAACTGCGTTGTCGTGAATGCGCTGGGAAATCCGCACGAAGTCAGGCTTGTCGGACGACTGCTCGCAAGCGAGCACCGCCGCTGCTACCACGTGCCGTGCTTCGAGCACATCGGTGAAGTTAACGCCTCGGGGCAGAAGTCTGGCGATTCGAGCCGTTGTGGTCTCGTCTTTGTTGCCCCAGGTCATGAGCTCCGTCATCGAGCGATCGCCGATGCACTTGAGTTTGGTCGTGCTGAACGTATCCGCCAGAACCGCCAGGATCTGAGCGATGTCGCTGAGCTTGACCTCTGCATATACGGTCTGCGAATCGTCCATGAACACAACATTCTCATGCAGAGAACCACCACAAGCTTCCTTAAGCCTGTTTCGAAGCGCTTGTCCGTATTCCTTGCGTTGGTCGATCGGCAGCCTCTCCACCATCTCGATGGCGAAGAGCGCGCGCAGGACGTCGGCCGGGTGCTCGTCTGCTCCGATGCCAGGCGCGAACAGGGCACGGTTGGCAGGTCGCGGATCGTGAGCTGCCAGGACGAACATGCCACCATTGGCGTACATCGGCCCCATGTTAAGGACACCGGAGGCATCGGCGCAGAGCTCAGGCACCCACTTGGAGAAGACCTGAAGCATGAAGCCCTCCAGCTGCACATTTCTCCAGCGTGCAAGAAATGAGCCGCTGCCCCGCATCTTCACAGTCGTCGTACTGGGAGTGATGGTTCGCATGCGAAACGCCTTCTTAATCGCTCCTTGCATGGCAGCGCCAATCTCCGCCTCGAAACCGACAACAGCTTCGTGGATGACGTGACCGCCGACTTCATGTCCGTCGATCAACCACAGCGGGACGAAATTGGCATGCGAAGCTGGCTTCGCGATCAGCGAGACCTGTAGCTCCGGCGAAGCCGCCAGCGTGAAGGCATCGGTTTTGCCGATCGCAAAGAAGGCGAGCGGGTCAATCTCGGGCCAGTGGAGGGTCTTGCGCGCCCCGCCTCGGACCTTCGGGTCATCCATGAAGCGTCGGTAGAGGTTGCTGACCAGCGCCTGGAAAGCCATCAACTGGTCAGCATGCTGGTTGCTAGCGAGTTGCACGATTGGTTGCGCGAGTGTGGAAAAAACCGACTCGAGCTGGTTGATCACGCGGATGCGAGAAGCTACGCCGCCTCTGCGCGCCGTCCGCTCAGCCTGGACAATCGCAGAACTGAGGACGTCGACGTATATCGAGTGGTACCGCGAAGGAAGAAGCCGGCGTCCGTCTTCAACCGTCCGCCTGAATCTGCCAAAGTCGGTTTCGTTCTGAAACGCTTCCTTCAGGTCGACGTCCGAAGACAGAGCCTGACGAACTCGCGATAAAACGTTGGCGTAAACGCCCAAATGTTTCCTGGCCATAGTTCGCCTCCAGAAAGGTGACAGCTTGCAACAACAGCTGTAAGCTGCCATGGCTCCTGTCTTGGTGAGAGGTTGTAGGAAAGGTTTTTACTTAATCGACGACCAAAAACGAATTGTGATATTTAAGCAATTATCAAAACTACGAAGACTGCGCCTGTACGTTCAATGCCTGAGGAGCCAGAAAGCTTGATTTACCCTAATGTTGATATATAGGCGAAGCAGGCGGTCTCTTGAAAACACAGCGTTAGCGCGGCTCGCCTTTGACACCACTGCAATCGCAGAGACACTTGACTAGCGGCTTATCAAGTGGCGCTAGCATTTGCCTTTATGACTAGCGAAGCTTGGTTGAAAGCTCACCGACGACAGATTGAAGATTCGAAAAAGAGTTTTTTGTTTACGTCACTTGTTTGCGGTAGATGCACTGCCATAAATTCAGGTGCATAACCCAAACTTCATTCCACAACTGGTTTTTCGGCTCCGACACAATAACTGGCCTCCACACAAGGATTAACGCGGCACCATGCATGGTATCACGTCAATTCTGGCAGTCGTTGTACGCGCCGATAGGCAGTCTCGCTCATCCTTACCGCTCAAAGTCGAAAAAAACCAGCAACCTGGGAGGACGCCGAATGGACGAACCCCAATACCTCGCGCTCATTCGGCATGGCAAAACTTCAGCCAATGTCGAAATCGAAAAGGCCACAAGCGCACTGTACTACGCCATTACCGGTTCCGACAAAAGCGTCGGACTTACCAGCCAGGGCGAGCTCGACTGCCTCCGCGCCGGTCGTATCTTGGCCAAAGTGTTCCCTCCGACCTTCCAGCTCAAGCGCATCTGGCAGAGCGAATTCCTTCGTGTCTGGCAGTCGACTGACACTATCTGCGGTTGCTTCCCCTACCCGATCGAGCGGCTCATAGACAAACGGTTCAACAAGCGCAGCTATGGCGTCTTCTGGAACCTGACCTACGAAGGCGTGCGCGTGCTGCATCCGGGCGAAGACGAGATTTTCCGACGCCTCGGCGTTCTGAAATATCGGCCGCCAGGCGGAGAGAACTACTTCGATCTCTTCGAGCGCGTCGACGAGGTTGCGGAGACGGAGATCAACAACTTCGAAGGCAATCAGGCCGTCGTCGGACACTCAGCCGTCATCCTCGCCATGAGACGAAGGCTGGAGGGCCTGAGCGATCTCGAAGTGGTGCGGCAGTACGAGATGCTTTCCATCCCAAACGGCTACGTCATTCTCTACCGCAGAGAGTCGAGAACGTCACCGTGGAAGCGTATGTACATCGCCGATCTGATTTTCGGCGACGAGCTGCGGGTTTAACCCGTGCCCAAACAGAGCCGCGGTCGCTGCCGCCCGCGACTCTGTTTGGCACGTGGGAAACCTCTTGCCGACTCGCAAAGCGGCACAAAATAACCGCCTCAACACATCCGCCACCAACCCAATATGCGCTTCGCTCCCATACCTATCGGCATGTCACAGGTAGGTTAAAAATGTCCGTGGGCAGCAGGACTGCGGACATTTTGCACCCACGTT
>JAIERK010000030.1 GCA_019746975.1 Candidatus Obscuribacterales bacterium
TTTCTTTGCCTCGCTGTTCCAATTCAAGGTAGCGTAAATCTTCTCCATATCCTTGCGCGTCGGCGGATTATCGAGGTTAAGGTCGAGCTTGACGCGACGCTGTCCGCTGGCAAGCTCCTGCTGGAACTGCTCGAAGCTCATACCCGGCGGTATCTTGATCGGACCATCGGCAGGTAGATAGCGCAGTTGCTCTTTGCCTAAAAACCGATAGTGCACGTTTGCATCCGCTTCGGCGTAGCGAACCATATTCGCGTATGCCGCCTGGCTGACCGGCCCCCAGGTTTTAGTCTCCATCTCTTTATCAAGCATCGACTTGACCAGATCAGGCTTAAAGAGACCACTTGATTTAGATCGCAAACCGATGGCAGCCTCCAGACTGAGCGCATCGAACGCACTCAACTCGCCTTTGGCAAGCTTCTCCAGAAGTTCCCTGTATTCAGGGCGGAACTGATCTTTCGACAAACCATCTTTGATCTCGCGGATTATTTCGTCAGGTAACTTGATCTGGGATTTACTCAGCTTTTCCAGATCCTCTTGAGTCATCTTGCGAAACGCGCTTTCCAGCTGACTGGACTCAACCAGCTTGATGACATCGTCTTTGACACCCAACTCTTTGAGTTGTTTGCTGAGCTCTTGCGAAAGTTCTTTTCGCAATGCTGGCTTGAACGGTAGTTTTTCTGCCACTTCCGGTGAGCGTTTCACAATGTCGGCCAAATCGTCTTCGATAAGACCAGCCCGCAACACCGGCAGGAAGCCCTTCAACGTATGCTGCAGGTTGGCTCTGAGCAGATCGTCCGATCCCGGTCTGTTCTTCGCCTCCAGAGCCTTCTCAATCAGTTCAGTCTTGAACAAACCCTTCTTTACTTCGGCCTGAAGTTTGGCCAGGTCCTCGGCCGTTATGCCTCCATCGAGATACTGAGTGAGAAGCTCTCTCAGCTCGGGTCGCACTTGCAGATTGTTGGTCGCTATGTAGAGCTTGTCGCGCAAATGATCGAGATCGAGCCTACGAGCCTCCAAGAACGAGGCTTCGAGCTGCCTTCTCAAGGCCGGATCAAACGGCAATCGCAACAAGCGGCGATCCGCCGCGAGCAAGTCTTCCACCTGTCCTTGATTGTCGAACTTCGGCTTCGCCTGTGCCTGCGCCTTTTCCGCTTCCAGATGTTTACTAATCAGCTTTGGATCAAACATCCCGCGAGACAGTTCGTCCCGCATAACACCAAGCGATGTCGGCGTAATTTTGCCTTCCTTGAGCACTTCCTTTAGCTCTTCCTTCAAAGGAGAGCGCACTAGACCTTTGTTCAACGCATCTGCCAGAGCCGCTCTGAGCTTTTTCTGATCTTCGCCCTTCAAGAATTTCTCCGGATCTTTCAAGGCAGTCTCAAGCTCTTTACGCAAGGATGCGTTGAATGGGAGCTTATCTGAAATCGCAGCCAGACTGTCTTCCATCCGCGCCTGCCCAGGCAAAGGAGGGAGAACCGAAGATTGTTCTTTCTCACCGCCTGTCTTAATCAACTCCTCTTCCAGAGCGCGCCGATTCTCCCTTCGCAGATCTTTGGCAGGCGGCAGAGCATCAGCCTCCACCGGGATATCAGGCGAGTGCCCAAAAGCATAGTTAGCCACTATGAAGAAGCTGAGTGCGACACCACCAGCGGTGATTGCCCCTTTACCAATTTTGCCCACCATCTTCTTAGCGGTGCTTTCAAACTTCGCATCCATCAGCTTGCGAAATTCCGGCTCTGTTCGATAGCGCGTCTCATCTGTCTGAATCTTCTTGAGAAGATCGTCGCGCTTCTGTTCGACCTCCTTGAGCTTGGCGTTCCTTTCCTCGTCAGGACCGATTTTCTCAGCTTCCTTTTTGCTCTTCTCGTATTCCTTCTCGGTCTGTTCCTTAGCCCGCTTGAAGTGCTCCTCAACACGTCTTTGCATGGTATCATCGAGCGGCTTCATGGTCTCGGGACGGTTCGGATCTCCAACTTTCAGCTGTCCACCTTCGAATTCGACAACAGCTCTATCGGTTGGCGTCTCAACCTTCTTGTCCACATCGACACGGGATGGCTCCTGCACTTGCTCTCGCGCGGCCCGCGCATCAGCGATATGCGCCTCAGCCACTTCCACTGTGTGCCTGGCCTTCAAGCCGTCCAACTTAACGAGCTCGCCGAGCATCTCGGCATGCTCCGAACTGCTGACTCGAGAGGGGCGCTGTTCGGCAAGCTCAGCCGCACGCTGCTGTCTGGTGGAGACTGAATCGACCTGCGTAATCATGCCGGCAATAGCGCTCTCCACTGTAGACAGCGCTTCGGCGCGTTTCGCCGGGTCACCACTATTGATGGCATCGATCAAGGTTCGCGGAATCTCGCCCTCGATCGAAGTGTGATTGAGAGAGACGCGCTTCTCCTGCCCGCCTTCGCGATAGACGAACTCCGGATTTTTTCCGGTGGTATCGAGAAAGAGTGGCGTGAAAGCAACTTCCTGCCCACCAACTTTGGTTTTGAATACAAGCTTCACTTCAGAACCATGACCGGCTTTGAGCTGCATCCGGCGAGTCGCTTCCTGCGATCTGAGTCCTTCCGATCCGCCAATGAAAGGGTCTAGCAGCTCCCTCTGGAGCTTTTCGACAGTCACATCTTTGGCGCCCTGATTGAAGAGCTCCGCGTGCTCAGCGAAAGCACGGCGCGTAGCAGGGTCAAAACCACCATCCCGGAGAGCAGTCGAGAGTCGGATATCGGCACTCGGTCTGCCTGCTATCGACGTCATATCGGCAGTGGAGAAAAAGCCGTTCCGGTTTTCCGGCGGCGCATCCGTGAGCTTGTACGCTTGCTCCAGAGTGACCTCGATGACTGCATCCTTGCCCTTCGGATCGAGAAGAGTTACCTTGCCGGATTTTTCGTCGTAACCAGTGACGACCATTGCGTGCCAGCCGGGTTCTCGCTGCGAGAACGGAGGATTGCCTGTCCATACAGAAATCTCGACAGGAAGCGTGGTTTGTTTCAGCACTTTTGCCAGAGATTCAGGCGAATCGACACGATGGGTGGCACGCATACTTTCGCGTGTTTCCGTATGAATTCCTCTGGTGTCGGAGGGGAACATATTGACATTGGCGATACCTAACCCGTCCTGATATCGACCGGTGACTTGCTTGAAGATCTCCGGGAAATCACTCGTGTGAACGATTGGACTGTCGATCGGCTGTCCATTCTTGAAGTTGAGGATCGCTCGCTTCCCTGTGCTGTCGACCATAAAGATGCGCTCTCCAGCACTCGCGGAATCCGAGAGTCTGCCATATTGAAGTTTCACAGTGGACGGATCTAGACCGGCCTTCTTGATCTGCTCTTGCACCCAGGGTTGCGCAATCAGCGTCTCGACGGTGCGAGCCTCACTCGACAGTTGCACATTGGCAAGTCCGACCTGGAGTATCTGACTCAGATGGCTCCGGTTCTTGATTCCGAGATTTTCGGTACCTCGCACTACCTCTTGACCGTGAGTCTCGTGGGACGCCAGGTCATGATACGACGCCACCCGCGCAGCGTCTGGAGCGCCGAACTTGGCGGCCTCTGCATCCGGATGTAGCGCACCAGCAATGACGGTGGCATCGTAGATGGTACCGTTTGCGAGGACGTACTTGCCCTTTATTCCTATGTCCGCCGCCATTTTTGCAAGATCGCCTGGGCTCCGTTGGGACAGGATGACCTCCATCGAACCCATTGTGCAAGTGCTATTCCGTCCCTGGGAAACCTGCGCGATATCGGCGAATTGGAAAAGCATCTGCTCCGCCAGTCGCACCCGATCGTGTTGGGGCAGAGCGGTCTCGCCGGTTGCTTCCATGAGCCTCGCGGCCTGCTCTAAAACACGAGCTTTCTCTAAGGGTGGCAGTCCGGACTCGGCGAATCGTGTCATGAGATCGTTGAAGCGCATCCGTCGCCCTTCGGACATGTGAAAGTCGGCAAGCCTGTTGATGCGATCGACTTGACTGTTTAAATTCACCTCGACCACTCTCGACAGATCCGAGCCGGTCCGCACTTCACTGACCGTGCCATCGAGACTGCGACTTCGCGCCAACTCACTACCAGTCGGACGCTCAACGATTGCACCACTAGTGGTGTCCACCGAGGCCTCCCCCTTGCGTTCCACTGTTCTTCCGCCCTGCGTGACTTTGTATTCCTGCGGTCCGGTCGCCTCGAGCTTGTATCCGCCGGACGCCGTGACTGTGAGCAGTTCTCCTTTGTTCGGACCATCCTTGGCATACTCATAGTTGACACGAGTCCCATCAGCCGTGGTGGCAGACTGAATTTTTCCATCTGCTCCGAATTCTCGCCGAATGCCACTATTGTCGACATTGACTCGTGAACCATCGGCCCGAATGACTGTCTCTCCGGCAGCGCTCCGAACATAGGTATCCCCACCTTGCCGATAAGCTTCAATCCTCTCCCAGGCCCTGGTGTCGTGACGATTCTCGTATTGCCCGCGCGAATTTCGTACCCAGTCCTTCCCGTCAATTCTGAGTGTGGCCGGCTGAGAAGCCTCCATCGCCTGAGCAGGATCGAATAGCCGTTCACCAGGCTTCACCTTTTCCCCGGTCACGGCTCTCACTACGTCGCCCGGACGAGAATTCACGTCCGACATCACGGTCTCGACCTCCGCCTGCCACCTGGACGGTTCAATATCGAGAGCCTCGCGACCCTTGTCCACCACGAGGAGCACGGCTCTGTCTGCCGCAGTTCGACTAACATCCGGTTTGTCTCTCGCGGTTCGGTATTGTTCTGTCCTGACAAGATTGCGCAGAGACTCCACGAGCAATATTTTGGCACGCCCAGCCTCTAGCTGGCCACTACCAACGATACCAGCCAGCCCCTCCACAGAGCGCATCGCTGCTCCGACCGTGTCGGAGTTTAAAAATCTTGTGAGAACAGCGAAGTCCGCAGGGCTTGAAAGTAGATTGCCTCCCTGCCTCTCCGATACCTTTTCAAATGGTTTCAAATTTAGACTGGTAGCATCTTTCGGTTGTCCAGTAGCCGGGTCGACCTCTATTCCCGCGCGCTGCGACTCACTAAGATGATTGTAGTTGCGCGGATCGCCTGCTACTGTTTTGCCGCCGTTCTTCATCTCGACCCAGGTGTGACCCTGCCCATCAAGCGTCCCCGAGCGCACTGACACGTCCAATCCCATGCGCTCGGAAAGATACTTCAACATCATCGACTGATCGACACATACCATATTGCCTCTCGCGGCCACGTCTCCGAGAAGGACGGAACCCTCCTTGCCGACCGCCTTGTTAAACAGATGCGAGCCTGCATCCATATTGTCATGCTGATTGTATCTGACGCGAGAACTTCCATCCTCCACCTGCTTCGGAGTACCGACTTCGTGCACATACTTGGTCAACTCTTTGAACAGCTCTTCGGGTTTGTCCTTCAAGTGCGAAAAACGTTTCACGACATCGGCTTCAATAGCAGCCAGATGCGGATCGATGCTGGCATCGACCACTCTGGTCGGCACCGGATCGGTGGTCGGCATCGTATCCCGATAGCTGAAGCCGGGAGTCATTTTGGCATCACATCTGGTATTACTCGCAAAGTCGAAGGGAGCCTGCGTGCTCCGTCCTCCATCACGAGACACGGCACGGAAAGAACCGGGTGTGTGAGCCAACCTCGTGCTCTCCGCAAGCTTTATCTCTTCCTTGTTGACCAGGAGAGTATCTTTCGGTTTAAACACATAGGTTTCACCCGCCTTAAGCTCAGTCACTTTGCCATCTTCATGACGAATGTTGACAGGAGCGTCCCCCGTCCTCGTGACGAAAAATCCTTCTTGAGATGCGAAGACATGAGCCATGTCTCGCCCACCTTCGGCTGCCGGTTTGCCCGCACCAACGACTATATCGCTCCGACTGCCGTCACCAATTACGATACCACCACCCGGTCGGCTAGCCCAGACACCAGCAGTTTGCCCGCGGGCACCGCTGAGCTCAATCGATCTTTCCTGCTGCGTGGTCGGGAACAGTCCGCTCTTTCGATCTGCCGGTACATTGATGGGAGGCTGTGTCTCAAGCACCTGAGCTTTGGCCGACTTGCCCTCCGCTGTGAGGGGACTTGGTCCATCCTTGCTAACGTCGACGCGAAGAATTTGGTTACTCGAGCGCTCGAAGTAGAAGGCCTCGCCAGAACCCGGAGCATGATGGAGAAGGACATGCTCGCCCGACTTGAGCGTCACTTCCTTCGGGATCCCTTTGTCATGCGCCTTCTCGGGAGAAAACTTGAGAACCTGGGCGTTACCATCCTTCCCTTCGACCGCAAAACCTTTGACCAGATCAGGCTTTCCCTTGTCCGGCCTGAAAACGCATGGTCGCGCCACATCCTTGCTCAACGGGGCTTCAACCCGACCTCCTCTGATATGCAATTTTGGATCGACCGTCGGTCGCTCTTTGGCCTCGTCAGGTTTGGGTTGCGGGATCAAGTCGGTAACAGCAAATTCTTTCTTTATGAATTTTCTGAGATGATCGGCTTTCTCTGGAGATATTTCACCTTTACCGATCGACTCCTCCAACTTGCGGGTCGCTTCAGCCGCCTTCTCCAGAGCTTTGACATAGTCCTCGGTATTCTTGGCGTTGTCTTGAGCTTTAGCGCTCTTATACTTCTCAGCCAACTCTTTATAGCTCTGCAGGACATCACTATATGTTTTCTCAGGACCTTTAAGATTGCCGCGCTCTGTCGCCTCTAGCTTGCCTATGTTCTGAAACTCTTCTGCAGACTGAGCATATTCACGTGCGCGCTGACGCGCATTGCGGAACCTGATCATGGAATAAATTCCCAGACCTATGAGCGCCGCAGTCAGACCAATGTCCGTGAATTGGTCAGCAGTGTACGCCTTGATTGTTACATCTTCAGTGACGCTGGGATTGTAGACCGTCGGCATGGCGAACTTGTTGGCGAATTTCGGACCATCGCCCTGATTCGCATCCCCCTCTTTTTTCTCCTCTTTCTTCTCTTCTTTCTTGGGTGCGCCATCACCCGTGGCGACTGCATTCTCAGGCTTGTTGAGATGGTGCGCTTTGAACGCGTTGGTGCATGTTTCCTTGAACTCATCGTTCATTGCCAGTGTCGGATCGCCTTCGAGGATTCTGAGCAGCTCCTTCTTACCTTCGACGAAAAGCTTTTCTTCTCCTGACGCGATTTTAGCGAAAGCAAAGTTACTCTTCACGCTCGCGGCCTGGAGCCGAGCCTCTCTAGAATTTTCAATCGCCTCTTTCTGCCTTTCGATGAGCCTCATGCTCTCCTTGACTGACTCATCGATATTCTTGTTGACGAAGCCGTCCTGAGCGATTGTGGCATCCTGCTTTAACGCAGTTAGGAACAGACTGAGTCGCGCCCGCTCGGCCCGAACGTATTCCTCTTCAGCTGCGCGATTCGCCTCATCGAATAGCGGTCGGGACTTCTCGATACCGTTGTCGAAAAAACTCTCCGATGCTTTTTGGACCAACTCACCGACCGCTTTCTCCGGCTTCTTGTCGCTCTTGCCTCTGTCGCCGAGAATATCGTCTACTGCAAGAGTACTCTTCCACTCGCCCAAACCGCGCGCTTTTCGCATTCCGGCCATCTCGGCGAAAGACTTCAATACGGTTTCATGAAACTTCTCATCAGTTGCAAGATTAGGGTTGTCTTTAATCAGCTCGACAAGCTGTTTTTCACCGTCCTTTACCTCAGCGTCTTTGCCGGATGCGATCAACAAGCAAGCTCTATAGGCGCGCAAATCTCGCTCGCGGGTCGGGCATAAGGCCAACGCTCTGAGCTGGTCTACTTCCAGTACAGTCGATTCTCTTGCCAGTTCGGTCTCTTTCGTTTTTAACTGCGGGTCGTCGGCTTTCTTAGTAAGTTTCGCGCGATTGTTGCCGATGGCATCAAAACTCATAACCGCCTTGGTTTGCAAATCGCCGATTCGATCGCTCTCGCTGGTCTTATCTCGGGCAGCCGCTTTGATGGCATCATCCAGTCGCTTCAGATCGGCGGCGAGCTTGGCGTCGAAATTCTTCACCGCCGGCGATACCGGTCGATCCTCTACTTTCAGTTGATCGGCAACCTTCGGTTTGTCCTCAACCTTGGGTTTGTCGCCTGCTCCGGACTTGTCCTCTGGCTCCTCAGGCTCCTCGGCGACTTGCAACGATACGAATTCAGCACCACCGAATTTTCCAGAATCAGGGAGGCCGACCGCAGCAAGCTGCGTCTCTGTGAGCTTAGGCAAGACAGACTTGACACGCTCCTCCGCTAGTTCGGCGAATGATTTACTATCGGCGCCATTCTGTTTGAAATCGATACCTCGGGCGGCGATACCAGCCATCACCATAGCCGCTGCCGAGTTGTCGGACTTCAGCTCCTGAGATAACTCTTGAAACTGCCTTTTGAACGACGGAAGAGCTGTGCCATCTCTCCGCGCCGCTTCCAGTCCACGTAAGTAGATAGGCGCAAATTCTTCCGCCAACTGGAGGCGTTGAATTGTAGGCAGATCCCCAAGGCAGATCATGTTGTGAACAGCCTTCATGGTCGCCTGCCTATCTGGGCTTTCGACGGCGTCGATGAGAGCTTCACGGAACTGCATAGACACTTCATCAGAACCTGAGGCAGCCTTGCCGTCGTGACGCACAAAGGCTAGCCCCCTGGCAGCAAGCGTAGCTTGCTCGAAGGTGAGCATGCCACCATGTGCGGTTGCACTCAAGTCGAGCGCCGCGGCGCGCCACAACGGCATCCTCTGAGTAGACTGCATTGTGCCGGACTCAAGGAGAACATTTATCGGTCCGCCTCGCTGGTTGAATCGCGCGTATTTAACAAAACCCTCATTGTCGGCGGATAGTGCGGCAAATTTGTCGAGCGCCTGCTTGGCTTCCGGTGATTGCAGCTCCAGCTCAGCCAGTGCTTTAACAGCCTCGAGCGCCTCTTTTGAATTATCTGAGACACGGGCATTCTCTAGTTGCCTGGCTCGCTCTTCAACCTTTTGTGGGACGTCAGCCGGTTTCGTCACGAAAGTGCCATCGTATCGAGAGTAGCCTTGTTTTGGGATTTCAACGATACTCGCGGCTCCGTCGTGCCTGGGCGGGTCGAAGTTTAACTGCCGCCTTCCATCTGCGAAGTACGTGACGGATTTCTTGCTACCCGCCTCCTCGTACTCGCGTCTGTACAATCGTCCTTCTTGATCAATTGGACCGAACTGTGTTGTCTTGCTCCCGTCCGGATGATCTATTCTGCGATCTCCGTTAGCAAACACAGTCGTTGAGTTACCTGCGGAATCGGTAAAACCAAAGAGCGCTGGAGGCGAAAACTTCGCAAGTGCAGCAGAGCCCAATCTCACAGTGCCACTACCAGTAGTGACCAAAAGTTCATCCTCGCCACCTTTCAAGTATGACAAGGATTTGATCGGCTCCCCGTTATATTCGGGGGGCGAACCAGTCGAGGCGCTAAAATCGTTGACAATACCCCTCTCGGTGCGGGTCTGCGTGACTTGATCGGGAAAGCGAAAAACACCGACTTCGTCCAGCGAAGCGCCGCCTTGAGATCTGACGTTGACCCCGAGGGCTGCATAATCAGGCTCTGGGACTCGCGCCAGATCACTTCTCAATTGTGACAGCGTCAGTACATCGACAAATTGAGCACCAAGCTTTTCCTGGCGCGCCACCTCGGTTGGGTCGGTGGACAACGACTCGGGCTCGTCTTCTTCATCACCGCCGTCAAACTCTTTAGTGTCGGAAGCGCCGAGCTTTTCGCTTAACCGCAAATCCATTTGCAACGCGGTTGTGGTCTCGAGCTCGTCCTCTTCCGCATCATGATCTTCGTCCACATCGGGTGGAGGCATGAAAGGGTTTTTCTGATTTTCTCCGTCCGGAATCTTGCGATTGCCGCCAGACGGCCCATTATCGACCATAGAGCTGACCCTTGCTCACTTTGCAATCCCGATTCTTGGAAGAAGACAAACGAGATTCGAATACAGATGCCAACGAACGTGATTAGCGAACAGCAGAAATGCCGCCCGAAACTATATACCCGAATCCCCAAAAATGGACACAGAATCATGCTTTCGCCGCGATTCAGCTGGCGGTCTGGATTTATAGAATCAGCTCCTGCTTTTGACTTCAGCGATCTGTGGATTCCCACAGTGGTGTTCTGCACAGTTAAACAGTCAAGCCCCGAAATTTAATTCCAGACTCGATTCTCACCTCGAAGCTTATACATTTCCTCAACATTGGTTTGCCAACATGAGGCGCATAGTGAGGAGTTTTCACCATGACAGATAACTTGCCTGAGTTGGAAGGAGCGGTTTTCAATCCGCTCCAGGATAAAAAAAATGTATCAGACGCGCTCTACCTGTGTGCATATTCAACACTCGAGAGCTCTCCTGGAAAAATCGAACATCCCTGGAAGTCGCATGGCAACAAGAGCGAAGGGGTCGATGAAGACAAGGGGGTTTATCGAACTGTCTATGGTCGCGACGAACTGCCGATAAAAACCACCACGTTTCCCATAGGCGACAAGTCGAAAGAAGCAGCGGCAGACTACAAGACTGGCAATCCCTGTTATCGTCACTCCGTCTACAAAGATGGCTCGACCAGATCACTTCGATTCTCTCATGATGCCAGCTCTGGTAAGATGCGCGTTGAAGACAAAAACGGCGAATCGACAGTCACCGCATATTCAACTGGAGTGGAGTTCAAAAGAACGAGCAAGGATGACAACCAGATCACTAAATTCGCCGCCAGCTCATTTGCCGGAACAGCTAAGTTAGAGCATCGCACCAGAGGTAATCTCGCATTTTCCTGGGACTTCGATGTCACCAATGGGCTGACAATGAAGGATCACGGAGCGCTCGATCGACCAAACGCAGTGACAAAATACACGACAGATGGAAACAAGATTCAGTATTCACTTAATCCTGATGGCGAACTGAACCGCTCGAGCTACAAGAAGACAAAGATGACCGAACCAGAACAAAAGCAGTTCAAAGCATTGTCCGAACTTCTCGATCGAAAACACAGCTCGGATGATACAAGAAAAACCACCGCGGCAGACATGCTGAAGCAGCTGCAGCGATGGGGCAGTTACGACTTCCTCTCAGGCGAGCAGAGAGACACAAAAAAGATTCCAGCAATCAGTCAAACAAAGTCGACACCGCTTAAAGATGGTCTAGGGACAGAGAAGCCAAAAGAACAAAGTGAGAAAAAGGCAGAGGCGCCCTCACCAAAGCCGGAGCGCCCCGAGGATAAACTCGTGCGAGACTCAGTAGATGCGGTTCTTGGTATGGATAAGAATGACTACAAGTATCTGGTCGTCAGGGCGGCACTTCTGGATACGTATGAAAAAACCCCTGGAAAGCCCGATGCCAAAATGAATGCGCTCGAAAAGTTTGTCTCCAGAGTCAACAAAGAATTGAAAGGACGAGGCTCCATCAGCATTGAAACGCTCGATGGAAAATTGGCAGAGACGGTAAGAGAGGCCGAAAATGCGAAAGACGCTGACTCTATCATTGCCATGCGACTCCAGTACGGCACAAAAAATTTCGGTCCGCTCTCTCTGGCTCTGAGAAGTAAGAAATGATGTTGTTGAAAACCCAGAGAATCAACTGCGACAGGCTTACACTAACTATTTGTTTTGATATTGCGATGCGATTGGATTAAATTGCGATGATGGCAAGCGGTTCAATTAGCTCAAAAGCGGCTACGTGAGCAGCTTTTCGAAATACTGTTCCAACTGCGGTGGCGCCACATTGACAATTGTCTCTTCAGTAGCTTTCTCAGGTCTTCTCAATTCTGACATCAGGAGCCTGGCATCTAGCACTAAGTAAACCCAACTGCGACTGCTGCAACTCCCGACTTCAGAAGAGAAGTGTGTTTTTGTCTGTCTTGCGAAGTAGTTCGGCGTGCGTCAAATACACCGATGAAGCGAGTCCTGAAAAGGGCTTGCGGAGGTGCGCTCGTCAAGAAAGGCTACGTCTCGAGGCCGCAACAACACAACGATTAGGCTGCCGTGCACTGTGCTCGGCTGTAATGAGCCAACAAAAGCAACCGGGTCTCTCCAACCTGCTTGCCGGCTCGGTGGTGCTGACTCTGCATCCTGGACGAATCAGCGCCAAAAACCATCCAGGAGGAGACGAAAACATGCTAACACACGTCCAAAACCATCCCCTGCTCAGCGGTCTTCGGACAGCGGTCGAAGAAGCCGAAATCGCCTACAAGGAAGCCCACGACGCCGGACAGGACCTGGTCGGGTACAATCCCACCATCTCCGTGGCCAAGTGGGCGCGCCACATCGAGGCCGCTGGTGACGACCGTGTCAAACTGGCTGCCATCAAAGACGAGCGATTCGAATTCGTCCTCGCCTTCGAGTCCCGCGCCACCAACTACCACCTCCGTCAGTTGACCCTCGAGGACAGATTCGCTGCCCTCCGCGAGTACCTGCGCAACTCAGGTCAGATGGTCAAGCAACTCAATCACAAGAGCGTGGATAACTGGATCCGCCCGATGTTAGTGCGAACCTACATCGCCGGCGGCGCGCTCTTGGAGAGCACCATCCCCGCGGCCGAGCACCTGCCGCACGAATACAGCGATCGAGCCTGCCGCCAACGCCAACTCGGAATCATCAAGAAGGCATTCGATGCCCTCAAGGCTGGTCTCAAGCGCACGTCCCGGTGTGAGGGCGGTCCCCTCTTCATCGGGCACTCGTTCGCCAACCTCTATCCGACCGACTTCGTCGCTCCTCGAGGACAGAAGGAGATCAAAGAGGAAGGCCGACGGTTGCGCAACATCAGGTTCCTCACCCTCGACGACATCGAGCGCCAGGCACTGCTCAAGCTGTCGGACGCCATCAGCGAGGCCGAGGAGGGAGAGCAGCTCGCGGGTAAGGCTCTCCACCGGGTGAAGGAGAGGGAGAATGGTTCGATCAACGAGTACCAGTACGCCAGCCGTCTGACCGCGATGCTGGATGACGGCGACCTGGATGGCAAGGTCACGTACCAGCACAAGGCACAGCACGAGAAGCGGGTCGCATTCGAAGGCAGCCGCCAACTGCTGTTTGCCACCATCGTCGAAGCCGAACTGGCACGTCAACGTCTCACCGATCTGCTGTACCTCGCCATCGACGAGACCGACGCCTTGCTGGGTTTGACCCACAATTCGACCGACCAGTTCTGCTTTGACAACAGGATCTCCATGCAGCGAGCTGCAATGCTCAACTGCCTGCACGCCGATGTCGTCATCCGAACGCTGGGACGGGCGCTGAAAGAGACGCACACCAAGGCACAGTTCGACTACTCCTACGGCAACGGAGCCCTCGCCGCGGAGGAGCAATTGGACCGCTGCATCGCCAAGGTGACGGCCAAGACGGACGAAGAAGAAGAAGAGTAATTTGGTGTGCAACTCGCTATAAGGCTCAATGGCAAGGGTTCACGCCATCGCCGTGCAGAGCTGGTGATTCATCGTCGACGATGTCGTTGAATTCCAGCAAGCAGCCGTTCGGTTAACGCGCCAGCGCGGTAACAGTAACGGTACGGCATTGACCGATACAGGCGAGTAGCACGTCGCGCATAGGCTTGGACAGGGCAGTTCAAGCCTATGCCTGGAGGCACACCAGCGGTCAGTTCAATCTCTCGGCGTTAATAACGCCCAGGAGATGGAGCACCGCTGGAAGTGCCTTATGACCACCCCCATTTTTACTACTGCTTGTCGTATTCTACAGCAGTCCGGGTATTGGTTTTGGTTTGGTGGTGGACGTTTGTACATCAGCTAAGGCTTGTTGCCAAGCCGACTCGCCGCGACATGTTTCTCCACAAAGTCTCAGACAAAAAACTCGCGCATGTTCGATTAAATGACTCAGGCAACGACTTCAGGAGATTGGTATTAGTATTTCGATATAGAAAACGATGGAGAAATATCTCGCATTGCTAATACCTCTCGAGAGTATTAGCAATGCGAATAAAAAAACGATGAAAGTATACCTGAATGCTAATATCGCCGAAAGCGCTTAGACGGCTACTTTCGAACCCGTCCAGGTCAAGACACTCAACGTCTGCGACTAAACCTATACCAGTCCGGAAGAGCGGTATTACCCAGACAATGTGGTAAAGGGTTTAGGCACAAGGTCGTTCTACTGACAAAAGCCGGAGGATGCGATGAGAAGCAAGAAGAACAAGCTCAGACAGCTACTTCGAACTTGTCGAGCAAGTCGCTGGGACATTTAACTTCTGCGAACAATCCAAAACCAAAGTGGGCAAGACCGCCGACCCCCTTGCAGATTCCGGATATCAACCCGCTTAACACTTTCGTAACAAGCGAATTTTAGGATCGAGATATGGCATAAATCCCGAACCGCAACATCGGGCCACTCTATTGAATCAGGGCTCTTACCTCCGGCCAGAACCCAGTTCACATCTCCATTGGCGTTGCATTCGTCCAGGTTAGACGACTACCGAAACTCGGCTTACTAAGCAACAGAATGACTAACAGAGAATTTGATACCAAGTTCCAGACCGACGCGGAACAAAATAACCCTTCGACCAGAGGAGGAGCTCGCGCCGAAGACCGCTTCAGAGCGGAGATCCTCTCATTCAGCACACTTAGTCAGCCCAGTCCAACCGATTCACTTTTCCCCAACCTGATAGTCACCGAAAGCGATACCAACAAGAGCGATACCAACAAGAAGGATTCATCCACGCCAGAGAAATCCGCCCCACGCATCGCTTTGACACTCTTGGATCAGCGACTGCGCGCCAACGCAGGCGCTGATCCTGGAGATATGCGTCTTCCCTCTGGAGAGGGCTCAGCAACTCTGCCCACAATAACAATTGACGGAGCACCACAGAGTAAGCCCGGCGATAAAACAGCATCGTTACCTCCCGGCACGCCAGGTGATGTGGTTGTCCAAGTTCAACCTCCGGGCGCTCCTCTCTCAGCGTCGTTCAATTCAGCAGCTCCAGCTCGCGACGGAGTGTCGTTCCACCGAGCAGCGCCAGGTCCGGTCAACCCGGCAGAGCCTGGTCGCAACGCAGGTCCGTTCAACCCAGCCGCACCCGGTCGCGACGCAGCGTCGTTCTATCCGGCAGAGCCCGGCGCAAGTACGCTGGTCCCTTCCCAACGCTTGAATGAGCTGGTGCCATCTTTCATGCGCACAATTCGCCTGAATCACAACGTGAAAGGTGACGACACTATGGCAGCCTTTCTCTTCAGCAACAAGGAAGGCAGAGCTGGTCGCCTCCAAGAATTAGCCGATGTGGTGCGAACTACGAATGACGATAACGCCGCCAGACGGTATCGCGAGACCCGATTCTTATCTCAAGTCCTTGCAGTCGCCGAGCTGTCGGAAAACATTCAACAGCAGAAAAAGACAGGTCAGTTGGACCCCAGAAGCGAAGCTGCGTTCAACCTCGAATTGGGCAAACTCGCCTTCATGCTAAGAATCGATGAACTTCCCATCGGACAGCCGAGAAGAGCCGGAGAGACACCTTCAATTGGCGGCGACGCGGTCAGCAAAGCAGCAACAGAGTTTCTTTCAACGCTAATAAAGCAAGGTTGGGACACAGAAGTCAACGCCGCGCTCGCCAAAGTAAACAATGGCTGGAACGCTGAAGTGACCGCACTGCAGAAGGCATTTCAGACCATCGTGGACGATGGCGCAAGCAGAGGAGAGCGAAGGTCGGCTCTCGATCAACTGGAGCTCAGACCTTCCGCCCTCGAGGACCGCAATGCTAGAGGTTTCATGAGGGAGCTCAAGCCGATTGCGTGTGTGATTGATGCAAATGAAGAACGGCATCCGATTGTATTCCGTCAATCCATCGAGGACCTGATGGCATTGAAAAAGGTCGAGAATCCACTTGCGACAGAAGCGCTAAGGGCGGTGGAGAACTTACTGGGAAGCACATCTCCAGAGCGCCTCAACAAGCTCACAGAACAAGAGTGCAAAGAGATTTCAAAGCTCTGGCAAGATAACAAACAACTTCGAGAAAGTATCTCTGTGTTTAAAACAATGGCTCTAACTCAGAGATTATCAACTCAATCTACAACAGAACAAATCGACGATTTTCGCAAAGCGCTCAATCGAGTACCAGATTCTTCGATGAAAAAAGAGTGGTATCAGTGGGCAGAAACCCAAGCAGCCATCCATGGTCTCAAAGACCCAACGCGCGCGGTCGAAGCGCTGAACAATCTCTCGAATATGGCGCTGGCAGATAACCCTTCCGCACAACAAGCGGTCAGATTGCTTGCTGTAGGCTCGGACCCAAAGGCAGAACAAGCATGGCGAAAAGCCAACGATTCAAATTCGCTACTGCCAATGGCGCAGATTGATCTTTCCAAGTTTACCAGCGAGCAGGCGGAACAGTTGCGCGTTCAGGCATTCGAAAGTATTAGATATCGCGTTCTCTCCCAGGGACCGACAGACAAAGATGCCGAACTCATGGCGCACATTTCCATGAGCTCGAATAGACCACTTAGAGAGGCATCTCAACAGCTTCTCAATCAGTTAACAGGCAGAGACTCGAAACTCGACCAAAGGACAGCGGAAAAAAACTTCGCTGCCCTTACGAGAGGTTACTTCAGAGCACTCACCACCGCTGACGATGGCAGTCCTCATCGCACACTCGCGATGGAAACCTACAGTCAGCTCAATTCCATCATGGAGATGGAGTACCCAATAACAAAGCGCCTGGACAACATAGTACTCGAGGCAGGACGATTGGCGGACTCAGGCAACACTTCTGCCGCCCGATTCCTCGCATTCTTGTCGGGCGCTCCCGGCGGCAGCCTCGATTGCAGCGAGCACTCAGCCAAGACGCTTGCGGAATTGTCGAAATCCGCTGACAATCGAAGAGTGGTTATAAATGCGCTCACGGACCCTGTTTTTGGTGACACATTCCTCGATAAGGGTCACAGACTTTCTGCCCTGGCAGACGTGGTTTTGATGAGTCATTCAAGAGCAGGGAATGGTGCTTTGACCAATCCGGACTACACAGAAAGAGTGCAGCATGCCTTCTTGAAAGGCTTCAACGGTAGCAATTCACTCTCCACAGAAGCGCTTTTCAAAATCGCACCGTACTGGACCAACGAACACGTAGAGCGACTGTCCAAAAACATTACTCCAGCGACCATCCAATCGATTGGAAGACACGTTGATAAGATCCCCGACGCCCTCCGGACAGAGTTCATACTCGGTATGCTCGACACCGTCGAAAATGGCGACATAGACGAACGTACAATGGAAAACATCGGCAGGGGCATTCGCGCCTTCGCCCCCCATCTCGACCAGGCTACGATTCTCTTGCTCACCGCATATAGTGGCACAGAAGGAAAGGACTTTCTCGAACAGCGCCTCAACACAACCGCATCCGACAAGGCTATCTGCGCCGTTGAAGTGCAAAAACAGCTCGCTGATTGTTTGTTAACCACAATCGAATCCAGTAAAGACCGCAAGGTAAAGGCAATGGCGCTTCATGCGTTTGCCACATCAGACTGGGGTAGTTTCGGCCGAGCTACAGACAGGACCACTGGCGAACGCATAGCGCGCATTATCAAGGACAATCCCAAGGATTGGTTTATCCAGAGTCAACTTCCAAAGCTTGTCCACGATCATCCGGATTTCATGAAACCCGACGTCAACAGAGGCAGTTGGAATACTCCCGAGCACCAGAAAAGCAGACTGACCGCTTACTGGATCGGAAACGGTTTAAATGCAGAAACTGCAACACAACTGATGGATCGAGCAATTCAGAACTACGGCTTGGACAAGGTACGAACCGCTAGCGAAAACGCCGCATTGCTGAGAAGCTTGCACCCAAACATTCTTGCCGACATGGGCCTGCCTGAAATCGGTCGCAACCAGAGCAGCAACAATATTGCCGAAGTTCTTCACCTCATGTCCCGAGGTGACGCTGACAAGTCCTGGATCAAGCCTTTACTGGAACCGCTCGAAAGCAAGGTGCAGACATATCGACAACAAGTCTCTCGTCAGATGCGCGACGAAGTTGCGCTCCTCAACACCCGAAGCCAAGACACAGTCTTGAAAAGCATCGAAATGAATGCAGTGATCGGAGCGACCTTCAAGGCTAAAGCCAAAGACGCGGTCGGCGATAACGGTTTAGACAAATTTCGCAGTAAAGAAAATGCCCTATTCGATCAACTGAAAGACACGGATGGAACTCGTCGGCGCGGAGTTGAAAAAGTATCCAAGTTGCTCGAAGCACAACGAAATCTCGATCTTGCTCTAGCCAATCGTGACTTTGTTCATCTTATGAATAATGGAAACGTGGCCGACGCCGATCGGCTGGCGAAGAAGACTTTCGAAGCGAATAGCATCTTCACTTTGTCGCTGGCACCGGATATGCAGCGTGAGCTTGTTAGCAGCGGTGAAGGTATCTACAAAGGCTCGTTCGGAAGGGTGAAACAATCAAATGCCGGTCTTTTGGAATCAATCCCACTGGCGCACCAACCTGGCACCGAAGCGGGATATCGCGAAAGTATGCGTGCGCTCCGAGAGTTTAACGTAAGCGATTCCGATTCGAAAGATCCGCTGAAACAAATGGATGCGGATCTCTTCAGAAAACAGACCCTGCTTGGCATTCAGATGAATCCAGAGCGTCGAGTATTATCCGATCGCTTCGAGGATTCGCAAAAGAAGATAAGAGCATTCTGCTCATTGATGTCTCTTGCCGGAACTAACGCCGACAAGATGGAAACGTTCATCGAGCACATGAAGACCTTGAAAGACGAGATTAGGGAGGGCATGAAGGCTACGCCCGCCGAGCGAGCCAAACTAAAAGAGCTCGAGACAGACCTTCTCGACATGCTCGATCCAACAAAGAAAGGCAAATACGTTGAGGACGCTAAGACTCGAGAACTCCTCAAAGAAGAACTGAAATACGTCACTTGTATGAGGGGTCTGTTCGATCCAAACGGCTTCCCGCCACCCAATCCGACACGACAGGAGGAACTAACCAAGCAACGCGAGAAACTCCGAGACGAGCTGGAACGTCTTTGCGACTCCAGCCCCAACGCCACATATGCCAAGAAAGTGCCGCCGAACTGGTACAGCACCATCAGCGCCGTTGAGAAAAATGTGGGATGGGAGTGGGACAATCAAAAAAACAACGAGGGCTTGCTTCAAGTTTATTGGGTAAATCGCGAAATCAAAACTTTGGGTGCAGAGTTGGCAAAGGTCAATGCCGAGCTTATGCCGCTGGAAGGCAGAACGCAGATGTATCAGCTCTATTCGCTTTTTGACAAACTGGGTGAACGAAAATTCAACGAGATAAGCGATTTTAACAAGTGGGCCCGCGAAGAAGCGATGCCGATGCTAGCAGCATTTGCAGCTGGTACAGCCGTCTTCCTCTCTTGCAGCAATCCGCTGACCGCAGTAGTGGTCGCTCCAATCGCAGCAATCACGGCGGGAGAACTAACAAAGGAGATTCAACTCAACCTCGGGCTCCGCAGCGACGGCTCGGTCTTGGGCGACTACGCCTTGAGGAACAAGCCGGTAATCATGCCCTCCGGTCGAGAACGCCCGATGGAATTCGGCAAAGATGTGCTTCTCCCGTACAGCGCAGAGTACCTTCAAAGCGCCGCGATGGGCGCCGGAGGAGCCGCGCTTGGTTCTGTAGCCGGATCTGGACTAGCAAAGGCATTCCATACCATGAAAGGCGTCACTCGGTCGCAGTCGACTGCGCTTATAAGCTTCGTCAGAAGCGCGGAACAAGCAGCCACGGCTTCTGCGGAGAGCCCGATTGCAGCGAAGGTTCTCAAAGACGCGCTCAGCATAACTACGGAACAAAGTGCTTTCTTCACTCTGGCTACGACTACCGGTGAAATTTATAAAGATCACCAACGTGAGAAAACCCAAAAACTCGTTCAGGAGCACGACAAGGTATTTTCGTTTTTCAAAGACGCAGGGCTAATCGCCTTCCTTCATGCAGGCAAAGCCTCATTCAAAGGTTACCAACCGATGCCGATTGGTTTCAAACTAGCACAAAGACCTGGTGAGGTAACGCGAGGAGATCAGCCTGTGATTAGAATCGAATTTGACGCCCAAACGCAGAAGACGGCGGAGGCGTACAAACTTGCTGCCACCAAAGGTGGTTCCACCATAATAGAACAACGAAACAAGGAAGGAGGTTTCCTTGAGATTACCGACAAAGGCACGCACGTCTGGTTCGAACCCAAGCCGGCGGAATTGCGCATTAACAGACCAACCGTCCCGACAGTAGCTCCACCTAACACACTGGAGATCAGCAAAGAAGGAGTCAAAACTGCTGATGGAAATCAAGTCCTTTGGAATAAAACCGTCGCGCAGAGTGTTGGGCCATCCAGAGGAGCTCTCGACTCCGCACCAAAGGCTAATTATGAAGCCGTCAAGAATGTGCAGGAAGCGTTAGCCAAACTAAACGAACCGGTCACGCGAAAGAGAGCTGAACTAAAGAAACTAGAGACGGAATATCAGGTTAAAGAGAAGGAATTACTCGAAATCATCGATCGCATTCCAGAAGATGAGGCTCACGAAGCCGAATTCGTTAAATACAATCAAAAGGCCAAGGAGTTGAAATCAGATTACCAGCGAACAACTGAACCACTGAAGAAGGAAGCAGATGCGCTGGAAAAGGAAATAAAGCAGTCGGAACAATACAATCTCCTCAACACCGCACTTGCCATGGCTAATGGCGTCCTACCTGCAGGTGAGTACGTATTTCGCGTCGAGGGACGCCCCGTGCGCTTGTTGATCGGACAGGAGCCGGTCACCAGAAATGATACCATACAAGGCAGACCAGTCGGAGATGGGGTGCCCGTACACCGTGTTTTCGAGATCCTCAATGCTTTAGAAGCGGCCAAATCCAAACCTGATGTGCTCTCAATCAATAACCAACCTTCGCTTGCTGACATATCCGGTTCTCTAGGAATGTACGAGAACTCGAAAACAAAAATCTCAGTGATAGAGATGAATACCGCAGCGACCGACCGTCCCCTGCGGATAGTCTACAACCATGAAACCGGGCATCTATTCGATTTCGGACCCTTTTCCGACAAAGGTAGTGCAGGCGCAAAGAAAGAGATCGATGACGCATACCGCGCCGCACTGCTGCAACCTGATGGTCCACTGGACTATATAGCTCGGCAGCTAGCGCGCAAACCGTCGAGAGAGTTTCGCGAGAGAATGGCGGACGAGCTTTGTAAGCCGGCGAATAGGGAGCTTGTCCTCGACGAGAATTACAACCTGGAGGACTTTCTAAAGTACCGAGCTTGCAAGAGCGAAGTAATCGCCGAGATGTACGCTCTTTATGTCGAGAAAGTTCAGATTACCAAAGAAACCGGCAAAGCCCCCACCTATAACGAGCTGCTCAGCCGTTATTCCAACAGACGCAAATCGCTGACAGGGATGGAAGAACTATTCAACGTCCTCGAAAAACAGGCATTTGAGCCGTTCAAAGTAGGCGTAGTCGAACCACCCGTTAAGCTTCGCGACCACAGAAAAGCTGATGGTGGAGACAACAAGACCGATGCACCGGGCGGTACCAAACCTACGTTACCTCCAGCTCCTGACACCACAAGTGGTGGCAGCCTCTCCGCTCCAGTCCTACCTACAGACGGAGCACCAAAAACAGGATCTGATGCCAATCAGAAGCCTCCGACCGATGCTCAGCCACAACCGTCTACTACGACTAACACTCACCCCTTGCCACCAAGGCCAGAAACGAATCCCGACGTCGCTAGACTATGGGCATTGCACAACGAGTACCAGAAACTGGAAGGAAAGATCGCAGACAAAAAGGTGGAGCTCGAATTGGCGCGCAAGAATGAAAAACCACCAGCAGTACCAAAACCGGGCGACCCACCGACCAACGCCAAAGGACTAACTCCACAAGAAGAATATTTGAACTCCCCTGAGCACGCCAAGATCGTAAAGATAGAAGAAGACTTGCTTGAACTCACCGACCAGAAAAAGGCTTTGACAGCCGCAATGTACCATGGTCACGGCATCATGCTGCCCGGCAAGTACATGGTAAAAGCAGCCAATGGCGAGGTCTGCGTGATAATCCCTTACGATGCTATTAACGAAAAGGCTGTAAAGCTTAGCCACGTTTATGAAATTCTGGATGAGCTTATAGACATCAAACCCAATCAAAGAGACACTCTACCGGCCGAAATCCTTATCCAGAAGTGGGATGAGGTTGGGAAACCATCCGAGTTTGGTGCCTACAACCACGAGCTGGCGTTGATGAGGCTCACCATCCTTGATGCCAGACGCATGCAAGAAACACCTCTCCGGGTGACAATCGGACACGAAACCGGACATGCGTACCAATGCAGAATCATAACCAGAGCAGACGAAAAAATCATCAAGAAAATCGACGACAAGTATGCGGAAACCTTTGAGCAGGTTGTCCAGGCAATCGCGAAGTCCGAACGCAATACGTCTGCGGAGAATATCGCCGAAATCAGGGCTGAACTACTCAACAGAGATACAGACTACACACCGGATAAAGTCGGCAAGCACGCAGCTCGCTACTGCGCCTCGTACAACGAAGTCATCGCCGAAATGCACATGCTCTATCGCGAACAGCAACGCGCTTCGGCCAACGGCGAGCAGCTCAGTTATGGTGAGCTCTTAACGAGATTTTCGCCAAGAAGGGCGCCAATTCTGAACATGCATGAGGGCATGTTTAATTTATTGAAGACGGACGTATTTCCGAAACTACCCATTGCCACACCAAGAGTCAGAATCGGTACGAAACCTGAAAACTCCGGAGCCAAACTCCAGGGAGGAACCACATCACCGCCCCCTCCGCGACCTTAGACAGATGTGCGGCACCATGCGGGCTACGGAAGTTCGGTCGTTCAAACTCTTTTCCAATTGAGTCGTTAACGGAAAAGCCACACTGAATCAGGTTCGCAAACAGCCTCAAGGAGTGGACCAAACACCTCCTCCATCCGCTGAACATCATACAGACAGTAGTACTACTTCTTTTAGTCTCTCAGGCAATAGGAGGAAGGGGCTGCCATCCCATGTAGAAGATCGGCATGGACACAAGGTCGAGCGGTCTCTATATGGAATGACAATCCCCAACAGAGTGGCGGACATGCACACCTCCTCCCCTGAATAAATGCCGAGCCCGTGACGCCGATGGTTAGAAACCAAGCGTGCCGCGCACCTGCTTCAGGTTATTGCGAATGGTCTTGAGCACTTCGTCCGTGTGCTTGGTCGGCCACTCTTCGCAAATCTGCTCTGCCTCTTCCCATACATCACGAGCTTCGGTGTAGAAGCCGTGATCGTAGCGCAAACAGGCGAGCATATTGAGCACCTCGGCGGTGTACCAGTGGTCTCGTCGAAGTTCGTTTTGAACTTCGGTGAGCGCAAGCTCGCACTGTTTTTCCGCCTCTTCCTTATCCTGGCGCTTTCGAGCAGCGCTACAAGCCGCCATCGCGGTCTTGGCTCGCTCGAGCGATTGACGCAGTGAAGTCCGAGTGCCGAAGTTCGGCTTGGGCTCGGTTGTGTTGTTCATCTGATGGAGCCATGCGCCGTTGACCTTGATACCGTCGTCGGTCGCCGACTCCTTCTTCGCAGGCCCGACTGCTTTCGGAGTGGTCTTCTGCGGGGCGACGGGCGGCTTGTCGGCCATGTTATGGCGCAGCGATTGCTCGCGCCGCCACCGTTCCGTCGCGACCCGCCTGTTGTACCACCGACCAATCGCAGCAAGCGCAATCAAACCAGCCAGAGCAATAACAATGGTCAGGATTGTGTCCATTGAGGCACTTCCCTCTCTAGCTCAGTAGCTACGAAGGCTGTATGAACACGGCATGGTTAGCCGCAAAATGAAATCCGAGATCCGGAGGCCAATAACAGCCTCCGGACTAAGCTAATGGACCGCCGGCGTCGACCGAGTTCGAATAGTTATTCGTCCAAGAAGCTACCGAACTCAGGAACACGCAGCACTTACATGCGAGGCTCTCGACGACCTGGAGAGGTCGCTTTCGAGCCGAACACGAACGCGGAGGTACCGACTTGGAAAGCCGCGTACGCGACCACCAAGGAGTCCCCATGCACAGTCATCCGACAAAGCGACTTGGTCGGCAGGTCGTGCACCTCCGCACCCTGATCACCGAAGACAATGAGCTGGTCCTTGCCGATGAACTGAACGCGGCGCACGTAGAGCTTGTGCCCGGTCAGAATCGCCCGAGGACGCCCACCATCAAGAGGGACGAGCCAGACTTTGCAGCGACCCGCCTTGCGATTGACGGACCCAGCAAGGACACCCAGACGAGCATCGCGGTGCAGAGCATGCGCCCAACACTCGAAGTCGAGGTCATCCTCCGCCGGATCGAAAATCGCAGTGCGAGTGATCTGCTGGCTGGCAAGCTCAACTCGAAAAGCGGCGCCGCCCGCGGTGAGAACATAGACGCTCTCTCCGTGACCGGTAAAAGCGATGCGCACTATCGCCGACTTGGCGACTTCAATCGAGAACAGCTCCTTGCGACCGTGCCCGTCACCAAGTTGCCACACCGATAAGCGTCCGGTACCGCCACCAATGGCGAGCTTGTCGCCTTGCTGGCTGTATTCGACCGACTGCGCACGCGGGAACCAGATGGGTTCGAGGAACGTACGGAGCGCGATGTCGTAGCGATCGACCTTGACAGACTCTTGTCCGTAACCGAACGCAACTTCGTGATTGCGCTCTGCATTCACAGCCGTAGAATCGACCGGTCGAAATGCCATCGACACTGCCGTCTTATCGAATTGCACGTCGAGAAGCTGCCCCGTGTCGAGACGCCGTAACCTCGCAGGTCGCTTGTAAAAAAGCTCGCCAAGATAGCCCCCGTTGCTGGCTTTAACCGGCAACACCAAGTCCCGAACCTGGTCATGAGGAGCTTCATTAGCGATAAGCTGGAGAGATGACAACTTAGTAGTCATGATGGATCCTTCTTGCAGCAACGAAGTGCTGCTGCATGGTGAGATACGCTAACGGCACTCCTGATGACCGGGAAAACACGAGCTTCCACGCGATCACAAAGCCAACTCGTAGAAGTCCTGACTTGCTTTCAAAGAGCTCAGACGGCAGTATGGTTTAACCCAAGACAAGCTAATGTCAAAGCACTTAGAAGTTAAGTCAGCAGCGAGAACTTTGTTCCGTTTATGCGAAAAGCCAAATAAAAACAAAATGGAGTATGTTCACCCTAGCTCTTACTAATCGAAAGATCAAAAGATTTGGCTAGCGCCTGACATCCAGGCTTAGGGATGAAATATTGGAGTATTGCGATTGTTAAGTAACCAAACAACCTTGTCATGAGAGCAACTAATTAGGATTAGCGCACCTGCGAGAGCATAACGGCGCGGCGATTGGTGCGTCCTCGGCGATTGTTACGGGATTTTTGATATTGTAGGTGGTGCGGCGCCTTGGCAGCCGCACCAGAGTTATTCACCCTGAAGTCAAGTATTCAAAATATCACGAGCCCCAAACCTTCCTGCTGACAATCAGAGCGCGCTGAGCTACTTTCTTGGTGGAACAGTCCGGGAGGAAACCGATTGCTTCGAATCTGTTCCTCCGGTTGGAGCTTCCGCTCGAAACACGATATTAACATCCAGCCGGAGGCAGGAAGCCTTGCTCTATGAAGCGCGCAGGTCCCGATCAGATGGGTAGCAAGTTGTTTCTCTAGATGACGTCGATTCCAGCGATAGCAAAACTCGTCCAGGTAGCGCTGAATATGGATTTTGCAGAAGTGGTGATATGTTCCTTTGAAGAATCGCTTTGCGTGGGAAATAGCCAGGCTAGAGCACCGCACAGAACAAGTTGTGCCGCATGTTTTGCCGCTGGTCCTCAGCGAAGCAGCCTCGAAACGTCCGCTAGTGAACGTCTACCAATTGTGGGGTAGTTCCTTATACTCTATAGTTAACAAACCGGACTGCAAAATGTCCGCAGTCGTGCTGCCTGCGGACATTCTTAACCTACCTGCGTTACGCCGATAGGTATGTCGCCAAGCGCGTAAATGGTCACTGATGGACGTGGCGACTCGCCCTCTGGAGCCGTTTTGCAGAACATGTTGCGCCGCCTGTTCTG
>JAIERK010000029.1 GCA_019746975.1 Candidatus Obscuribacterales bacterium
ATCCGCTCCCGACAGCAATCATGTTCCTGCACCATCTTGGAAGCATTAGTTGAGGTAAGATGAAACGACCCTTCGATCATCAACTAAAGCGTCTCATGCTGCCGGGCTTGAAGCGGTGGATTTGTATCAGCTTGCTGGGCATCACGGTTATCGTTGTTGGTGCGCTGCTCTTGCTTGGCTACCATCCGATCACGGTTACAGGCATGTTTTTACGTGAAGTCCTCGAGCATGCAGCCGACGTTCTGCCGCACAAAATCAGCGGTTTTATGGTGGTTCTTGCCGGCGCGATAATCATTTTCGGATCGACCGCGAAGATGATCAAAAATGTCCTTCGCGCTTACGTCGCAGATTCAGAGCGCGAGTCGATCCCGGATATTCTTTTTAAGCGTCGTCATCTCGATCGTGGTCCTCGAGTCGTCGTCATCGGTGGTGGCACAGGACTTTCGACGCTACTTAGAGGCTTGAAACATTTCACAGCCAACATAACGGCAGTCGTCACGGTTGGCGACGATGGAGGCAGTTCCGGACGTCTCAGACAAGCACTGGGAGTAGTACCACCCGGCGATATCCGCAACTGCATAACAGCGTTAGCAGACGAAGAAAAGCTGGTCACAGAGCTGTTCTCGTACAGATTTCAACATGGCGAAGGCTTAGAAGGTCATAGTTTCGGCAATCTGTTTTTGACCGCCGTCTATGCCATGACCGACGGCGACATGCTGGAAGCGGCTAGAGTAGCTGGACGTGTTCTCAACAGTCGAGGAACCGTTTTACCATCGACACAGACTGGCATCCAGTTGATAGCAGAGATGACTGACGGCTCCATCCAACATGGCGAGTCCAACATTCCGCTCGCCGGAGGAAAGATCAAACGACTGACATGCGAGCCATCAGACATCAAACCGACTCCCGAAGCACTGGAAGCGATCATGGACGCGGAACTTATCGTCCTCGGTCCTGGCAGCCTCTACACATCGATTATCCCCAACCTGCTCATTCCCGGCATCGCTGACTCAATCAAACTCTCGCCGGCACGAAAGATTTACGTATCCAATGTGTTGACACAAGCCGGAGAAACGCAAGGATACACAGTCGCAGACCACCTTCAAGCACTCTTCGATCATTCAAAGACGACGGATGCCGAGACTCAATCTCTCATTGAAGCTGTAATCGTCAACGATTGCGCTCCAGCGATTCCTCAAGAGTCGGAGGCCAGCGAAGTTTTCTGCGATGCTGAGCGAGTCTCGCAGCTGGGAGTAGGTATAGTCAGAAGCGCGCTCGTCGGAGAAAAGACATTCGGTCACCACGACCCACAGAAACTCGCCAAGTCAATCATGGAATGGTTCCTCCGGGAAAAGAAGCTTCCCCGAACTGCAAAACCACACAATACGATCATAGAAGAAACGCCGCTCACAGACATCGAGCAAGCGGCGATAGACTTCCCGGTCGCCGCAAAAAAGCGCAGCGAACAAGTGGTTAAGCGTTAGTACTGAAAACCGTCTCGGCGAAAGTGGACCATGGGTTCGGAATCTTTGTTGAGCATCGCGCCGTCGACAATCTTAGCGACCATGATTTTGTGATCGCCGGCATCGACGAGATTTTCGATTTCGAGGTGCATGTACGACACGCCGCCAGCAAATGCCGGTGGGTATGCGGTTTGATCGACAAGATCCAACCCGGCAAACCGATCCATGCCTTCGGTGTGCGGCTTCACAAAATTCTTAAAAATATCGTTGTTGGTCTTCGCAAGCACGTTGAGCGTGGCTTTTACTCCGCGTTTCAGCCGGCTGAGAATCGGTCGATCGTTGTTGACCGCGACGGTCACGATAGGCGGTTTGAACCCACCCTGTGCAACCCAAGTGGCAAGCATTCCTTCCCTACCGCTTTCATCCTCGATGGTGAGGATGTATACGCCGCTTGCCATCCTACCAATCGCCGCACTAATACGCTCTTTAAGCGCCGGATCCATAGTGTCGACCGTATCTGTTGAGCCCATTTCTACTGTTGAACCCCCAATCGCAATTGAAAACGTTCATTATATGCTAGTGTGACTGGCCGGAATGAGGATAATACTAGTGTTTGCCAACCAAGTATCAAAAGTTCGCTTGACAGCCGAGCCAATACACGGTCTTATGGACATGAGGTCTAGTCGGGTAATGTACATGATGAAAGGACGTCTTGCGCTTTTGGCTGTTTTGTTATGCTTATTTGTACATGGTTGTGGGGGATCAGACGGTTGGCGAACGATTCACCCTCAGGGCGTCGATTGTACTTTCGAGATGCCTGAGCCGGTGAACAACCCGCAGCGCCCAGGCTATCAAATGTATGAAACCCAGCTCGAGGGCGGCGTGAAGATTCAGGTCGCGATCTTTCCGAAGGCTTTCGCAGAGCCCGAGCCAGGTGCCACCGATGCTGACATTCTCAACAAGTTTGAGAAAACTATGCTTAAACAAGTCCAGGACAATCTAGTTGCATCGGGCTTTGACCCTCAGATGGAATTGGACGGGGATCTGGCCGTCCAGGATGGACTTGGACAGCAAGTTCGCTTCATCATCGGCCAACAGTTTGTGCTCAATCTGTTTTACATAACGCCCAGAGGCTTGTATTACATCAAGGTCGACAACGGCGATCAGAACAATCCAACGATCAAGAGAATCATCGAATCATTTAAACCCTAGGCCCGAGCACCGCTGGTAGTGACAAATAAAGGTCCGCATGCAGTACCGTATACGGTGCTAATCACGTTCCAAATGTTTAATAACAATGAATGGCTCGTCTGCATGAAGACCAGCTCTGCGCACCGCGACACGATATCCTGACGGCATGATCAATTCGTCCACCAGACTGTTTTCAGAACTACGCGGATGCGCTTGAGCCACTATCAAGTTGACCTGCCTTTTCAGATGAGCCTCGTTGTCGAATATCGAGTGCATCGTCTCAAATTGACCGCGACGACTAATAGTCGTGCGCCCTGGAGAGTAGACCCGAATCTCTCCGATATCAGGATCTCGCAAGAGTGCGCTGAACGGTCCATATCCGAAGACTTCGTCGAGACATTCCTGAAACAAAACAGTCTTCTCGTAGGATGTCAGCCGAGCCCCACTGGAGTCGGAAAAAACAAGCTGTCGAATTTTCTTGCGCATGCGCTCGAATTCATCGCAAGTCGAGCGCGGATATTCTTTGCGAATTTTCTCACAGATGAACTGTCGGCGTTGCCTGATCGCAGGGTGATTTTCCAGCGGTTTGACGCTGGACTCTCGCGCCTCGCCCGAGTCGCCTGGCGTGCCGAGCGGTTCCGGAAAGAGAAACCGAATAAACGGCTGCTCCGGCGAGGCACTCTCGTGAGCAACTGCGACCTTTACACCGTCCGCGCTTATGTATTGCTCCTGTTCCTCTGATCCTGGGTACACCCACGCTCGCGGCGTAGAACGTTCTCTCACCGCTTCGACGATGCGCTTTAGGTGGTCTTCATCGTCAAATCGAACCACGATGGGCTCTAGTGCTCCACCTCTCTTTCTTGCCCGAGTCAACTCCTTTGAATGGACATGAACTTCGCAAATCTCAGGATCGCGCATGATTGGTCCGAGCGGACCGAACCCAAAGAGTTCATCCAAACAGTCCTGCAACAAAACGCTCTTCTCATACGGATCAAGATGACCATGCGAACTCTCGCCGTAGACGAACCAACGAAGCTTCTTGCGAGCATTGCGAATAGTCTCGACGTTGAAACTATCTTCCTTCAAGCTTGGGAAATCGCTTCGAATACGCGAAGTTATGAATTGACGTCTAAGTTTTAAACCATCTGAACTGCCGACAGCGACCGCATCTTCCAAGCTGGCGAGGTAGGACGACTCGTCCAGGGTGGCATCGGGGGTCGGAGCGCCGCAAAAGATACAAAGTCCCGCTTTTGGTTGCCGTAGTGTACATGCGGGACAAATCCAGGATTCGATAGACAAGGCGCCTCCAATTGTGATCTCAGGAAAGTGCTGCCTGCCCACTACTTTATCAGCAATCGACTGAGACGGGACAAAAACATCTCCCAAGTCGCCAACTGGTCGCCGCATGTGGCTTGGAGACCGGAGCGCCGCGTTTTCTCCCGCACCATGGCGTTGCCCATGGCCCGATTGACGAGTGACGGCGTCTGCACAGCCGTTTGACCGCACCACAGGTAGGGGAATGACATTCATGGAGGCACTCGAGTTTAGTTGAAACTTTTTCACAAGGGCATTTTACTTATTCTCATTCCCCTGGGATGCGAGCTTGCCTTTGTCAGCAGACTTACGCAGGCACAATCTGAAGCATTCGTGGTCACCGAGCATCAGGTCCGCTCGGCCGAAATCCAGGAACAAACGAGCGCAATCTGGGAAATCATGCTCACCGTTGGATGGCAGCTAATCGACATCAACACGGGAAGCGCAGCCGCGTCAAAGGACAAAGCGATAAAGCTGGCAAAAGAGATTGAGCGGCACCTTGAGCAACTCCGAAAGCAAGCGAGCGAAACTGAAATTCAAAGCAAAAATGTTCTTGAGTTCGAAAAAACCGCCCGTGCCCTCATCAAAGAGGAGATGAAGCTCCTTGACACGATGGACGATGACGGTCTGGAAATCCCTTTCTATACCGGTCCTGTGATGAAGAGCACGCTTAAACGGCTAACCACCAAGCTGGAAAATGAGAAGAGAGCCATTCTGGAGGAAGAACAAAAGACCAGTATCGAGCTCTCGGAAAAGGCACGTCAGGCGCGTGCATCGAGCCAGGAGTCAGCGTTCTTCTTGTTCGCATTCAATATTCTATGCCTGGCGCTCGCCTCGTTGTTCTTCAAGAACATCGTTGGACGAACAAATACGATTCTCGAGAATTCACACAAATTCAGCCACGGAGAGCAGCTTAGTGAGCCCATTCGAGGACACGACGAAATAGCGGACCTCGATCGCGCATTCCATGAGATGGCGATTGCTGTCGAAGAAGCATCCCGCCGAGAGCGCGCCATGATTGATAACGCCGTCGATGTGATCTGCTCAATCAATGAATTTGGAATTTTCACAGCATTGAGCCCCGCCGCACACTCAATCTGGGAAATCGCGCCGGATGAGCTTATCGGCAAGGGAATCAACACGCTAATTCACGAAAACGATCAGGATTCGGCCTATGCAACTCTT
Organism: Candidatus Obscuribacterales bacterium; assembly: GCA_019746975.1. Taxonomy (GTDB): domain Bacteria; phylum Cyanobacteriota; class Vampirovibrionia; order Obscuribacterales; family Obscuribacteraceae; genus JADYXR01. Next base: position 5,154 of record JAIERK010000029.1, read on the forward strand.
ACAGAGATAAGGGAGAACTCGACAACGAAAACATTCGAGACTCGCATTATTTCTGGCTCTGGATATGAGCGACATATGCAGTGGTCTGCACAGTGGTCGGACCGCGATCTGACTTTCTTCTGCGTGGTTCATGATATCAGCGACCGCAAGGCAATCGAACGGCTGAAGCAAGACTTCATCAATATGATAAGCCACGACCTGAAGACGCCATTGACGGCAGTGAGACTAACGTTGGAATTGGTGCTCAAGGGTGTCTACGGACAAATCGACGCCAAAGGTGTTAATCGAATAACGGTAGCTCAGGATAGCACGCAACGACTGATCGAGCTGGTCAATCAACTCTTGCAACTTGAGAAATTGGAAGCCGGAAAGATGGAACTCAAGAAAGAGGTTCATCCAATTGCGGAACTAATTCACTCGGCATCCGACTCATTGCAAATTTATGCAGAGCAGCACAAAGTCAACATAACGTCCGACTGTGATGACGGCATCAAAGTCAGCGTCGACGCCGACAAGATCGTGCAAATATTAATCAATTTGATTTCGAATGCCATCAAGTTTTCCCCCGCGCGCTCCACCATCCTGGTGGCTGCCAGCGTTGACGAAGAGGTACTGGAAGTCACCGTGACAGATCAGGGTCGCGGCATTCCGGAGAACTTGCTCTCGGCAATTTTCGACAGATACAAGCAGGTCGATCGCAGCGACGAAAGCGTCAAGGGCGGCACTGGACTTGGACTCGCTATCTGCCAGGCGATTGTGCAAGCGCACGGTGGCGAGATTGGGGTAACAAGTGAAATCGACTGCGGAAGCACGTTTTGGTTCCGCCTACCGATTGAGAATGTGACTTCGCCGGCAGCGAGAGAGGACACATTGAATGTGGTGCGGTGACCTACGTCCAATCGCTCTAATTGTGCTTCTTGCTGTCAGCTCGGTCTCGGCATCAGCCGAACCGGTCGAGGATCTCATTGAGAAGGGGAAAAAATTTCAGCTCGACGGTGACGACCTGAAAGCGATCGAATGTTTTTCAAATGCGCTCCGACTCGCACCTAACAATGACAAAATCTACCGCCTCAAAGGCGCGTCGGAGTTGCCTTACACGCTTAACTGGAATGACAGATGCATAGCGGACTACACACATGCCATTCAAATCAATCCGCAGGATTATGAATCCCTTTGTTGGAGAGCCTTTTGCATGACGGGTAGCAGTAAGCAAGCGGCAATGTCCGATTTGACTCGCGCCCAAGAGATTCTCAAAAAGCTTCCCGAATCAGCCGACGTCGTGAAGTATCGAGCTGTTGCATGTTATTTGAAGGATCCCAAAAGCGGATATAACGAGCTGAAGCTCTGGCGCGATAAATATCCTCAGGACAAACTCGAAGCCAATTTCTACCTCTGCTGCAATGCTTTCCAGCGAGGCGATAAACGCAACGCCCAAGAGTTCGGCGATTTAGCATTGCAAGCATTGTTCAAAGAAGCCCGCATTCATCCAAGTAGCTCCAACTTTCGAATGATCGCTCGGACTGGTATTCAGTCCGGTCGCCATAAAGAGGCCTTAGAATGGTTTGGCAACTTCCTCAAAGACAACCCGAACTCCAGTCATGCGCACTACTGGCGAAGCTACATGAGGCTGGCAGAACGGCGGTCACCTCCTTCAGTTGCTGAATTAGAGCTGGCAGTTCGATTGCAACCCCAGTATCTCTATCGCGTTAATCATTTAGCAGATCTACTTGTAGCCGAGAAAAGACACGCGGAAGCGGCTCAGGCATATGCCCAAATTCTCGCTGCCTATCCGGACAATTCGCAGGTTCGCATCAAGCGGGTGACCTGTCTCAGGGCCATGAGAATGGAAAGGGTAGCAATCAAAGAGCTGACCAGCGCGCTGATTCGAAAACCAAATGACTACAAGTTACTTCTAACCCTGAGCGAATTGGAGCAACAATTCAATCCGGGAAGCTCTCGACTGCACCTGCAAGAGGCCCTGGCTGCCGCGGATATGCTTATCAAAGAGCGCCCACGGGACCCAGATCTATACATAGATCGAGCGGAAATTCACAAAAGCCAGAGACATTACGACAAGGCACTAGCCGACTTCGATCAAGCAATTAACGTGGATCCCAACAATGCGTTGTTGTACATCTATAGAGCAGGATTCTATTGGAATTCGACTAATCAAAAGGAGCGCGCCTTGGAAGATGTTACCAAGGCCATTTCAATTCCAAATTCGCAGCATAACACTTCCGCCTATCACCTCACTCGAAGCTCTTATGCCTTGAGTTTAAACCAATTACAATTAGCTATGCTTGACGCGAATGAGGCTATCAGACTGGAGCCTGAGTCGTGTTATGGGTACAGAATCAGGGCCCTTGTACACCTGGGATTAAAACAATTCGATGCGGCGCTCGCCGCAATCGATAAAGCCTCTCGATTGCGTGGCGACTGTGATGACCTCGATTATCTGCGTGGAAGGGCATTGGAAGGTATGCACAAAACCAAAGAGGCAATCACCGCATACAGTACCAATCACAGCAAGTATCCGAAAAACGTGAATTGCCTAATGTGCCGAGGAGACCTGTTCCTTCGGCAAGAGAATTACAGATCTGCCATAAACGACTTCACTAAGGTCCTAGAGATCGAGCCGAAAAGCGCCGATGCATACATTGTAAGAGGCAGAGCCAATTCCTATGTTGGAGACTACAGCAAAGCCATCTCTGACATCTCGCAAGGAATGATTTTGAAGAATGCAGACAGGGAAGCTTGGTTACTGGAAGACCGAGCGCGCTATTACACGTACGCTGCACGCTATCGAGAAGCGGCCCACGACATGGACAATGCCTTCCGAGACCAACCGAGCTCCCCGCACCGGCTGTTCATCAGCGGAAAGCTCTTCTATCGGGCTGGCGACAAAGAGGCGGCAATCAAGAGAATTTCTGAATACATCACGCTAGTCCCGGACGACAGAAAGGCACTGCGAGCGCGGGCTCGATGCTATTTTGAAACAGATCAGATCGCCAAAAGCATCCCTGACTATACCGAAATCATCAGGCAGTTCCCCAGCCCGGAAATTTATACACTGAGGGCACGTTCCTATGCAATGCTCGGCAATCGCGAGCTGGAACACGCCGATCTGGCAATGGCGAAGAAGCTATCCGTTTCAGACTAGGATGCGGTTGCGCCGACCGCTTGGCGATCGTCGAAACTATCAAGCAAGTCCATAGCCTCTTCATAGCCCTGTTTAATCAATCGCCGCGAGCGCTCCGGATGAATTTCCAATAGAGTGGTATTCACCGGCTTGCGAGGCTGGAAGACCCGGATAACGACGTTCTTCCGTCCGCGCGACTCTTCAGAACCGGCCGCCAGGAGGCGATTGTAGAGCTCCGCAGTTTCTATCTCCTTGCGCGCCGATGCTTCAAGCACGATGTCCAGGCAGCGGACAAGCACCTCGAACATGTTGACCGGACAGACATTGATCTTCTCAGGATGCAAAAGGACCATGTAAACTTCGTCAGCACCCATCTGAATGGCAGTCTCCACCGGCGTGTTGCGAACCAATCCACCGTCGACCCAGAGGCCTTTGCCCTGCACATGACGAGGCGGAAATGCCATCGGGATTGCGGAGGTCGCCATCAGCACATCAATTAGCTCATTGGTAGAGACGATGTCATCGATAGTTATTAGTCGTGTCTCTAGACTGCACAGGTCAGTTGTGCACCAACCGATTTTAGTTTTGCTCGCCTTGAGCTTCTGCAGGTCTACTTCCCTTCTCAATAGATCTTCGAGCGGTCTGGTGTCGAGCAAGCCCAATTTGTGCCCGAGAACCAGTCGACCAATCTGTGGTGCCGACGGCAAAGAAAAGACGTCTTTGCCTCTTATGTTGCACCACAGCTCCTCCAGGCGCTTCATATTGCCTTGTGCCATCAGTGTGGCATTGATCCCACCGATGCTAGTGCCGAAGGCCAGATCGAATTCGATGCCTCGCTCCATCAGAGCTTTTGCTACGCCCACCTGATAGGCGCCACGGCCACCACCTCCGGGTAGCACAAGAGCTCGAAAGGGTCGTTCGCCGTGTCGCAAGCCGGAATCGTTATGCGTCGCCATTAAGCTTCCTGTCTTTCTGCTGTATTAAATTCTGACGTCAATCCTCTCATTCCAGTCTATCCTATAACAACTATCTTGACTCGTTAATAGGCAAGCAAATTATCTCTGCTTGCAGTCTGCAAATAGATATCAAACGGGATGACAATGAACATACAGCCAGATAAGCAAGCCGTGACCAACTTGGAAGCGGCTGATCCTAGTTCGACCGAGTCGGTCAAACTGGTTGTCTCTCGCCTGCTCTGGGCATCCTTCACCGCACTGCTATGCTGGGGGGCTCTGGTCGCGACGCTCGCTATGGTTAACTTGCCTCAGCTCACTCCAGCCGGTGACAGTCAAGGTGAGACATCGCTTGTGGGCTGTCGTATCGCGGCATTTATCCTGATAATCAACTTCCTATCAGTCTTCCTCGTCAACCTGCTCGCGCCTTTGCATGTGCTTCGCGCTCGCCTGATCAGTAATACTATATTCGGTGGCCTAATCTTGGCCATTCTCACCGCGCTGACGTTGATCAGTAAGGTCTTACCCGCCAACACATACACAATCTTCAAAGGAGCGGTGAAGACAGTATATGACCCGTCTTTTCTGACAGCAAATTTGATCAGCTCTGCATTGTGCGCTTTGATCGTCTACTTCTTTCGCGGAGTTCGTTTGGCTGATATGACGGAAGTTTATTGGAGCCTCGGTTTGATGTTCCTCTTCGGGCTTGCTGTATCGCTTGTGAGTATGATCGTTGCAGGCTAGTTAGATTGATCTTTTGCAGGGCCCGCAAGATTCAGTTGGCGCCGTGGTGTCCTCAACGTTGACGAGAACACCGACTCGGCCGACCTGTTCGAGATCCTCTCGATTTAAATTAAACGGGGACAGCGCACATCAAGATTGAAGTTTTTTGAGGATGTCACGAATTAGTCGTCCCCTGACAACCGGGGCGTGTTAGTCTTGGCAAGGTCGCATAAAAGCGGGGTAACCGATGGACGATCAAGAACTGAGACAAAGTATCGCCCAATTACAGGCACAGCAGGAGCAGATAATGCTTCAGCTGGCCAGGCAAGAGAAGACCAGGCGAGATTTCTGGGACAAGCTGGCGGCAATCAGCCCTGTACTGTCTGGAATTGCAATCGCGCTGAGCGCCCTACTGTGCACATTTCAGTACAATCAGCAGCAGATTAAGCTTCAAGAAGCTCAGACCGTGGAGAAGTTCATTCCCCACCTTATGGGTAATGAGACTAGTAAACGCATGGCGATTCTTGCAATGAAGACTCTCGTTAACACCGATCTAGCAGCCAAATACGCAGCGATGTTTCCTAGTCAGGGTACCTTGTCTGCCTTACAGACGATCGCAAAAAATGGCGACTTGCAGGACAAAAAGATTGTCTCTCAAGCGATGGACAGAACCCTCAACGAACTTTCTGGAAAAACCACTTCCACTAACGAGTCCTCTGATAGTGCCGCCAACAGTCAGAGTGACATCAACGCAGTCTCTCCATCAAATCCGGCTCTTCTACCGTCCAACGATTCCACCACCGATTCCATTCCGGCGCAACCGTCGAGTGATGACACTAAAAGCGATACTGCCCAGGGCGGAATGGAACATGCGCACGATGGGCAGAACGCCGCAGCGCCTACCGAGTCACACGAACCCGAGGCTCCAGCAGCGAAGAAAGAATCAGACAAGAGCCAGGCAGAACAGCAAAAGTCCAGCGTCTCCAGGGAAGATTCGTTGGAGCTTTAATTCATAAGCCGGATCGGGCATATTTAAAATGATCCGAACGAGTCCCGATGAATCCAATTACTGTATTGGCAATGATTCAGGATCTATGGGAAAAGGTTCAGCGAGTTTGCTCGAGGCTATTTGCCCGGATCTGCCTGGTACATTCACTGGAGTTGGGCCTCAATGATCGGATGTAAGATTTTGTCCGCAAGACCCACATACCTCCGATATTCTCAGAGCTGCATGATTGCAGCATTGATTGCGTCGCAGCTCTTCTTGGTACAAGATTCAATCGCATCCGACAAGGAAGATCATCACGGCAATCCCCATCTAAAAAAGGGAATTACGCTTTTCAAAGTGGGGAGCTATAAAGACGCAGTAGGCGAATTCGGAATGGCACTCAGCACCGACTTCGATAACTCCGTTCTGCACTACTACCTGGCCAACACTTGGGTGAATCTGAAACAGAGAGAAGCTGCCATAAGAGAATTCCGGATTGCGTATGCACTGACACCGAAGAAAGACGCAGGTATATTGTCGAAACAAGCGCTGGCTTACATGGGCGCAGACAACTACGATGATGGAGTTGCTAAACAACCAATCGAGAAGCCGAAGATGGAAGAGAAAGTTCCAACTCCTGAGCCGGTCGACCCGATCTTCGAAAAAACATTGCAAATGCTCAAAAGGCAAGCAGAAGATCTTGGTCTGGACAGAAAAGTAATGAGCCCGGAAGAACAAGAATGGAACAGAATCTTAGACGAACAACTCAAAAGAAGTAAGAACTCGCTTGTCGAGTCGCTGTTGCGAGCTGACCCAGAGGAGGTTAGACTGCCGGCGGATGCGATGGAGGGATTGCTCCGTGTCCGACGCCTGAGCAACGAGCGGTTGAAAGGGAGCATGAGTACTATGCAAAGAAGCGGCGCCATCAAGGATAGTGCCGAATCGCTTCATACATTGCTCCACGAAAAGGATTCGCGTTCGGCACCACGTCTGGTACCGCACGGCACGAGCCTGTACATTCGCAATTACAAGAATCCGTAAGCGAGCCGATGGAGACTAGCACTGACGCAGATAATCACGAGATGAGTTAACCGCACGATTCGAATTGACAACAAACTGACAACAACAGGTCAATGGAACCATTAACGATTTCGTGTACACAAGCCAACTGTGCTTGATTTGACTAACCGAAAAAAAATTTCAGATATTTTTTCCTCGAACTAAGTTGACTTCTTGACAACAAAATGAAACACTGGATTAATAAGCCAATTTTGTTGGTTGTCTCGCGTCAGCAGTCGCAATCGTTCGGTATCAAAAAAGTTAGCGGTAATAATACATCTCACGCGAATAAACACGCTCCTTATCCTATGCACAATCAATAACAAACGAGGTGTTCTAACGAATGCACAAACTCGTTCGGAAAGAGAAGGGTTCGGCTCTCTTGCTGGTAGTATTCTGCGCATTCATCCTGGTGATGTTGATCTGGGCTGGTTTTGAATATTCAAAAATGCTTCTTGGATCGAAACATACACGTCATTCGGTGGACGCAGCAGTACTCAACATCGCTAAGCGAGCACCCGAGATCAGAATACCAACAGATGTACTGTTCCTAGATGTTGCCGACAGCGAAGGAAAAGTCGGCCTCAGTAACATCAACAGAGTCTGGGGAAAAGCATTTCTCATTAATGCCAATGTTCAGGATATGAAAGAAGAAGAGGTCCATACCGACGAAGCTGTGTCCCATGGTGACACGGCCTACAAATTGGCTCAGTGGGTCAACGATCGACTGCAAGCCAAGCTGATGGACAGGACAACACTGAACAAACACTTCCAGGAGATAGCAGATCTCAGAAGGCTTTCCGGTGACCATAGACAATTCACACGCATGACAGACGACACATTCACATGCGCCATGGTCGGACGAGGTAGCGCCAGCAATCTCAGCTTCAGAAGAGAGCAGCTCCCGGGAAAAACATCTGCAGATGGTTGTGATGTCTCAGGTGTTTCATACGTCAAGGGCTATTCACCATTCAAAGTCAATCAGCGAAATTTCGCATTCGTCAGTTTTTCGCAAAACGAAATGCCGCAACTTATTTCAGATCAACTTTTTTCAACAAACCGCTCTGATACGCATCCGATCAGAGAAGCCGGCAATCCGGTCTGCAATGCATTCGCGGCAACTGGTATCATTAGTGGTGCCGGCAGCGACTTCAAGGCCTCAGCTAGCGGCTTGGCAAATCCACAAACTAGATTCGCGCTAGCTCTGCCCCGTGCGTATATAACAGTACAATTCAGAAATCGAGCCAAGTGGTTTTTCGAAAATAAATGGGTCAACGAGACATCATACGGTTTTAAAACAGAAGTGCAGAACGGAATTCCATACAAGGAAAACAATCTGGTTGTCGGCAAGCCATTCAGGAAAGGGGGCGGATATCTGGACGGCTGGGCGTCTCTCGGCAACGAGTATAAAGACGCAACCCTCTCGAAATCTCTTGAGCTGAATCCTGAAGGAAAGAAGCTCGCGATGGAAAAAATGTTGCAACGCATTCGCGAGATCAAAGCAGACTTCACGATGACAGATCTGGTGGCACTGTTCGCGCGAGAAGTCGTAGTGCCCCACGCTGCCAAATACTACATCTATCCCGTCTATCATACTTCCGACTTGACAGACCCAGAAATAGTTATGACGGCGGATCTGGATGATCTTCCAAAATGGATGGACGCGGAAAGCAAGCCTGAAGGAGACGGAAAAATTGTCTGCGACCAGGACAAATTCATCGACGAACCAAACTATTGTTGGGGTGAGCGCGTTGGAGGTGGTTTCGGCAGCTCATTCGATCACTGGACAGAGGTATCGGGGAGAGTGTGGTGGAAACCAGGAACCGGATATGGACAGTGCCTTGGAGAAATGCGGTATGAACACCTTACCGAGATTTTCTTCAAGAGCCCAGAGCTCAAAGACGAAAGAGAGATGTGGGAGCCGGACAGCAACAGATGGCTGAACACCGGTGTGGCCAACCATGGTCCCCTGTTCCGACCGGCTGTGCCGCACATCCCAGGTGAAAAGAGTCCACTCAAGGGGGTTGCTACAAATGCCGGACCAAGGCACTTGACCACGGTTATGGACACAGAAGAGCATAAGCCAAAGCCAGGTCTCAAGCCCTCCCGTTCCTCCGGCACGGAGTGAGTCGTCAGAGCGGTCTTCTTGACGAACTCGTTCCATTCACCAACAGCGTCTATTTCGACATCAGATTGCAGCATCAGGCCTCTTTCACTATGCTTGTCGCGGTCAAGATTCCCACTTTATATCGTTGGAAGTGCCGGACGCTACCTCCGGAAATTGCAAAACGAGTCTCTGCAAATTGCATGACGACATCGCTAGAAATTGCAGAACGCGATCTCTAGAAACTGCAACACGCATCTCTGCAAATTGCAGAACGCTATCGCTCAAAGATGAAGAACGGCGAATGAAATCGTTCGGTAAAGTCACGGTAAGGCATATTTATTGCCGACGGAGCTACCAGCACTCCTAGCAGTTAATGGTTCTTACCGGATTTCGAATCGAACATAGCAATACCACTTCTGCTTTGCGCACCGGTGATGCTCAATTCATTCGGACTGAAGTCCGCCTCGCCGTCCTCACTATGTTCACCTGAGTGCTTTGTATTTCGATGTTTAAAAACAAATTTGTCATGGCCGCATCGGTCACACACCACACTGGAATTAGCCCCTAATGCACCGGACAGATCGATTTCGCGATGCGTATCTTCCACATGACTATCGAATCCTCTACTGCGTTCCTCACGCACGACCTTGGCACGTTCGACGCGAGAGTAAGATCCGGACTTTCTCTGTTCCAGCTCATGCTTATGTCGATTGATTGCGTCACCGAACGCTGCAGCAAGAATACCGGCAGGCATTGCAATTAATCCGATGCCTGCCAACGCAGTGATACCACTTATGACTTTTCCGAGCACGGTCGTAGGATAGACATCTCCATAGCCTACAGTGGTGAGCGTTATGATGCCCCACCACAAAGCTCTCGGAATGCTGCGGAACTTCTCATCGGGTTCGACAACCCACATCACAGTAGAGGCACTCAAAAGAACTATACACGTGAGAATCAAGCTAAAAATGAGTTCGTGCCGACGACTCACTACAGCTTCTCTGACCAGATCGAAGGCTTGAGAATATCGCGCCACCTTTGCAATAGCCAAAATTCGGAACAATCGAATAAATCTAGCGACAAAAATATTAGAACTGCTTGTTACGAAGAACGGCACGATGACCAATAAGTCAATGAGTGCATAGGGGGTAATCATGTACTTCAGCTTACCGACAATGCCTTTATATGTAGTTCGCTGACCGGCACTCCAGACTCTCAGTACATATTCGACCGCGAAGAAAGCACCAACGACACAATCCAATATTCGAAAAATATGACGATGTTCCAGGTAGAACGGTTTTTCCGTCTCAACTATGACCAGGAAGACGCTGAGGCAAATTACAACAAAGATTAGCCTGTTGAGCGGCGACAAACCTTCGTGCTCCCAGGAGCGCTGATGAAGCTGCCTGTAGATAAGACGGCGCAATTTCACTGATGCAATCTAAAGTTTGTCAAGGAAGGGGTCATTATCGCGCATCTTTAAAACAGTGTCGAGTGAAACAAGTTAACCTTGCAAAGAGAATGAACACAAGCCCAGTGCTCTATAAGCACCGGAGCTAAGGTTTTCCAAGACCATTTTCGTATATAGAAACCGGACATGTCGGCAATATCGTTGCGTGGAACTTCCGCCAACCCTGCCCCAGAATCAAATACGTCAATTTATGTTAAAGGACAACGGGGCGGACAAAAGTCCAGCCCCGTCGAGAATCTGTATGAAGAGTGACTATGCCTTCGCCAGTTGCTTTCGAGCTTCGGCAACCATTACAGCCACTTCTGAGGGTGTCATCGCGACATGCATCCCGTTTTCTTTAAATGCGGCGATCTTCGAGTCTGCCGTCCCCTTGCCACCAGATATGATGGCGCCAGCATGGCCCATGCGTTTTCCAGGAGGGGCGGTGACGCCGGCGATGAAACCGACTACCGGCTTCTTCACATTGCGCTTGATGTACTCAGCAGCGGTCTCTTCAGCAGTGCCGCCGATTTCGCCGATAAGTACGATTACTTCCGTGTCCTTATCGTCGTTAAACATCTCTAGCAATTCCTGATAGCCAATGCCTTTAATCGGGTCGCCACCGACTCCGACGCATGTGCTCTGACCTAAACCGGCATCAGTGAGAGCCAGGGCGATTTCATAAGTGAGTGTGCCGCTGCGGCTAATCATGCCGACCTTACCGGGCGAGAAGATCTGCCCAGGGAGAATTCCGACCAGGCACTGTCCGGGAGTAATTACGCCAGGGCAATTCGGTCCGACCAACCTGGCTCCGCGTTGCTTGACTTGTGCAACCAGCTTGGCGGTGTCTTGCGGAGGAATGCCTTCCGTGATAAGAACAATCAGCTCCACGCCTGCCTCAAGCGCCTCCAGCCCAGCATCGAGTGCCAAGTATGGAGGCACGAAGATGACACTGCAGGTAGCACCAGTCTGTTCAACCGTTTCCTTCACACTGTCATAAACAGGAAGTCCGTGAACCTGCGTACCTCCCTTGCCTGGGGTGACGCCGGCAACTATCTTCGTTCCATAAGCAATCATGCGCTTGGTGTGCGATGAGCCCATCTTACCAGTGGCGCCTTGCACCATCACTTTTGTATTCTTGTCGATGAGAATCACTTTGATATTCTCCTTGTATTTCCTAAATACGGGTAACTAAACTCTTTGCTCGGAGCGCTTTTGAAGCAGTCTCCGAGATAACTAGGCTTTGGCGCCGACAGGTTTCTTACTTACACTCTTCGATTTCTCGACAGCTTCTTTTACAGCAGCCTCGAGATCTGGAATTAACTTCAACCCTGATTCAGCAAGGATTTTCTCTGCCAGATCTTGATTGTTGCCTCTCAGTCTTACGACAAGGATTCTTTCCGGATACTTTTTGATGAACTGCACCAGAGCTTGTGCAACCTCATCACAGGCGGTGATTCCGCCGAGTATGTTGAGAAGCATTACATCGCACTCCGGATTATCATTTACGATCTCGAGAGCTTCGAGCGTTTTCTCTTGATCAGAGCCGCCGCCGACATCAAGGAAGTTGCCCGGACGACCGCCGAATTTCTTCACCATGTCCATCGTCGCCATTGTCAATCCAGCGCCATTACACAGAATGCCGATGTTGCCGTCGAGTTCCACTAGGTTGAGCCCCTGCAGCTTCGCACGTCTCTCACGCTCCGGAAGATCAGCAAGGTGGCGAATTTGCCAGCCATCGAAGTATCGTTGCCGACCGATGGAATCATCATTGACGCTGATCTTGCCATCAAGTGCGAGGACTTCATCGCCTTCGGTGATCATGAGCGGATTGATTTCAGCGAGATCGAGATCCTTCTCTTCGAAGATTTTGTAGAGCTTGGTTGCGACGTCAGCCACCTTGACAAGAAGCGAGCCGGTGAAACCCAGTTGTCTTGCCAGCTCTCGTCCGACAAATGGATGGTATGGATAAGGAATCGGCATGGTCACGACTTTGTCGGAGGATTCTATCTCGATACCGCCTTCTGCCGATGCTATGAAAATAGGACAACCTCTTTCACGATCAAGGGTGACGGCAAGATAGAGCTCTTTCTTGATAATGAGCTTCGGTTCTACCAACAGACTCTCTGTTTTCGAACCCTTGACAACCATTTTCAACAAATTCTGGGCGAGTTCCTGACCTTCTTTCAAATTGTTGGCGAACTTGATTCCGCCGGCCTTGCCTCGTCCACCTGCGAGAACTTGCACCTTCAAGGTGACAGGGTAACCGAAGTTAACCTTGGAGAGCTCTTCCGGCTTCGTAATCCGGACTGACGGTGGGACTGTAATGCCACCTTCCGAGAAAATTTTCTTTGCTTCGTACTCGTACAGATCCAATGTCCTGACCTCTTGTCGATTGCAACCGTATACATGTGGTCCTTGTCGCCACAAACAACATACTTTAGTAGCTTCCTCACAAAACTAGCCGAAACTTTGGGAAACGCTAATGTTTGGCTTCGTAATAAACCAGCACCATCGCCCGCCTGTGAAGGGGTCAACCAGTATACTTATTGACTTTGTGGGATCTCGCTTGGCTTGCGGGCTCGGTTGGTAGCGTAACAGCAAAACTGCAGTCCTCTGAAGCGAAGAGCAAAGATCGCATAGACATCTTGGCTTCCAGGAAACTTTCAGAGTCCATTATTACGAGGCACGTCTTTTATGCGCATCGGAATCCTCACCGGAGGAGGCGACTGTCCCGGTCTCAATGCTGTAATTCGAGCGGTCGTCCGGCATAGCGTCAAGGGTTACAGCTCTGAGGTGGTCGGATTTCTGGAGGGATGGCGCGGACCGGTGGAAAACATCGTCATGCCTTTGACCATGCGCACCACCGATTCGATAATCAACAAAGGCGGAACCATCCTGCGCACGTCGCGCACCAACCCGTTCAAATTGGACAGAGGACCGGAGCGAATTCTCGAGAACATGGAGCGCAACAAACTCGATGCTATTATCGCCGTCGGTGGTGAAGAAACCTGCAGCGTAGCCAATAAGCTTATTAAGGAGCACGGTTTGCCGATCGTCTGCATCCCGAAGACGATCGACAACGACCTCAATGCCACTGATTTCACATTTGGTTTTGACACAGCAGTCAATGTGGTCGCCGAAGCAATCGATCGCCTTCACACGACGGCAGAATCTCATAATCGGGTTCTTGTGTGCGAAGTGATGGGTAGGCACGCCGGATGGATAGCCTGTTATGGCGGTATTGCAGGCGGTGCTGATTTCATATTAGTCCCTGAAAAACCGGTCATCCTCTCGGAGGTGGTCGAAGCCATCAAGAAGTGCCATGCCAGAGGTCGGGATTATTCTATTGTCGTCGTCGCCGAAGGGGCGCGTCTAGACTCGGATCCCCCGCTGGAAAGCAATGGTCACGACAACGGCGACTCCCCGCATACAGGCTTCGGCGGAATCGGCGAGCGTCTGGCAAAATTGATATCGGAACATACCGGATACGAAACCAGAGCCACCACGCTCGGTCATATTCAACGAGGCGGCTCGCCAACAGCGTTCGACAGAGTGCTCGCCACCAGATTCGGTGTGCATGCCGTCAATCTCGTCCATGCAGCAAAGTATGGTCGTATGGTTTCCCTCCAGGGCCGCGAAGTAACCGACGTCCCTGTCGAAGATGCCGTCGACACGCTTAAGAAGCTTGATCTAAATCTGTACCGGGTGGCGGAAGTATTTTTTGGATAAAAACATGTTGGAGCAAACCGAAGAAGAACTCATGCACGACTGCTTCAATCTCGCCCTGCAGGCAGAGGGCAGAACCGCGCCCAATCCCATTGTTGGAGCAATGGTCGTCAGGGATGACGGCGCCATTCTCGGCACCGGATATCACCCCGCCGCCGGCAAACCGCATGCCGAAGTCTATGCCCTGGACGCCGCGCGAGAGCTCGCCCGAGGAGCGACGTTGTATGTGAGCCTGGAGCCTTGCTGTCACTACGGCAAGACACCGCCATGTACCGAAAAGATTATCAAGAGCGGAATTCGAAGGGTCGTAGCTGCAGTAGAGGACCCCAATCCAAAAGTGTCCGGAAGAGGATTCGAACAGCTACGCGCCGCCGGAATTGAGCTTGTTTATCCACTTCTGAGAGAACAAGCGCGTTGGCTCAATCGCAGTTTTATCAAAACAATCACCACCGGAATGCCCTGGGTGGTCTTGAAAATAGCCAGCACTCTCGATGGAAAAATAGCCGATCGCTACGGCAAAAGCCGCTGGATAACCGGGCCCGAAGCACGCGAATACGTCCACGAACTCCGCAATCGCCTGGATTGCGTCATGGTCGGCGCAGCCACTGCCAGAGTAGACGATCCAGAGCTCAATGTCCGGGATATCGTCCACTTTCGGCATCCAAAGCGCGCTGTCGTAGATACGAATTTGACGATTAAACCGGATGCCCGCATGTGCAATCCGGAAAGTGGCGGCAACACGATAATCTACTGCTCTGAAGAGGCTTTCAAATCAAAGGGCGCGTACCCAGACAAGGTCGAGATAGTTCAGACCCCGACTATCGCGAACGGCTCGCAAACCAGCCCCGAAAGGGCCGATCTGCAATTTGTCCTAAAGGATTTGAAAAAGCACAACGTCAATTCAATTCTATGTGAAGGTGGAGGCTCTCTTGCAGGCAGCCTTCTTCAAAACGACCTTGTCGATGAAATCGTCTGGATAGTGGCTCCAGCAATACTCGGTGACCCAGAGGCGGTCGCGAGCTCGACAATCAACAGTGCGATTCCGCTCAAAAATGTAAAACGTTTCCACCACTTTGAATCTGTAGTTCTGGGTCAAGACACTCTCATCCGCTTGACGAGAGAAAACTACCTGTCTGATCTGCGCGTCCCAATTGTGGAAGCGCACCAGATTTAGTGCAAAATCGCAAAGACGGCCTTAGCCTGTATTAATTTTTCTTAGCAGTCACAGATGACAAGCCCTCCCTGGGAAAGGGGCTGCCAAGCGCACATATCCGCCCTACCTACAGGACAATATCGGGATCTCTTGCTATCATCTTAAGTCACAATATCAATGTTGAACTCGACAAAGACTGTATTCAAAGTTGCTAATACAGATCGCGGACCAGGGAGACAGACAATGTCCTCACACGATCACATCTTCAAGCTCGACCGACAAGGTAGGCACGTAGTCGTGTTTCCACACGACCACAAGCGGTACATCCCTCCTCAGAATTACGAGGACAGACTCAACTGGATCCGCAAATCCTTCGATTCATTCATTTCGGTGGTCGAGGAAAAGCGCGCTGTCACAAGCGAGTTTCGTAATAAAGATTAGCTCCAGCACTCGACATCTAGTAAACTAGGGGCGTCAATCAGGTCGAAAAAATCGGGTTCGTCTGTCCGTCGTTTTGGTCGGAAGCTAAATTCATGTCTATGATTGAGACCAAGTTACCGCGACCGCGTTCTGCCAACGAAACAAAGTCGGTCTATATCGCTACGTTCGGCTGCCAAATGAACAAAGCCGATTCCGAAAACATGTTGGGCCTCCTTCACGAGATCGGCTACCAACATACGGAAGACTTAAAAGACGCGGACCTCATGATCCTCAATACCTGCGCAATCAGAGAGAATGCAGAAGATAAAGTCTACAGCTATCTCGGTGCCTGGAACAAAATAAAGAAGAAACGACCGGGTGCAAAAATTGCGGTGGGCGGCTGTGTTGCACAGGACGAGGGCGAAAAGCTCATAAAGCGTCTTCCCTATGTCGACATTGTTTTCGGCACTCATAATCTGTTCCGACTTCCGGAGCTTGTGACCAGGGCAGAGCAAACCGGCGAACACGTCGTCGAAGTCTTTCAAGAGTTACCAGAGGATTTGCCGGAGCTGCCGGTCATACGCCAGAGCGATTTCAGCGCCTGGGTTTCGGTCATTTACGGTTGCGATTACAACTGCACATACTGCATTGTTCCATACGTGCGCGGTCGAGAGCGAAGCAGAACACCTGATGAACTCATGAAGGAGGTAAAGGAGCTCGCCGACCTCGGCTTCAAAGAAGTAACTCTTCTGGGACAGAACGTCACCGCCTATGGGCATGATCTCGATCCACCCAAACACCTGGGCGACCTCATCGAGCTGGTTGGCGAACTCGACTCAATCAAGCGCATCAAATTTCTCACAGGTCATCCTCGCGATCTCCAACCAGAGATTATCGATTCGGTAAAACGAACTCCGACAGCATGCGAGTATTTCCACATTCCCATACAAGCTGGCGACGATCGCACTCTGAGGCGCATGGCCAGAGGCTACACTGTTGATTTCTATCGCAAGAAAATCGATCAGATCCGGTCGCGAATTCCCGATGCAGCAATCACTTCAGATCTGATCGTTGGTTTTCCTGGTGAAACAGAAGACGAGTTTCTCAACACAGTCAGACTTGTGGAGGAGATCTGCTTCGATGGCTGCAATACCGCGGCATATTCGCCTAGACCGCACACTCCCTCGGCAAGCTGGCCGGACCAAGTTCCTGAAGACGAAAAGTACGAACGACTGCGACTTCTAAACACGGTTGTAAGCGAAGTATGCCACCGCCGCAACAAGCGCTATCTCGGCTCAACCGTCGAGTTACTCGTCGAAGGCGTAAGCCAGCGCAATGATGAGCGACTGATGGGCCGCACCAGAACAAATAAAGTCGTTCACTTCGAAGGCGATCTATCTCTAAAAGGCCAACTAGTCGATGTCCAGGTCGAAGCAGCCAACCCCTGGGCCCTTAGAGGCAGCCTGGTGAACAGAAGTTGATTCTCAACCGGCAAGACGTGCTCGCAATACCTTTTACGATTTCATCGAGACTGAGGTAGCGACAAGCTCCTCGCCGACTTTGCCGAAGGTATGGAAAGTTTTCTTCGCGGCAAAGACTAGGGATTCTTTTTCTGAATCGGATAGAGTGAGGTCGTTCATCGCTTGCTTGAAGGCATTCCAGCGCACGCGCTGAGCGCTTCCGTAGCGATCGAAATAACTTGCGCCTTTGTCATCCGGCAAAGAAAGTCCACTGCGCAATGCTTTCGCGATGAACTTGGCACCATTGGTGCTGCCTTCCAAGACATAAAGGTATCCCAGCAACCCACTCGGGCAAGTTCTGGCCGTTTCATTCATCGATTCGATGATTGCGCTCGTCGCCTTGAGAGGAGTCACATCTAAACTGGAATGATCGAGATAGGCAAGATCGTTGAGCACGCAGGTCAGATCAAGATGGTAGTCCTGAACCACAGTAGAAAGCGCTTCGTCACCAGCTTTTTCGCGCTCGAGCAAATCTCCTAACACCTTGTGCATCAGGTAAATCTGTTGCAGGTACCTGCCCAGCTCCGCCTGAGATACCTGACCACCACCTAGTTGATGTTGAAACTGATTGGCCTCAATGGAGGTGTGGAGTTCGGCTGTCGATTCCCGCAACAGATCCATAACCGCACTCGTCATGATATCTAATCCTCCCTGTATGAAGCTCGTTCGAGTCGATCTCTGATGCCAGACCAAGAGTCGTCCTCAGGTACCTTTTCTACAATAATTCGATCGCAGTTCAAGCTGTCGAGATTGCGAAGATTAGTATATAGGCTCCGGGCGTAGCCTTCCGGATCGCATTCTGCGACAATCCAATGGGTTTCACCACCGTTAGGGCTTTGAAAAGACAAAACCGCCGCTTCCTGCGAATCCTGTTTCATTGCAGAAACCAAATCTACAATCTGATCCTTTGTTGCCAGCTGCACAGGTGTTGATGGTGAATAGTGACTCTTCAATGTCCCTGGAGCCCTGACCGTGGTGGGACTGCTGGAGAACACTATATCTTCGGCAACGGCAGTAAGCATTTCCTGGCTCACCATCCCGGGTCGAAGAATACGTGGAACATCAGTGCTTAGATCGATGATCGTGGACTCTATGCCGACATCACATGATCCGCCATCCAAAATATACGAAACCTGCCCGCCAAACTCATTGGCAACAGCAGTGGCTGATGTCGGGCTCAACCGGCCGAACTTGTTGGCAGAAGGCGCTGCCAGCCCGCCTTCAAATTCTTCGAGCAATGCTAGCGTAAGCTCATGACGCGGAATTCTCACCGCAACCGTATCCTGCCCGCCCGTGACCTGAGCAAGCACATGAGGCTGCTTTCGAAATATCATCGTGATTGGGCCGGGCCAAAAATGATTGGCCAGTCTTTCCGCAAGCGGCGGGATATGGCTGGCCCAGCTCGAAAGCTGGTCAACGGACCTTATATGAACGATTACAGGGTGATTGCCCGGTCTGCCTTTTAACGCATAGAGCTGTTTTAAGGCATCGAGATTAGACGCGTCTGCCCCCAGTCCGTAAACCGTCTCCGTTGGAATAGCGACCAGCCGGCCTTCCTTGAGAAGGCGCGCAGCGGTGTGTATGTCTCGTCCGATGAAGGGCATACTTAGTCGTCGTGCAACGATGAGTCAAAGCAATTCTTATCACTCAGAATTTTAATCTGATTGGCGGAAAACTTAGTGCAGTTTAGTGCTTATGTAAAGACTCCAAAAGGGCATAAGTTCATAAGATCTACGCCCTCTCCGACTCGAAGAATATGCGCCCATGTCAAAAAAGACGCCCTACGACAACTCGGACGAGCATTGTGAGATGTGGTTTCGCGTTAAGCATGTCAGCCTCGGTATCCACGTCGCTGATACGTTAGACGAGGTTAAATCATTCGCTTTCGAATGTTTCGATCGACTCGACCACAATCGCAATGGATTTCTTAGTAGAACAGAGCTGATGGAAGCTGTGACGGATGAACGCTGGGGGATTCGAGAGCGTTCATACATCTGTTTTTTGCTGCGCCGACTCAACGATATAGCGGAAGCGTACTCTGAAGAGTGGCACTGCGCTCAAACCGATGGAGTCTCGAGAACCGACATTCAAGAGTATTTCGGTCACGTCAGAACCAGATTAGGGACGCAACAGCGCCCCGTCCGATAGTATCGAATACGGTATTAGTATTGAATGGAAAACTTTGCCACTAATTCCGGCGTCATCGTGCGCCCGCAGTCAAAGTAAGCAGTTACGGCTCGTGCCAATTGTAGGCAGGCGTTGGTTTACGCCGTCAGACCAGGGGGAATAACCGATTGGAGTATCACAGGCGCAGAAGATGCTAAGAAACCCAAGTACCGCAATAACGAAGATACTGCAGAAGTTACCTGCAGCACCTGGATTGTCAGAGATCCACCACTTCCTGTCCCAGGCCATGGAAAGGCGGGGGCGTCAGGTCGTGGTGAGCTGGACTTCGCCCGACAAAGTAGTAGAGTTTTCGCTGGACATCCAGTGTCCAATAAGAGGTGGTGACACCGAATGGAAGATGTACAGCGGCGGCGAGAAGGCGAGAAAGGTGCTCTGGGAATATAAGACTTGCGACGTGCTCCTCGTTTATAACCTGATTGGGTCGACTGCCGGCGAGGGTCGTCAACCAGCCAAAACAGAACGCCCTACAAAGTCTCAGACAGAAAAGAACTCGACAAGGGCCGTCGACAACTACTACCAGCAAGCATCTCAAACTCACGAAATCGACGTAGCCCGACTTTCACAGCTGGGTCTGAAAGATGATTCCTGGACGCGAGGGAAAACTGAGTCGACAGGTGATCTTTCGCTTGTTCAGATCGGGTCGCTCTTGCAATCACTGCTTCTTGCAAAGATGACAGGGTGCCTGGAGATCTCTAAAGCTGACAATATAGCTCGCCTTTTCTTTAACGAGGGCGAGCCTGTCTATGCCGAAATTGGAGGACTTGCAGGTGACGAGTGCATAATGGAGATCGTTACCTGGAGAGACGGTACATATGAGTTCAAAATAGGACAGCGCATCGACAAGAAAAACGTGCGAAATAGCCTGGAAAGTCTGGTCCTAAGAGGCATGAAGTTGAAGGATCAGATCAACTACTTAAAGAATGCCGGTCTTTGGCTCGAATCCATACTAGAGCATAAGCGTTCAGGTATCACCCAAGACGAGTTCGACGCACGAACCTCAGCAAACGCACCAGTTCAGCAGCCACTCATGCGAAGCATCTATACTAGTATCGATTGCCAGAGCTCACTGGAGCAGATTGTTGGACGATTGAAGCTCGCTCAGAGTTCATGGGTACCTGCCATCTGCCATCTGCTCGAACGCGACATGATTTCATTTAACAGTAACGAAGTGCAGACAGTAGACGTGTCGGAGCAACTCATTCCGAAGACGATCAATCCTACCTTCATTCACTCGGTGATGATGAGTCTTCGCAGACCGGAGACGGGCATGTTCACCTACCCGGCATTCCTTTATTTCTTGGAGCAAGAGTATTTCAGAGGCTACCGCAGCGGTAGTCCACTGTCAGTCATGATCATGGAAATGCGAGTCATAAAGGGTCCTCCTGATTTCAAACGAGAGCCACTAGATATAGTGGCGGTCGCAGAAGTTTTTCGTCGGATCAGTCAGTTGAAGCGACACATCGACATGGTCGCGCACTACGAAACCTACGATTACGCGATGATTTTGCCCAATACCAAAAGTGCCGGCGCAAATGTCTTCGCTCAACGAGTCGTCAATGCCCTCCTGAGCACGCCGCTTCCGGGCGGCGTGCAAGCGGGGAAATTATCTATTGCCTTCGGCGTCGCCTGCATACCTGAAGATTGCGTGGACCTATCTTACGTCCTGGCAGCGGCTGAAGCCGCGAAAGCACAGGCAATTTTGCTGGCCGCCCCAGTTATCTTATTCAGGGACGTTCGACAAGGTCTTTAGCAAAAGGTCTTGATCCAGTGGCTCTGTTTTATCTACTTTGGCAACGCGGACAAAATCGTATTGGAGATTAGCCATGTTGCAAACATCAACAAAGCGCTCCCAAGTAACGCAAACACCGCCAGTGTGAAAAGTGCCTTTCTCAGATAGCCGGTCAAGAAAGATTGTTTCTTAGTGGGACTTTAACATCGTCTAAGGCCAAATAGGTCAAAGAGGATCATACTGAGCGGTTGTTACTCAATGCACCG
>JAIERK010000153.1 GCA_019746975.1 Candidatus Obscuribacterales bacterium
TAAGATGAAGACTGCGCCGTTGCCTGCCACAAGTAACAGATGGCTGGCAAGATCCATCGCTCCGCCCTGCGAGCTGCCGAACAGCTGTCCAATTACCATGGTTCTCTCGAAAAGGTAAGCTCCAAGTGGGCTAAAAATCATGCCGACGGCCATCCCGATAATTACCGTCAAAACTATCACCGGACCGAGCTTGTGAGCCGCTACCTTGTGAATCAGCTTGCCTAGCAAAGCGCCGACAAAAAATTGAATCACGAAGTTCAACATCAGCCCGAAGCCGTCACGTGGCGAGACCCAGCCGTAGACATGTCCGATTACCAGACACACCAGCGCAGTTCGGGTAATAATCCATGGCGAAATGACGATCAAATGACTCTTGAACTTCGAAACACATTTCTGGCACCGAAAACCGACAGGACACTGCACCATGCATTTTGCGCAGATAGGCTCCGAGCAATCGATGCAGCTCAATCGACTATCTGAATGGTCATGCTTTACGAAATTCATTCGTGTCCTAATATTGAAGCGAGTAATTAAGCATAATAGCGTAACGAATCGATTGGCGCTTTAGTATGAAACACGTGTTTGGAGCATTTTTACTCTTGAGTTGTTTCTACCCCGTTAAAAGGAAATCAAGCACCACAGGAGATTGACTTAATCCGATCCAAGGCGCATGGAGAGTGCCAGCGCGACACCCGGTGTGACCCGGTAGAATCCCGCGAAACAACGACACGGCCGAACTCTTCACGTCGATGGCCAAGGGGTATAGGTTTAGTCGCAGACGTTTCGTGTCTTGACCTGACGATTTATTGGCCGGGTTCGAAAGTAGCCGCTTAAGCGCTTTCTGCGATATTAGCATTCAGGTATTTTTTCATCGTTTTTTTATTCGCAACTGCTAATAGTCTCGAGAGGTATTAGCAATGCGAGATATTTCTCCATGATTTTTATGTCGAAGTAATTACCAATCTCATGAAGTCGTTGCCTGAGTCATTTAATCGAGCACGCGCGAGTTTTTCTCTGAGACTTTGTGAGAAACATGTCGCGGCGAGTCGGCTTGGCAACAAGCCT
Source organism: Candidatus Obscuribacterales bacterium (assembly GCA_019746975.1). GTDB lineage: Bacteria > Cyanobacteriota > Vampirovibrionia > Obscuribacterales > Obscuribacteraceae > JADYXR01. The sequence goes on from JAIERK010000153.1 coordinate 1,066, forward strand.
TTAGCTGATGTAGAAACGTCCACGACTCACCCAATACCCAAAGGCGAATTACTACTTATCTTTATAGTATGATTCGCTCGACCTCGACCTCGCTCAGGACGGCAAGCACGAAGGCGAGCAAAACTCCGCCGGGGTAAACGGGAGCGAGCACGCGCGTAAACATTTCTATGGAGCCGGCAAGCTCTTCGGGCACCACTTGATGCGCGCGGCTTTGACGAGCGAGTGCACTTCTTCCACCATGCGAGCTCGAGCAATCACGTACACCTTCTCGTTGAGCTGCCGCGCCAGCGCTGCTGTCGGCTGGCCGATTGAACATCGATGGTAGTTATCGCAACGAGCTTGGCGCGAGCAATGTTGGCATGCTCGCGCACCGATTGAGTGGCGGCAGCGCTTCCCAGCTAGAGATCGCCCATTTGCAAAAAGAAAATCTGAAGCAAGTCGACCCGTTAGAACGCAGCTATCAACACTGTGACGTTATCCGGAGCACCACAGACAAGCACGTGGTCGACCAGATCGGCACACATCTTTTTTACGCCGGCGCGACTGGCAAGAATCGACTGGATAATGATGTCATCGACGATGTCGGTGAGACCATCGGAGGCCAAAAGGTACATGTCGCCATCCTGCCATTTGTAGGCATGATGCTCGACCGAAACCGCCATGTCTCCGACGAAGCGCGTCACGATGTGCGACCGAGGATGACCTTTTCGTTCCGCTTCGGTCAGCTCGCCGCTGTCGATCATGTCTTGCACCGCCGAATGATCCTTGGAGAGCTGCATGAGCTTACCGCGCCGCATGCGATAGATGCGCGAGTCTCCTACGTGCGCACAATGAACGAAGTCGTCACCGACGATGAGAGCTACCCCGGTGGTGCCCATGCCCCACAAGTCGAGCTCGGTGCGGCCCCACTTGTAAATCTCATCGTTGGCGAGCGTGATCACGCGATCGGTCCAGGCTTTCACAGACTTACGACTGGAAAAACTCGGCAACTTTCGTTTCGATTCGGCTTCAAACCAGTCGGTGAAAAGCTGACTGGCAACCGAGCCGCCATTATGGCCACCCATGCCATCCGCCACCACCAGTATGCGTTTGTCCTTGCTGATAAACAGCCGATCCTGGTTCTCCGACCGCATGAGACCGACGTCGCTGAGCCCGGCGACATTGAGCCTAATTTTCGGTCCATCCAAGGTGTCCAGTTTTGCCATCTTACCTAGCCCTGCTTTCCACTTTAAGGCAAGGCAAGAATAGCAAAAAACTGGTGGCTTCGGGCTGTTAATGCGATTAAAGAAAGAAAAGAGTGGTGGCGACCGGTCGAGATCGACCGATCGCCACGCACTTCAACCCTCCTTAACCACGGCGTCGAGCCGGCAAAGTCACCTTGGCCATTACATAGCCAGGTTTTGCCTTCAGCGCCGTAACCAGGTCTGCCCCGGAACTAACCGTTTTGGCCGTAGGCGCACCAACGAGTCCAAGCTTTTCAGCCCGGCGCCGGTCCGCATCGATCTTGAGCTTGCGCAAGATCTCGGAACGATTGCGCACGGAGAGAGGTTCCGGCGGCGCAGCCTTCATGCGGTGAAGCATGAGCTCACTGACCCGACGGGCCATCTTCTGGTACTTCTGGAACGGATCCTTGAGGTGCCCCCACGTCTTGGTGTACGGGTTGAGGTACGGCAACGAAATGACCCGGATGTGGAATCGGGTCTCGTAGTCGCCTGCCTCACGGTAGAACCACGTGACGGCAGTGATCTGGAGCACGGTCTTGCAAGCAGCGTCGTAGCGCCAGTTCGGGTTGTGCTTGGGCCCGAAGTCTTCGAAGAGCCAGCTCTCCTTCTCGTGCTTGACTTGCCAGTACTGCTTCCAGACTCGCGTGGTGCCTGTAGCTTCCGGGTAATACCCAGCCGGAACGCGCTTGCGCGTATAGGGAGGGGACCAGATGTTCCAGTCAGCAAGCTCGGTCTGGAACTCGTCGCTAGCGAAGAAGTTGGGAGTGACCCTGTCGATACGCACGCAACCGGCGGCCTCAGCCACACGCTTGAAGATGCCCTCGAGGTCACAGTAACCATGGTTCATTACGTGAAAGCCATACATCCTCCGCAGAGGATGGTCGGCCAGAACCTTGATCGCTTGTAGCTGCGCCGGTGACAGGCGACGCTTCGGTGTCGGACGGCGAGACCCGTTGGGGTCGTAGACATCGTCCTCGAATGTACCTTTGACCGCGTCCACGAGGGCATATCCGCCACCATGGCAGATCTGTCCGCCATCGTAGACATCGCAGTGGTCGAAGGAAAGAAGCAGGTTATCGCTGGCGGCCTCTCTGTCGAGATGGGTCGCTCGAGGCAGGTCCGGAACGTCGTCGTTGCCTTCGCTGTCGAAACCCTCTGGACCATCAGAGTCTAACGGGTCGGAGCCGTCGTTCAGGTCGATGTCAAAGTCGATACCATCGCTGATACCGTGCCCGTGACCAAACCCGTGTCCATGACCGTGCCCGTGACCCATATCAAGGCTATCACCATGATCGGCTGACATTTTATCCTCCGTCGTCTCTTTAGCCGGCCGTGCCGGTGTCGGAGATCTGGATTTCGCCACAATTGGCGCTGATTCGTCAATTGATGAGACCGACGAGCGGCGCATGCCGCCCGCCGGTAGGAAAAACGGACGCCGAAGTGACGCCCGCTGCGTAGCAATCGTGCACTCGAGCCCGACAAGAACGCTGGTGCACGGACACCAGGACCGGCTCTCGCCGGTCCCGGTGTCCTGAGAAAACGTGTCCGAAGCGGCTTACGCCTTCTTCGAGAGTGCCTGTGCCAGGGCGACCGCAGTGCGAACGCCGTATCCGGTCGACCCCTTCGGATCGAGCCCGAGCGAGCGGTCACGCCAGGCCACACCGGCGATGTCGAGGTGGACCCACTCGATCTCCTCGCCCGCGAATTCGCGGATGAACCAGGCGGCCGTCGTGGACCCAGCCAGTCCGCCGCCCGAGTTCTTCAGGTCGGCGATTTCCGAGTCATTGGAGCGCCGCATCTCCGGGTACATCTCCATCTCCTGCATGAGCTCGCCGACCGAATGACCGGCATCGAAAACCATGCGGGTGAACGCACGGTTGTTGCCGAACAAGCCGGCCGCTACGTCCCCGCCGATGGACTTGACCGCGCCAGTGAGGGTGGCCAGGTCGACGATACGCTTGGCCCCGCGGCGCTTGGCGTACTCGATCGCATCAGCCAGGGTGAGCCGGCCTTCGGCGTCGGTGTTGTCGATCTCGACAGTGAGACCCTTCATCGTGTTGATGACGTCACCCGGCTTGTACGACTTGGCGTCGGGCATGTTCTCGGTGCAGGCCATGACGACCTTCACGGAGATGGGCAGCTTCAGCGCCGCGATCGCGCGGATGGCACCAAGGACGGCAGCGCCGCCCGCCATGTCGCGCTTCATGTGACGCATGCCGTCGGCAGGCTTCAGATCGAGCCCGCCCGAGTCGAACGTCACCGACTTGCCGACCAGACAGAGCGACTCTTTGGTCGGACCGCCCTCCGGCGTGTAGTCCAGCTCGATCAGAACCGGCGGCTTGTCAGAACCCTGAGCGACGGCGAGCAAGGCATGCGCGCCCATATCGCGGAGGACATCGCCGTGGAAGTACTGGCCGCTAATCCGGCCGCCACTGGTAGCGACTACGCCCATCGCCGCTTCCATCAGCTTCCACGGGGTGAGGTGACCAGCCGGCTCCGTGACGAGGTCACGAGCCAGATTGACGCTCTCGCCGAGCGAGCGACCGTCGTTGAGGCCGCGAGCGATATCGTTCTGGGCGTCATCGAAGGCGACGACCCGCAGCGACCGGGTGCTGAAATCACCGTCCGGGTTGGAGTGGCTCGTCTTGTAGTGCTTATGGTTGTGGTCGACCATCACGGCGTAGCTGCCGACGATGCGACCGAGCTCGTAGGGCTCGACTCCGAGCGCCAACACCGGATTGACGTCGAGCGCCAGGTCGGCGTGCTTGCCATCCTTGGTCTTGCGGAACACCTTGACCAGCGCGGTCTTGAGCGTGTCGAGGTTGAACTTGGCGCGATTGCCAAGCCCAACCAGCATGACGCTGCCATTGTTGGCACGGCTGAACCGAGCGGTCGTCTCGTCCGACATGTAGTGGAGGAGCAGGTCCCCGGCTTTGGCGGAGAAGCGTTTGGCGCTGGCCGCACCGAGCAGGGAGCTGGAGTAGCTCACGAGGGTCTGGATTGACTTGGTCCCAGCGGTCTTCCCCGTGAGGGGCAGGTCACCCTCGAAGCAGAAGGTAATAAGCGTGTGTTCGCCCGTAGGCGCAAGCGTCGAAACAGCGTGAGTGAGGAACTGCATGGGTTTCCTTCTTTCCGCGCGTCGAGAGTGACGCGCATCGGGTAGGCGCACTGTCACAGTGCGCTCGGTTGCGTAGCATCAATAGCCGGATCGCGCGACCCGGACAGGCAGGACATGAGCACTCAGTTTGAGAGCCCGGATACAAACAGCGTCGATTTCGAAGACCCCGGCTGAGGTCCGGTTGAGTCACTTCTTGCCGTCGTCACTGGCACAGTTGATGTCACCGCCGGTAGTGGAGGCGTTTGTGCCCGCCGACTTCGACAACTTCACAGGTTTGGACCAGACCTCGCGATTGGGCACCGTGAAAGTGCCGTCAGAAGTTTCCAGGACGGTGAGGAGATATCCGATGTCGATAACTTTGCCCTTGACGTTGAGACCGACAATCTCGATATCATCGCCGACGCAGAACTTCGGTCGGAAGTTGAGCAAGGCACCAGCGATGATGTCGTTGGCCAAACCCTGAAGCGCAAGCGCGATCGCCGCACCGAACAGACCGAAGCCCAGGAAGAGCTTCGAGATCAGGTCCGGCGCAATGAAGCTCAAGCCGACGAAGATTACGATCAGCCAGTAGACGAGCTGCGACAAGCGCGCGACAAGGCGCTTGCCTCGTTCGTCGGCGCTGCTGACGTTGAGTGCCTTGGCGAGACCGGCCTTGAGCGGGTCGTAGAAGAGATTCGCCAGGCACAAGAAAATCAGGCCAACGAAGATGTTGGCGGTGTAAGGGACGATCCCTTTCACATAACCCTTGAGAACGTCGACGATCTGATTTTGCACAGCGGCACTGAGCACGTCAGTGCCAGCGAACAGTGCAGCCAGAGCGACAACAATCACCAGCGGAATAAGCTTTTTCCACTGAATGTGCTTGAACATACGCCCTCTTTGTTCTGAGGTGTGAAGACGCGGTTGGTCTAACCGCGGACAGAAGACGGATCGACACGTGACGGACCGTACGCACTCACCTTAGTGGTCCGGTCAGTCAGACGCAGGTGTCCACCTGAATCGCGCCGATGTATAAGGCCGCCCTACCAGACGCACAGACTAGCTCTCCCCGCGTGTCTCTCTCACACTTTTGGCGAGAAGATAATGTCGGGGAGTTCTGTATGTGCGTCTGGCTAAAGCCTCGGAAACAAAAGTTGAAATGTCAGAAAGAAGTTATTGCAACAGCTTCCATATTTTCAAATAAGAAAAAGTACTACTAAGCTGAGAAGAAGCTCCTCTTTGACACTTTTATAGAGAAGTTATGTTTAGGAGTTACGCTAGCTAGGGCAGAGATCGCGCTTGACATCAAGGTTTCTGTGGATATCGCGAACTTCCGCGAGAACCTGTCACATCTTTACAACAAGACATCCAAGCCGGGCGACAAGCACCTCTCGACAACCCGGCAATGCCACTACATATGATACCAATTCCACGAATAGAACAACTCGGACCGAAATACGCAATCTCGGTTCATGAAACCTCTCTACAGTCCGAAGGCTAGATACAATAGATCCTGTTACTATCCCGATCCGAGGCTCGGACCGCGTGGTTTTTGTACCAGAAGATCCATCGTTACGACTCTTGACGCCTGCGCCCGAAGAGAAGCTGAACGGTTGGCTCAAAGAGTTCTTCGGCAAGCCAGTGCGCATCTCTCATAGAGAGACTCTCCGCCATCGCGATCTGAGCAAGGTGGAACGACTGTCATTTGAAGACTGCCTCCCAGAGTCGCTTATTTACAAGCAAGTTCTGCCTCCCTGGGACATCGAACAAGATCTTCATGAACGCATTTTGATTCCGTCCGTAGCCGGCTCGGCACAGTTGTATATGGCAGCTCACCACGGTCCGCTCACGGCCTTGCTCGTACAGGACCTGGGTACTACCTGTCTGAAGGAACACGATGTCGACAGCAAAACAGCGCGGCAGCTGGGTGAGGAACTTGCTCGCATGCACCGAGCCTACTCCTATCGCACCGATGAGTTGATCCAGATGAACATCCTGCGCTCGCTCACACCGATTGATTACGAAGAATTCGCAGCTCGAGAGATAGTCGAGCCTATGGTCGGCTGGAGTGACATGTCGGCCGAGGACGCTCGCGCGATCGGGCAACTAACGCACGTGATCGCTCACAAACTCGCTGGCGAGCCTATCTCACTGGTTCATGGAGACCTGTTCGGCGAAAACATTGTTCTCCACAAGCAGAGCCTCTTTTTGATTGACTGGTCCTGGTTTGCAATAATCGGTGTACCAACAACCGATCTGGCCTCGCTCACCAGTCAACACGATAAAAACGGCAAGTTGCGCAAATACGCGCCAGAAATTCTCGAAGCTTATTGCTTTGAATCCGGACGAAAAACCGAGGACGTGAACGCGGTTCTACCTTACGCCGCCCAACTGGAAAGACTCCTCTTCCTCTACTGGTTGGTGGTGAGAAAGTCTATGGGAATCTTAGGAACGACAATTGGTCCAGTTGAGAACGTAATGCGGATCGTCCTCGACGACCTAATTCTGCGCGAGCGGAACGAACGTTCCTAGTGCACCCCGGACGATTCTTAGAACTTCCAGTAGGGCGCAGTCGTCAGCCGCTCTGCACCATCAGCAGTGACAACCAGATCGTCTTCGATGCGCACTCCACCAATACCGTCCAGATAGATGCCGGGCTCGTCTGTGAAGACTGCACCGACGGCAAGGGGCGCCTTCTCGTAATCAAATGGGTCGTGGGCTTCCAGCCCTAGACTGTGGCCAAGACCATGGGTGAAGTATTGGCCGTAGCCCCTCTCCTGAATATAATCGCGAGCGACTTTGTCGTAGTCGCGATAAAGAATCCCGGGTTTTAAAGCCTTCCTGGCAGCTTGATTGGCGGCCAAAACAATGTTGTAAATCTCTTTCATTTTGGCTGTCGGACTCTTGCCTGGCACGAATACAGTCCGAGTAATGTCAGAGCAGTAGCCACCGCTGAAGACACCACCAAAATCCATTACCACGGGCTCGCCCGCTTTGAGCTTGCGTTCGCCAGTGGCGTGATGCGGGATGGCAGAGTTGGGTCCGCTCGCCACGATAGAACTGAAGCTATTGTCTACGGCACCATGTTTGCGAAGCCTACTGTCAATTTCGAACGCCACTTCATTCTCGGTCATGCCCGGCTTCATGAGCGCAACGACTTCCTGATACACCTTGCTTGTAGCCTTGCACGCCGCTCTGAGCTCCTTTATTTCACCCGGCTCTTTGTACTGCCTGAGCTGCTCGACCATGCCGGTCGTCGGCACGAGAACCGCACGTAAATCTTTTTGCCACTCCTCAAAAACCTGGTGGGTCAGCCGATGCGACTCGAACCCTACCTTCATCTTCTGAGTGATCCCGGCTTCCGAAAGCGCTCGATTGATAAAATGCGATACCTTCTTACCACGCTCCACTTTGATCAGCTCAAAGTCCTTGGCTTCGAGCTTGGCTCGGGTCCAATAACGGGCATCAGCGACTATATAAGCCCCTGTAACGGTCACCAGAAGAACAGCCGTAGAGCCACCAAAGCTGCTCAGGTAGAGCACGTTTTGATTATTGGGCTGAGTCGACTGCCCCGACTCGTTAACTTTGAGAAGAAGCCCTTTCAGCTTTGCTTTGCCAATCGCCTCTTGCAATTTTTTTAGCCGCTTGTTCATGTTTGACCCCTGCTGCCTCGAAGCCAACTACTCTAGCAGAACTGGCAACAGACCGGATATGCAAAAAATTCTTTCTCGATTCGAATCTAAATTGACAGACGAGTTTTACAGAAGATGTTTAGCTGACGCAGATTGCTCAGAGCGAGTTTGATTGGGAAAACCGGCGACAGTTGTCAACGTTATTCACGATGCGATTTGCATTTTTATCTTGCTGAACAAACTGTCGACCGACTCTTTACTTGATTCGTCCAGCAAGAACTCAATGCCGTATCTGAAGGAACCGTCATAGAACTGCGAAACACGTTGATAGCTTCCACTCGGTGCTAACGCTACGCCATTGTTCTTCTCTCTGTCGAAGAGCACAATTCGGCCATACTCATCGACTCTCACATCAACCGTCGTCAGACCCTTGGAGCGCAAGTCATGCTCGGCACCAGATACAACATCACAAAGCTCGGCAGGAGTGAGATCGCACATCACGCTGATCATGGCTTCGCTGTCGCCATCCCTGACCGCATCGAAGAGAAGATGCGTGGATGTTCGCACACGTGCCTGACGGGCGGCTTGCAAATCAACTGCACAACGCTCCTGCACCGGTCTGCTCTCCAATAAATGCCTGATACGCTGATTGAGCGTCTGTGACAGCAGATCGCGCAGCATCGCCTCGGTCCATTCGCCGGCCCCGGCTTCCATAGTCGAGCCTGTCGTGGCATTCCCGTCTGAGTGCGCGACAACGCCGATTCTGGTAGTCGTTTCCACTGCAGTTGCATCGGACACGACTACCTCGTCGAGGGTCATGCGCGCGACATCGATACCACCATCATTGACGGCTGGGCGCGTGCATAGCTCGTCGAATTCGACCTTGTCGTCGTCCATGATTCTCCTGAAGTCCGCAAGACAGTCGAGTAGCGTGGCTGCTCTTGAGAGCATAACGAAGGACTGGAGAGCTTTTCGTAGTAATAAAATGAAACCAGCCCTTATATATGGCACAATCTACGCGAAAAGTCAGTGGGGTAACTACGTGGTAAGCCAGACTACATTTTCTCAACAAGAAACGCTGAAGAACCTTACCAATTGGACCATTAACACTTAGCTCTGTTCGCTCAACCGCCAATTCTAGCCTGGCGATATCAAACAGTCGGTTGATTCGTTCGATTGAACGAAAGATTCTCATTCCGAAAGAGTTAATACAGTTATGGTCCGGTTCTTCGAGTTGATACAACAACGACGGCCATCCACTCCAATACGAGCCTTGCCAGTCCTCGCCTGATTCTCCGAGTGGAAACGCTACGAATGACTTCGCGATACTCTATCTGCATCTGCACTTTTTTTCAGCTCCTACACTGAGAGCTGGATAACGGATCGAGCTACAGGTCGCCGCTTGATGCTAGCTCGACTTTTGGCGCGAGAGTTTTAACATCTCCATGTAGGAAATCGCGTTTTCTCGCTTAGAACCGAGAAGTTCGACAACGAAGTCTTCCACGAAGGCGCGGGCGGCAGCGACTTCGTCATGACGCTCCACAATAACTTCGATTTCGAGATAGGTGCCGGAATACTGTCCCAATCCTGATGCGATATCCAGGGCGACAGTGACGTTTCGGCGGTTGCGAAAGCCACTATATGTGGTTCTCTCTTTGGAAAAGGACATGAGCTCGCCCTTCTTCAACCGCCGGCCCAGAGCCACCACACAGTCTCGCGCGACGTCGTCTATCGGCTCGCTTTCGCGCTCTTTGCGCTCGCGACCGCCCGAGACCTCTTCCCACTCCTTGAGTGTGATCACAGTCTTCGTAGATTCTCCGGATACTTCATCGCGAACGCGGATCATATCGCCATCTTTCTCCGCCGGCACGAATGAGTCTGCAATGGTCGCTTTAGACGATCGAGCAAAACCCAGCGCCCGAAGGCGATGTGGAAGTTTCTCAAACTCAGCCTCACTAATCTGATACTTACGCTCCACCTCGAAATGAGGGCGCGTAAAGGTCGATTTCTTGACATTCCCAAGGTCTCGAAACCTCTTGGCTAAAATCGGAAACAAGAGCCATTGAATCAGTTTTGCGATTAAACCCATCGCCTTAACCTCTTAAAAACCGCATAAAGACTGGACCGAAAGCGACCTGGATTATATGTGCTTATCGATCCCTCTTGTTGGCGTTGTAGCTTTTTCGTTGCCTTACAGCACGAAGTCAAGCACCAATATCATCAAGCATCAACCAGCAACATCATCTGCTCGACCAAGGAGCAATGGGATTCAATCGGATCAACCCAGTTGGATTCGGGTAGCGCTAGGTGCGAAATATCATAAGCAATCCAATGACAACGATGTCCGAACAAGCGCTTGAAATCCCAGAACTGGCGCAATGCATGCACTGTAGGACCTTGCCGCGCCGCCTCGGGGTTTGGCTCTCCGCAATTCTGAAGGAAAGATAAATCGCCCGAACCCGCAAACTTATTCACCAATCGTAACCGCGTTTGATAGCGTCAACTAACAAAACTTCTCAATTCCTCTTTCGAATCAGCCAAAGTTTCAAATCCAGATTCAACTTTTTGAAAACCCTGAAGCCCGCGAACCATGCGGCTCTGGGAAGGTTCACGCCTGACGTGGACTCAGCCAGTCGGGAGATAGTCATGGGTCTGTTCAACAGGTCCACGCCTCGAAATTCCTGGTGGAGGCGTTTCCGAGATTACGCGAACAATTGCGTGACCAGCGGTTTTATTCCAACTGACAATCGAACCTTCCGACGAATAGGAAAGTTCGGCGCCAGAGTTTGGTCGTTTGTCCAAGTTGGCAAAGTGACCATCGTCGGCGAAGAAAACCTGCACGCGCCGGGACGACTGATCTTCTGCCCGAACCACAGCGCCATGCTCGACGCTATCGTGCTCTACCCGTACATTCCCGACGGCACCAGATTCATGTCTGCCGTGGAGGAGATGCGCGGATTCTGGGGCTTAAAAGGCATCGTCATGGGCGCGCTCGGGAGTTATGCGGTGGATCGGTCTCGCGGCAAAAGCGTGATCGCTCCCTCCATCAATGTTCTCGTGAGCGGCCGATGCATCAACATGTTCCCGGAGGGCAAGATCAGCCCAACCGGCGAATATCTGGAGTTCAAGAGAGGCGCCGCCTGGATTGCGATGGGTGCCTGCGAAGCGCTGCAACACAAAGAGCTCGTCGGCATCGTGCCTGTACAAATCTGTTACGGCACGCGCGACGTATCCTCCGCCCTTGACTTCGGCAAGATGCGCCTGAAATGGCGCGCCGGAGTGACGATCACGGTAGGCAAGCCGGTCTACCTGCACGACATCAACCCGCTGACACCAGATGCGGTGATGGCTCGAATCAAGAACGAGATAACGAGCCGAGATTGTCCTACTACGAGTCTGCCCGACAAGGGCGACTGAGATTTGAACCGACGCCTGTCCGGTTGGACGGGCGCGTCTTTTCTAAACCTTGTTCTCAAAGAGAACGGAGCCACCTGTGAGCAAATACCGCGACGAAAACGCGCCGGCGCTCGTGCCGATGCTCGTGTTTGTTAACTTTGCCGTGTTGCTGTTGACCGGCGCCGCTGGCGCAGCCGCGGTTCTCGACTGGGCATTCGTGCCCGACCGCCTGACCGACGCCCTGGTCGACTTCGACATCCTGGGGATTCTGCACAACCTCGCGACCTTCGTCTCCTACGCATTCTTGCACGCCGGATTCGACCACTACCTGAGCAACATGATTCTCTTCCTCGCCTTCGGCCTGTTCGTCGAACGCGAGATGGGGAGCGGGCGCTTCGGGGTGGCGTACCTGGTGGCTGCAATCGTGGGCGCGTTCGGTCACTACGTGTTCAACTTGACGAGCAACGATCCGCTCGTCGGCGCCAGCGGTGCTATCGCCGGCGTTTTGGGCATGTACATGGTCGTCATCTTCCGACGCTCGCGTGGTGTGACTCCGTTCACCCTCCTCGGCGCGGCCTTCATCGTGCACTGGCTCGTTGGACAGGCGTTCAGCGCCGTCCGCGACTTCACAGTGCCTTTCGATGCGAATGACGTTCATGTCGCTTACCTGACCCACCTGGGCGGGTTCGTAGGCGGTCTCATTCTCGCCCTGTTCCTCTTCGAGAAGCAGGATCCCGAGGATGAGGGCGCGGACAACTCCTTTACGCCCCCCGATAACACCGAGCCGCGCTGGTTCATCGACGACAATGGCGATCCTCGCCAGCTCCCGCTCGAGACGAACGAAACCAAGGCTCCGACAACCATGGCTGACCTCCAGGGCTCGCCGCCGGCTCCTCAGGACATTCAGGATCGGGATGACAACCTGATCAGTGTTTGACCAGCAAGGAGAGCCAGCCAAACAGGTGCAGAGCGCTACCGAGCACTCTGCACCTGTGGGTTTCGGCGGGGCAAGAACGCCGCTCGAAAGCGACGTAGGCAAGGTCAGCACCGGAGGTGGAGTAAGCATGTGCCTACTCCACCTTTGGCGCTTTTTTTCACTTTTTTCGGAATTCAGAGGCACCATATACGATACCATTTATCAGACCTGCTACTTGTGAGCCTTGATACCGATGTGTCTTCTCAGAGAACTCAGCCGACTGTAACCACCGACATAAGCAACGTCTTTCAGTGACTGCCGCTGACTGAGTTGATGATATAAAAACGTATCTCTCAGGATGCCGGGAGACAGCTCGAGCCAGAGAGCTCCAGCTCTCTTCGACTGAAGAAGACCGGAGAACATGCGCCACTACATGTGGTGCATCAACTGCCCCTGGATGAGCCCTATCGCCAGTCCGAGGAGGTCGCTCAGGTTCAAAGAATCCACCTGGTTCGCTTGTAGGAATGTTGATCATGGCTTCTATCTCCTCAGAATCTAACTCGCGGATCGCCAAAGACACCGACACGAGATGCTCAGCCCAACTAGCGTTGGCTGACTATCAAGTTCAGGCGCCGTCCGTTTATTACCGTCGCGATGCTACTAAGTCGCACTCAGCCGCGATGCACAGCCCTTCTGTGCATCATCCGATTAGAGGTACGTCGTATCTCCTATCCTAACCACGCATTGTTGCAGAACCATTGCAGCGTTTTTCCAGGAACTCGAAAAAGCTTAGAAACCGAATCCAGAATTTTTCAAAGATTCATTCCACTGACAACCGGATCAGCGACAGACGTCCTCTCGGCAACCACTTGTAAAGCGGTTGTCGAGAGGAAAAATGACCGCATCGTGCGAGGTGCGCTAGATCTCTTCAACATAACTGTAGTCAGGAGCTAGATAGTAAATTTCAACCATTTCACGTTATCCTGGCTTGTCATTAAGTCATCGAGCTTAATAGCATTCACATGCTTTCCGTCCCCACAACTGACATCACTTATCACTAGAAATTCACCAGATAGTTATTAGAAAGGGCTCAAATCGTCTCTGATTCAACCTGTAGGCAACAGGAGGAGAAAAGATGTGTTTGAGGCTGGTGTCGTTTGAGGGGATAGTCAATTCGCCGGCCGTGACGTAATCTGACACGCGTCAGACGCTGCGGTTGATCTCAAGCAAGGAGACTCAAAGATGAAACGCACTTTCGAACTGGTCGTCTTCACGAATGGCGACGCCAGCGCTGACAAAGCTGATGTGGCGGTCGCGGCAGCCACCACCAGCGGTGTACGACAGGGTACCAAGTGGCAAGCCCGCCGTGACGCTCTGACGGCGCTCGCGGCCAACCTCCACCTCAAGGTGCATGACCAGCACGCGCTTTCCCCGGGCTCAGACGACAACATGAGCGACGGAATGTGCGACTCCGTCGCACCGATCTGGGCGATCAGTCGGGACGCCGTGGTCCTTCTCGCCGGTACGCCGTCAGCCGCGCAACTGTCCGCGGGCGTCAACGTGCTCAAGGCCCACGGCAACGACATCATCATCGTCGTCGACGCACTCCGCGACCTGGCCGCTTTGATGCCCACGCTCGCGCACCTCAACGAGAAGGCGGTGGAGATGGTGCCCATGGGCGCCGTGAAGATGTTGGTCACGGGCGACCATCTCATGCTCTACCGCTTCCCGAAGGCCGACTCCACGACCACGACCGCCGTCTTCGCCGACATCGACAAGGACGACCCTCTCGTGCTGACGCTGGTGCGCGGCGGCGAGCCCTACAAGGGCATGGAGAGCTTCCCGGGCGGCTTCCTCAACGTCCAGCTCGAGACCCTCCCCGAGTGCGCCGCTCGCGAGGTGACGGAGGAGTGCTTCGTCAACGCCAACTCGAAGGGCGACGACGACAAGTTCACCTACCGCGTCCCCGCCGACGACATGGTGCTCATCGACGTCCGGTCGGAGCCCGATCGCGACGACCGAGGGCACGTCGTGGACCACGGCTACGCCTGGTTCATCAAGCCCGAGGCGCAGGCCGACATCATGAGCAAAATCAACGCCGGTGACGACGCCAAGGCGGGTTCCGCCCGCTTCGTGCGTGTCAGCGAGCTGTCACAACGCGAACTCGCCTTCGACCACAAGAAGTTGCTCACGGCTGCCCTCGAACGACTCAAGGGCAAACGCTGAGCTGCGGTGGTCGCAGAATTACTCGCGAAGACGCCGATATGACGGCGTACGACAGGTCTCGACCACATCACTAGCGCGCTAGCCACGGACCTCCGAAGGGCTCGTGGACTAGCGTTGCACTTCTAGCGCCGACCAGCCGGTTGGCGCCGATGTCATTGTATGTGCGCGTATCCTCGCGTAGACGACACGTCACGGGAGGTAGAGCGAATGTCCGGTCAGCGTGACGACACTTCAACTGTGCCGTCACGTTGGCTACCAGAACCATGCAGAAGACTGGGCGCCGCCATCGTGGTGGCGCCCAGCATGTGAGCGTGGCGACAAAGCCACTCAACAATACAGGACCAACTGACCATGGAGACAGCTAGCGCTACTACTAAGCAGCACATCTTCGCGTTCGTCGACGCGCCTGACCCCGACAACTTCGTCCAGCTCATCGCGTTACGGCGTCTCAATCCCGACGCCGCTCTTCACGTCGTTCTGACCGGCCGACCGGTCAGGTTCAACGCGTCCCGAGACCACAAGTTGTGGGAATGGGATCTCGAGAGCTCTCAACTGGCACAGGAAGCATCCGCACTGAGAGCGAAGAACTTCCTCCGCCACTTCGGGGTCAATGACGTTCGCGTGTTCGACGGCGGAATCGCGCCACGAACTCTCGTTCCGCACTGGGTCCACTTTGCAGAGTACTACAAGTTTCTCGATGTCGACCCACTGCATGCCATCCGACACAGCGAGCTGGAGGCCGAGGAGGAGCTGGCGAAGGTCATGCTGGCACTACCTCCGGGCACAGCGCAAGTGGCAGTCGGCGGGCCGATGACGGGTCTTTACAAGCTCCTGGTGCGCTGCCCGGAAGTGGCTAACCGCATCAAGGAAGTCCACGCGATGTTCGCTACGTGGGGCAACGTCAAGCTCATGCAGTTTGACGATAAGCCTCGCGATCCGAAGCAGTTCAACGTCTACTGCGACCCGCAAGCCGCGCATGCCGTGCTGATGGGGCTCACCTGCCCACTCTACCTCATGCCTACCGAGGTCACGCGAGTCCCGTCGATCGGCTTCCTCAATGCCCAGGCGCTCAGGGAGCACCTGCCGGACAACTCCGGCGCGCGCGCCCTCTACAATCTCTACGCGCTCTGGTATGACGCGGCTGTGAAACCGCGGCAGGCGAAGAATCCCGAAGAGCTCATCTTCATCCACGACTTTGTCGCAGCGCTCAGCCTCAACGAGAAGCTGCGCAAGCAGATTTACAAAGTCGTACCGGTGAAAATCCGGGCCGTCCCGCATCTCGCCACCGAAGCTTCCGACTGGGGCAAGGTCGACATGCTGCCGTCCCGAATCAACAAACGCCTTGAGCGTTACGCCGCAACCAGCCTAACAGAACAGGGTCCGAGGATCTACCTCGAGACGTTGAAGGCAATCTGCGCCTGATCTGTGAAGCGAACCGTTTTCGCGTCGAATTGGGTTCGGCGCGCGTCGAGGGGTGGGTCTTTCGACCCACCCCTTCGCCCGGCAGACCCCGCCAGAAAGTGAATACACTCTATGACCACCGCAACTCCCACCCCGGAGAACATGGATCTCGAACAGCTTTTCCAGTGGTTCACCGACCGCGTCACGGCGCTACGCCAGCGCCTCGTCGTTATCGGTGACTTCGGAGAGGACCTCGACGACGAGGATACTTTGCTTCTGCATGACGGCGAACGCCGTAAACGCGAGCTCGGTTTTCTCAACACGCACGGCTCACGCAGGCAAGACCTGTTCGAGCTCAAGGCGGTCGTCGCCAACCTCGCTCCGCCGCTCGAACGCGCGCGCCTCGCCAAGGGGACGCTCAAAAGCATCGGTCAAGGTCAGGTTCCTGTGGGTGTTGGTACCGACTGCGGTAATGCGGTCGGCGAGAAGCTGAAGAAGCTGCAGGGCATTCCGTACATGGCGGATTCCAGCGAGGTCGAAGAAGCAGCTCCTCTCCTACTCCGAACATTGCAGGAGGCCGACGACAAGAGTCTCACCCTCGTCCTGATCTCCGGTCTCACGGACATCGCTGCCGTCCTGCGCGAACATGCCGCTCTCGTCAAGGCGAAGGTCCGATCAGTTGCCATCATGGGCGGTGTTACCGTCGTGAAGAACACAGATCACGTCTTCATCAATGACGAAGGCTACTTCGAGCCGGACGACGCAGCCAACAACAAATTCGACATGGAGTCGGCCAAGTTCGTCTATCGCCGATTCCAAGAACTGCAGATTCCGCTGGTCATCCTCACCCGATTCGCTGCCGGCGCCTGTCAGGTCCCACGCAGCTTCTACGACAAACTGGCCGCCACCGGACATCCGGTCGGGGTCAAGCTGCTCAAAGCGCAGCAGGACTCGATCGAGTCGCTCTGGAAACGAGCCAATATGACTGCCGACGATCCGCACCGCGAGAAGCTGCCTGCTCGTTGCGACAAGACCTGGTTCTGCGACACATTCCTCGCCGGAGCTGGGCTCGATCGCACCAGCAATGATACCATCTGGGATCTGGTGGTTTCGTTCAACCTATACGATCCGATGACGCTGATCGCCGCCATTCCGGAGCTTCGCAAAAAGTTCTTCGATCCCACCGAAGTGGCGGTGCACGGTACCGTTCACCTGATCATCGGCGTCACCAAGGTCAAGCATTCGGTAAGAGACGCAGAGAGATTGGCAGCCTACATGACCGCTCGCTGCCTCGAATCGCTCACCTTGAGCAAGGCAGAAGTTTTCCCAAAAGCGGGAGGCGAGACGGTCACCTCAATAGATGTGTCGCCTCCGATTCCGCCACCGGAAACCAACTGACCATAGAGCAAAACAGTCGCACAAGCATGGTGTGAATGTTTCTGGCACTCGATGCCACTGACTCAACTCCGCACCCGGTTGCAATCGGCAGAAGGAATTGCCACTCGGCCGAATTCCGGGTCAAGGAAAATCTCCGACTCCTCGGTCTTGATTTTTTTGAGGCAACAAAACTGCCCAGGATTTATTGCTTAACAGCTGCTTCGTTCGGCAACGGGAGACGCTGGTCTGCCAGTATGATAGACCCAGCCGCCACACACCAATCCACAATACCGGAGTCATCCATGATTCACGAAGAGTTCAAACGGCTTTTGTCGATGCAGTTCAAGACGCATCCATGGCACGGCGTCTCGCCGGGCGAATCGGTGCCGGAACGCTGCCAGTCCTACATCGAGATCGTGCCGACCAGCCCGGTCAAGCTGGAGCTGGCCAAGAAGACTGGTCACCTCCACGTGGACCGGCCGCAACGGTTCTCGTCGATGTGTCCGATGCTCTACGGCTTCGTGCCCCAGACCTACTGCGGCACCACAATCGCCGATCTCTGCATGTCCCGCACTGGACTCAAGGGCGTCACCGGCGACGGCGATCCGCTCGACATATGCATCCTCACCGAGCGCGATTTCGCACACGGCGACTTGTTCGTGACGGCACGCCCGATCGGCGGCCTTCGCATGGTGGATAAGAACCAGGCAGACGACAAGATCATCGCGGTCCTCGAAGACGACATCGCCTATGGTGGCATCACGGACATCAAGAAGTGCCCTACCGGCATCATCGATCGGCTCAAGCACTACTTCCTCAGCTACAAGCGGCCGCCGGGAAGTGAGAGCAAGAAGCAGGTCGTCGAGATTCCCGAGATCTACGGACGCAAGGATGCCTTCGAGGTCATCCGCCGCAGCATGGTGGACTACAACACCACGTTCGGCACCGAGGAAGAGCGCCTTGAGGCTCTCAAGCGACTCCTGGTCAATGCCGTCATCGAAGAGATGAAGGCCCAGGGGCTCGTCCTCAACCCGCTCGCAGACGGGGCGCAAGTTTCGAAGCAAGCGAAGGCTCGCTTCAGCACGAAGGCGCTCGGTCGCATCACCAACCCGAATCCGCGAGGACGGAGTCCACAAGGTCGGGATCCCCGCTAAACGCTACCGCTTCAGCATTCGTCGGACTCGAGATCACACGAGCTCATCCAATCCAAACTGCGGACCGGAAAGAACCGCCAGCCACCCACCATCCCCAAGGATCGTCGGCTGAGCCCGGTTCTAACGCAGAACGTCGGTCAAATAGTTGGACAACACGATTTCGCACAATATCGTGCGACCATGAGAGCGCCAGGTTTGCTTGAGGCACGCTCGAACACTACGACTCGACACGTGAGTCGAAGTCGGCCGGAGCGGAGTGCAAGCACTCCGCCCCGGCTTTGCTGCAGAGATTCCATCACAAAACCCTCGAGGAGACTACGATGGACAAAGAGCCGAATGGCGAGGGGACTCCTTCCGAGCCCGAGCAGCCGGACGGCAAGAAGGATCCGCAACTTCCAGCAGATCCTTCAACCTCGCAAGAAGACAATCCGAACCAGGAGTTGAAGAAGCAAACTCCCGAAGAAGAGCGCCGTGAGCGCTTCCAGTGGGTCGCCGCCTCGCAATTCGCCTACACTCTGGTCGGAGCTACGTTGCTACTAGGTTGGCTCGGTCACTGGCTTGGTAACAAGCTAGGCGAACCGTGGAACCTCATTCTCATGCTGTTGTTCGGCGGAACCGGCTTCGTCCTCGAGATGTGGCGAATGATCCGATTCGTCACCCCGAAGGACAACAAGAAAGACAAGAGCGAGGACGCCGACAAGGGCGACAAGGGCAACGACAAGAAGAGCTGACCGTCGGGGAGACCTCCGACTGTCACCTAATTGTTCGCGAGCCGACGCGCCGGATCAGTGCCACAAGGACTTCCCAACCCGGAAGTCCTCTGTGGCATTGATACCACTGATGATGCTTACTATCTAGCTTCGTACAAAGAACCGGAATGTGTAAATGGTGTGTGCTGGACGTGGCGACTCGCCCTCTGGAGCCGTTTTGCAGAACATGTGGCGCCGCCTGTTCTGCCGCTAGTCCTCAGCGAAGCAGCCTCAAAACGTCCGCGAGTGAACGTTTACGGAATGTGTAGATGGGATGTCCCCCAATCTACCCCTCTTTGCGCCATCTCCGACCTGCCCTAGTAGAGCAACAACAAACGATAAGGAGAAGAAAGAACGACTTGTAAGCCTTCAGAGCATTCTTTCCAAAAGCGAGCTGCTTAGCGGTCTCGGCGCTTACGATAGCAGCCTGCATCTCCTCGAAGCTGATGGGAACGTACAGACGAACGAAGTCCTGGTCTTGTTGATCTATACCCAGGTCGACATACGCCTGCCGAAGTTGTCTTCCATCCATGATTCAGGATCCTTTCTTAGAAAGACGACCTTTGTCACAGCCAATAGGAGTTTTTCGCATCCCTGGTTCGCCCATCGAAAGACCGGTTGCGGAAGAGCGGCAGAGAGGCCGGCATGACGCCCGGCCTCTCTGCCACTTCAGTTCGGCAGTTCGCCGCCTGTCAGGTCCGGCTCACGAGAGACCAAACAGCCGCGGCTGGAAACCAGGAACTGCTTCCGGTATCGGGTTGGCGGGAGTGCCCTCGATGGCATCGAGAGACCCGGTGAAGAAGTAGAGCTTGAGGATGCGTTTTCTCGCGAGGAACGCCCCGAGCTGCTCCGGCTTCGACTCTCGTCGAGTCCGAACAATCATGCCCATCTCGACATCGCAGACGAGGATATGCGTTGCTTCGTTCAGGCTGCCGGCGATTCGGAATCGCTTGTCCTTGTAGGCGATAGCGTACGCCACGCGATGCCGCTGCTGATCGGGCCTCTGGAATTTGATGTGAATCTCGCATTCCTTGAAGTCGCCGGACAGAAGGTATTCCCGCACGTGGTGTTCGATGCCGTACTTGATGTAAGTGACAGTATCCGCAGTGTGTTTAGTGGTGACCACTAGCATGCAGACTGCCATCTGACCCACCTGGAAGGTCTTCAAATCCTCGACGCTGTGGACGCCGCACACGTTCATGCAGCGTTGACGAATGTTCTTCTCGTGCGCCTCGCCGATCGAGTGCTGGAGCAGCACGCGGTATCCGGACCGAAACAGCCCCCAACCGGTATGCGCGATGAAGCCTGCCACCACCAGTCCGAGTGGGTACTCGAGCCATGGCGAATTCAGGAAGTACTCACCGAGCACACCGATCAAGGCGAGAATTTCAATCCGCCCGTCGCTCGCCGTCTCCTCGCCGTCCGCGACTAAGCTGGCGTGGCCTGTCGCCTTGCCAACTGCAATCTGGTAGCGGCTGACAATCATCGACAGGACGGCACTACCGGCGGTGATGCACAGCACCCAGACGAAGGTGCCGTCATCCATCACAAGCGGATGATGCTCTGGTAGTGGCAGGAATGAGCGCAGAGTCTGATCGAGGGTTGGAGCGTAGGAGATGAGCCCGACCAGCGACTTCAGCGCAAAATCCAACGCCAGCAAAAGCAGGACCAAGCCGATTGCCAGCGACGTGAAGAACTCGATGTTCTTACGTCCAAACGGGTAGTCGTTGGTAGCCGGGCGGCGCGCCAGGTAGATGACCGCCAGCACTGCCAGTGCCTCTATGATGTCGGCGAGGTTGTGGTACCCATCGCCCGCGATCATGGGACTGTTAATCTGACCGCCCAAGCTGATCTTGATCATCGCCTTGACGATGTACATCAAGACTACCAGCCACATCGTGACGAACGGGCTGGCGAGCAGTTTTCGCAGTGCAGTAATCACGCTCGCCTCCTGTCCAGAGCGGCGATCGCCAGAAGCGAAATCGGCGATTGCCTGAGGGCCTGGTCGACGTAGCAGCCGACCGTGGTTTTGGAACTGCGGGACATCACGATGAGACGTGCCGATTCCCGCATGCCGCAGCGGACGATTCCTTCGACGACGTCTTCGGCAGTCTCGATCACGGACTTCACCTGAAGTCCGTATTCGCCCGCCAGCTTTGCCAGGCGATCGTTGACAACGACCGCCTCCGCGCACATGTGTTCCTCGGGCTTCGACGATTCGCGGTCCGGGTCGACCCAGGTGGTGTGATAAAGCACCACGGGCAATGCCAGTCGCCGAGCCAGCTCAAAACTGCGCTCTGCGGCGCTCACGGCTTCCAGGCTGTCACCGAATGGGATCAAGATCGGACCGCAGCCACGCTCGCAGAGAGTACTCTCGAGACGCGGGTAAAGCGTGTCCACGTCTTCGTATTCGGCCGTCTGACCATGATCGACGACGATGCCGGAGATCGGTGTCGGTACGAAGAGGACCGACGCCAGCCCGGTGATTCTCCGCACATCTTCCACGATCAGTTCGCGTTGGCGCACGAGTGCGTCGCTCACTGACGCGGATCTATCGTCAGCCGGATCGATTGGAGAGGTGACGAAGAGCCTCTCAGCCCCAAGCCGCCTGACGAGATCCGCTGCGAATGTGACCGAAAGCCCGCCCTTGGACGTCCTTCGGTAAACAGCAGCAATTGGAATCACGGATCACCTCCTGCGCCCTTGAGCATTTCAGGCGCAAAACTTTCCAGTGGTGGTAGCGCGACCGCGAGCTTCAGCTCATGAAGCTCGTTGAGTTGGGACACGGTACAGATAGGCATGACATACTCGCGAACTCCACGTTGACCATCGTCTGTCATTGTCATGCCGCTGCCCGTGTACAGCTCGGACAGCCGAACCGTGTGATACAAGAAACGCCTCACGACCAGGGCCGAACGATCGCTCTCTAACAACCGGTCGACCGTGATGAATCGCTCGTCCGCCACTCCATTGACGTCGACCTCCGCGAAGGAAAACCCCGCCTGTTTCTCGAACTCCGCGAAGCCTGTGCTTTTTAGCGCATCCGCATTGGCGCGTACAATCCCTGCCACCTCTGGATACGCGGCAATGACACCGTCGACGGTGTTACGCCAGTTGGCTACTTTGAGCCATCCTCTGGGACGAGCAAAGACAAGGAGGGCGAAGGCAAATCCCTCGCCGATCTTACGCTCGATGTAGTCCGGCTTGTATCCGATGGACAAGAGCATCTCGTAGCCTGACTTTCCAATGAGGCTCCGCAGTGCTGCTGGTCCCATAACCATGACCACGCGACGGTCCTGTTCTTCAGCCAGGGCGAGCGGTCTGTCATGGCGTGTCCGCACGATTCTGCCGTAGCAACCGCGGACCGCCATGCCGACTCGACCGTGCTGGAAAGCATCGGCAAACCTGTCGATTTGCGTCATAGACTCCCCTTTCCGTAACGGCCGTCAACAGTCGAGCGTCGGTCCCCGGACCGGCAGACTGCTACGGAACCTGTTGGTCTTGTAAGCGCGCTCGAGATACTCGATTTGAGGCGCTGAAAACGTTTCCAGCGCCTCGCTGCCGAGGAGCCCGATTTGGACCTTGAGGAAGAGGTCAATATTCTCCAAGCCGATTTCGGCAAGCTCTGCCGGTCGACCGCAATCCGGGTCGGCTCTGCGGCTGGACTCGATTACCTCCTCGGGGACCCCGACCAATTTGCACAGCTCCATGACATCGGACTTCCAGAGGCCGACGATTGGCAAGTAGGTCGCCATGCGGCTGGGCAGGCTGAATGTGCCGAAGACGTCCTCGGTACGATTGCGAGTACCGACGAGCCAGCGATTCTCCCGTTTGCACAGCTTCTGAAACTGAGTGAATCGATCCAGCTCGGCGAATTCACCGTCGAACTGTTCGATGAAGCGGACCGGGCCGATTGATTCGAACCAGCCCCTGGCTCTGAGCTCAGTACCCGCGTAAACTGCGACCGTCTTCTCAGGATAGACCCGAGAATGCAAAGCGAAGGTTAGCGCACCGTCCGAACCACCACTGACCGGTATGAGCAGACCGTTGGCGGCTTTGGCGTTGCATCGGATCCACTGTTCGAGGACCTCGACTTTGGTGTTCATAAGTCACCCCGTGGCGAGAAATGAGAGTCGACCCGGTGTCGACTGATGAAACAGCGCAGTACAACCCCGAAACCAAATATGCTCAGAACCGTACCGCCACAAAGTCCGTTACAGCGTCAACCCACACTCGGTTGGAGTGAGAAATGAGCTAAGGACTGAATGTTGTTTTGGATTCGGTGATCAGGTTCTCGGTTAAATAAACTGGTGAGGCTCATAATCTAACAAACAGCATCATTTCGTTGCCGCGTAAAATCCAGAATCCAGCCAACATTCTGGATTAACAGTGATACATCTAAAATGCAATCTGTGTGTTACATGCCAAACACTCGCGCCCTGCGGCTATAGGCCGATTCAAAGTTCGCGCGAACCTATGCGAGTCAATGTTCATGCCCTTTTTTGGAAACTAACAATATCATTTGTTTTCCCGAGTTAAAAAAAATGCAGCGATGTTATCTCGAGCTCGAAGCCAGGAATATATTCTCTATTGCAATTTGCGACCACCGTTACCACATGGGAGCCAAGAAGCTGAAGGATACCGATCAAAAAGTAAGTCAGGACAGCTACACAGAGGCCGATAAAAAATGGCCGGTGTTGTTACGCTCTATAGAGCTAGCCATGGCGGCGAAAGAGTACGCGGAGGCTGAGGTCTTGACCTTGTTTTCCATGGAGCTGATGGAGGAGTATGAAGACACCGATCCTCGCCTGATCCAGACGCTTCAAACCCTTTCTAGAATTTACTACGCCACCGAGCGATACGGCTCTGGTGCACCTGTTCTAAAAAGACTCATAAAGATCTACACACGCTTGACTGGCACCATAAGCGTCGAGACGTCGACCATTATGCAAAACATCGCGCTGCTCTATCACTATTGGGGCAAGAAAGACGAAGCAGAACGCTTTTACAAAGAAGCAATCAAAGCCAAGACTGAGCTCCTCGGCGCGAAAGATCCACAGGTGGTGAAGCTGCAAACGCACTACATAAAGTTTTTGGAAGATAACGGACGCAAAGATGAGGCGCTGCGGCTCAAAGAAAAGCTGTTGCGCAAAGAAACAGACACCATGAGCCGAACAGGCAGATGGGAAACAATCACTCCAGGCTAGAACAAACGCCACCACAGGTAATGGCAGGCATTCCCGCCACGATTCGCCGATCGCAGTTCTCCATAAAAACAAGCCAGGCAATCGTCGCAGTCAACACGCCTTCGAAATTGAGCAACAATGAAGCTGTTGATGCCAACGACTGCGCCAAACCAAACAGCGAAGTATCGGCGATATGACACCACCAACACACGACAGCAGCCATCAGATAAGGTTGTCGAGTAAACTGTTCCTTCGGCCGCGTTGTCTTCGAGATTTTCACCGCTGCTTCTCGCCGACCGCGCAATTCGAACTGATATTCAGCCAATACTTGTTTACATTGGCGCTGTTGATACTTATTAAGAAACGCCCCGACTAGGCGATGAAATCAAGTCAAATCAACATCCCGCGGAAATTCAGCTTCAATTCTCACAATATCGAAAGACGAGCTGTAGTTGACAGATGGGTTTATCAAAAACCCCATGGAGACCTTGTAATGGAGATCGTCACCTCAGTTTGGTCTCCCATAACCAATGCTTAACCACATTGGCATGGAACTGGCATTGAATTCGCACCCTCTGGTTGTTTAAGAGAAAACATGCTTTTTTCCACTACTCGGTACCAGTCAAACACGGCAACAACTCACAGAAGCCTTCCCAAACAAAACGTCTCGGAAATTTCCGTGAATTGACTGAAACCAAGCCTGGAAGAAGCTATCGTTTGTCGCCGAGAGCGAGCGCTGTCAATAACACGGCAACTCGCGTCTGGGCTGTGAACGATCGTTCGTTCGCCCTCGTTTTTCCTGGAGATGCGCATCGTATCTCCGTCACCCATGCATCAATCGAACAGGAGAAATCCATCATGAGCAGCAAGCGTGACCTCGTCCTCGACGCCATCGCCAAGGCCGCCAAAGTCGGGAAGGACACCCTCAACGACGCAACCCACCTCAAGGACGACCTCGGTCTCGACAGCCTGGACTTCGTCGAGATGACCATCGAGCTGGAAGAGAAGACCGGCGTCACCATCCCGGACGACCAGTTCGCCACGGTCACCACCATCGGCCAGCTCGTCGCCCTGGTCGACCGCTTCAGCAAGTAACTCCGGCCGCCGACTGGAAAACAGCGCACGCGAGCTTGAGCCGCAGGACACAAACGCCTGGTTCCTCAGCGGCTCCGCGCATCTCGCCGGTAGCAATTCCGCAGTCGCCTCGCGGCTGAATTGATTGCGACCGGCGCGCTAGATTCCAGAATAGGTGGACGAGAAACGGCTGACGAACAGCGGTCTAGGGCGCGACGCTCTAGACCGCTGTTTCGCAATTGAGGAGAATCCACTCTACCGTCCATGTCGTATTTCTGAAGTAGTCTTCGGCAACAGTTCCGTTCCGATAGTGGCTATATAAGCCCACTTGGCAAAACCCATCCGGGACAAAAAGTTTTCGGTAAATATTTACTAGTGGACGTAATAGAATAGAATTTTGTAATTTTCACAGTTTTTATGGTTGTAGTACTG
>JAIERK010000014.1 GCA_019746975.1 Candidatus Obscuribacterales bacterium
AGAGCGCATCAAAATTAAAACAGATAAGATTAGCTTTAGCGGTAGTCCGGTATAACGTGATAGGACGGGTCCAGAGTATTGGTATTCAATTCCAGATAGTAGGTGTGAGATATGATTCGAATTATTATCTGTGCTTGTAGCGCTCTGGTCCTCTCGCTGCTCCCCATCGCTTCGCAAGCCGCCGATGCACCAGTGGACAAAGACAAAGTTCTCGTGGTCATGGTATACGACGGTGGATGCCACCTCTGGTGCGACGAAGTGCGCCCGATCATAGCCGATGTCACCAAGAAGTATGGCGATAAGGTCACCCTTCGAGAGATCGACGTACAGGAATCCGCGTTGAAGGCGTCCCTCGGGACCGCTGATCAACTCGGGGTTAAGTCCTTCGTCCAGGGAGCTCTCGCCTGGGTCCCGACAGTTGGCGTTTTTACTCCCAAGCGCAAGTTAATCAAAGCACTTCCAGGCGTCAACAAAGGCGACACCTACAAGAAGTGCATCGAGAAGGCGCTGAAAGCCGGATAACTAGATGGTACGCTTAAGCCCGAAACTTCTGACTGGATACAATTGGTTCTCCAAGATCGCCTGTGGAGTGGTGATTGCTGGTGCCACTCTAGTCTTGTGCGGATGGGCGACCAATAATGATCAGCTGATGAACCTCTGGCCCAACATGACCGACAAGTCTTCGATTGTCTATGTCGGACGAGTTTGGGCATCGGCAGCAATCACTCTGACAATACTCAGCCTCGCTCTCCTGTTGTTTCACATCAAACAGCGTTGGGCGACAGTGGTCGCGGAAGTGCTCGGCGGAATGTCGCTTGCAGCGTGTCTCGCCGCTATCTACGCAGCGCGCACGGGCGAGCTCGTTGAAACTATCGAAATTTTCAAACCAGACCCGGCAGCGATAGGCATATCCTATCCCTTGCCCTGCTCTCAGGAGAGCGCCATTACGTTGGCACTGATCAGCCTCGCCGTCATGACAATTCCTCTGACGAGACCTAAGCGCGTGACGATTTCCGAACTTCTGACTTTGACCGCAGCCTTGATTCCAATTCTGATAATCTTGGGCGCAGCCACCAGAGCCACCCAGCTTTGCGCGCTTGGAGGCTGTTTCAAAATGTCGACAGGCTTCGCCATACTCTGTATGGTGCTTCTCTCCGGCATATTCCTCAGCCGCCCGGATTTGGGACTGGCATCGTCCTATTCAAGCGGATCGACCGGGGGCGCACTCCTTCGCCGGGCCACACTGTTCGTCTGCCTGGTGCCACCACTCTTGATGGCGCGCACGATGGCAGTGCAATCAGCGCTTCAAGTGGAAGACAGCTTTGGCTGGGTGCTATTCGTCTTTGTTTTCCTCGTGATGCTGGGCATCTTCATAGCATCAGGTGTCAGTATATTCAATCGTGTCGAATCCGAACTCTCTGTCAAACTTGCAGACATGCGCGATGAGCTTGAGCGCACCTCGCTCTCCAGCAAGTCCGGACGCGGAACTCCTTTCGGGCAAGTGGAGATGTCCGGCGCGTTCCAGATACCGCTCAAGTACAAACGAGTGTGCCTGACATGCACGAGCGAGTATGATGACACCGTAGAACGCTGTCTCATTGACTTCAGTCCACTTAGCCGGGTGATCGATGAATCTCTCATCGGGACGACATTCGCCGACAAATATGAAGTGATCGCGAGATTAGGATCCGGCGGAATGAGCACCGTGTATCGAGCGAAGCATCGCTACATGGAAAAAGAAGTCGCAATCAAGGTTCTAAAAGGCAACACAGCGGAGTCGAGCGACGGGTTGAAGCGCTTCCAGCGCGAAGCGCGCGCGACTAGCGCAGTGAGCCACCCAGGCATCGTTGGTGTCAGCGACTTCGGGCTGACACCGGACGGTAGAGCATTCCTCGTCATGGATTATCTAGAGGGCGAATCATTGTCCCACATGCTGGACGCAGTCGGTAAGATGCAGGTCCCTCAAGTGATCGACATCGCAGTACAACTCTGCGATGCTCTCGCCGCCGCCCATGCTCACGGAATCGTCCATCGCGATCTCAAGCCCAGCAACATCATGCTTGTCCAGGGTGATAATGGACAACTGCAAGCAAAAATCGTAGACTTCGGCCTCGCAAAGATCAGCAGCGAAGATCACTCAGCAGCGTTGAAGATCACACAAACAGGAGACTGCTTCGGAAGCCCACTGTACATGAGCCCCGAGCAGTGTATGGGCAAGAAGGTCGATCACCGCTGCGACATTTACGCGCTCGGTTGTATCCTGTTCGAATGCCTGACAGGGCACCCTCCGATCGTGGGTGCCAATGCGGCCGACACCATTACCAAGCATGTGAAAGAGCGCCCAGCTCCATTTGCAGAAGCGCTAAACGTTCCTAAAGAAATCAAGCTCATAATCTACAAGTCATTGCACAAAGAGCCCATGTGGCGCCCACAGAACGTGCTGGAAATCAAAGATTCGCTTGCCGGTTGCCTGAAGCAGTTGTAGTCCGCCAGGGAATGACCAGCTCGTTGGTTGCGAATGTCTGGTTCGAATGCACGCTACCAGCCATTGCCGAGTTGTTTACCAACATAGTGGCAGTTGCATTCATTCAGGCAGAAACGCACTCTAATGTAAAACCATCCCACCCCGGACAGCCCACCCGAGGGAACCGGAACATCGTTCGGTTTGTAACCGCTGCTTCCTGCACCGCATTTAGTATCAACTGCATGGTTCGTTGAAAAACCACTTCTGCCACCGCTTATAGTACCACGTCCTGGCCAGGGCATCGAACGTCTCGAATTAGAGACCAATTGGTTAAACTCGACGACGAATTAACATCAAAATCAATATTATTGGTTTGAGTCGGCGTATAAAGAATATAATCCTACGTTTGGAGTCCATTTCCGCAAGAGGTACTTTCATGGGTCAAGTCGAAAGCAATGTGCAGGTGACCATCGAGGACGACAGAACAGGTCTGAGCATACCGACCTTGCGCCGGGCTCTTGCTGACAACCTCTATTATGGGGTAGGCAAGTTTCCTGCCATTGCTAGCCGCAATGATTACTACATGGCGCTATCTCTGACGGTGAGAGACAGACTCCTGCACCGCTGGATTAATACTCTGGAGAGCTACCTCGAACATAAATCCAAAGTGGTTTGCTATCTGTCCGCCGAATTCCTGCTTGGCCCGCACCTGGCTAACAACATGCTCAATCTTGGCATGCTCGAAACCATGCGCAAAGCGGTGGAGGAGTCCGGTCTTGATTTCGACGACTTGATAGAACACGAAGAGGAGCCAGGGCTCGGCAATGGCGGTCTTGGGCGCCTGGCCGCATGTTACCTCGATTCGATGGCGACGGAGAGCATTCCATCCATCGGTTTCGGTATTCGATACGAATTCGGGATTTTCGATCAAGTCATCCGCAACGGATGGCAAGTGGAAGTCGCCGATCGTTGGCTCCACAACGGTAATCCATGGGAGCTACCCAAACCTGACGAATCGATGATCGTCAAGTTTGGCGGTAGAACAACGAGCTACACTGACGACAAAGGTCGCTATCGCGTCCGCTGGGATTGCGAGCGCGAAGTGATGGGCATTCCATACGATACGCCGATCCCAGGCTACGGTACAGAGACGACCAACACGCTCCGGCTGTGGAAAGCCGAGGCGCCTAAATCGTTCGACTTCCAGATCTTTAATATGGGAGACTACCTCGGCGCTGTCGGCGACAAGATGATTTCGGAGAACATCTCGAAAGTCCTCTACCCCAACGACAACGTTTCACAAGGGCGCCAACTGAGACTGGAACAGCAATACTTCTTCGTCTCGTGCAGTCTGCAGACGATTGTCCATTTTCACAAAAATGCAGGACTGTCTCCGGAGACGTTGCACGAAAAATTCGTCATTCAGCTCAACGATACGCACCCATCGATCGCGATTGCAGAGCTCATGCGACTTCTAATTGATGAAGAAGACCTCGAATGGGATACGGCTTGGAAGGTCACGACGCAAACATTCGCCTACACCAACCATACCTTGCTGCCGGAAGCGCTGGAACGGTGGCCGGTGTCTCTGTTCGAGCGCCTGTTGCCTAGGCATCTCGATATTATCTATGAAATCAATCGCCGATTTCTGGAGAGTGTCAGACAGCTAAGACCAAACGATGATGAGCTATTGAAGCGCATCTCTCTGATTGATGATTTCGGCGAGCGCTATATTCGAATGGCTAACCTCGCTTGCGTCGGCAGCTATAAAATCAATGGCGTGGCCGGCTTGCATACAGAACTACTGAAGGACCGAGTGCTTCACGATTTTTATTCTCTCACTCCAGAGAAGTTCACGAATGTGACTAACGGCGTCACACCACGACGCTGGCTGGCACTTAGTAATCCGCAACTCTCTAAGTTCATATCAGACCGCGTCGGCAGCGATAAGTGGCTAACAGATCTGACCTTGTTGAAACAACTGGAAAGCACCGCGGACGATACCAATGCTCATGACGAATGGAACCGTATCAAACGTTCCATGAAAGATCGACTGGCCAAGTCCATCAAAGGTTCGACCGGTGTAATCGTCGATCCGGACAGCATTTTCGATATCCAGGTGAAGCGCATTCACGAATACAAGCGCCAGCACCTCAACGTTCTTCACATCATTACGTTGTACAACTATTTGAAGAACAACCGTCCTACTAATTTCCAACCGAGGACATTCCTCTTTGGTGGCAAAGCCGCGCCAGGCTATTTCATAGCGAAATTGATCATCAAGATGATCAACTCTGTCGCCAACGTGATCAATAACGATAAAGACGTAAGCGACCTTCTAAAAGTCGTCTTCCTCCCTGACTTCAATGTCTCGCTCGCCCAAAAGATCTATCCGGCCGCAGACGTGTCCGAACAAATTTCCACAGCCGGAAAGGAAGCATCGGGAACCGGCAATATGAAATTCTCCATGAATGGAGCGCTCACGATAGGCACTATGGACGGTGCAAATATCGAGATAAGAGAGGAGGTCGGTGCGGAGAATTTCTTCCTGTTCGGCTTGAATGAAGAACAAGTCAACGGGCTGAAGATGACGGGCTACAATCCTCGCGCATATTACGACAACAATGCCCAGCTCAAAATGGTTCTCGACCAGCTTACCTCTGGTATGTTCTCCGAGGGTGAGCGCGATCTGTTTAAACCGATCGTCGACTCCTTGCTGACCAGAGACGACTTTTTGCTGCTCGCCGACTACCAATCGTACATCGATTGCCAGAAGGAGCTCGGAGAGGTTTACGTTGATAGAGCAAAATGGACCAAGATGTCAATTCTCAACGTCAGCAGAATGGGCAAGTTCTCTTCTGACCGCTCTATTCAGGAATATTGCGATAAGATCTGGAAAGCTGAGCCGGTCAACATCAAGACGTCCGACTACATGCAAGGCAACGCGGAGCTAACCGTGAGTTGCCGGATTTCGGCCGATTGAATTCTGGGCACAACTACAATGCAGATATTATGATCAACTTGTTGGGGATGGAGGGGTACGGATGTTTTCTAGACGCAATAGAGTATGGAATGGTGGTTTGACAGGTGGAGTGGCGTTCGCCGCGACATTATTGGCATTAAGCATTCCTCTCTACGCCAGAGCCGACGACACTGCCGGGTCGTACTATGACCAGGGCGTTCGCCAGATGAAGGAAAAGAATTATAAGGATGCGATCCAATCATTCGATATGTCGGTGGGTATGGCCGCGACCGATGCGCGCGCCTTTCTTCATCGTGGGCAGTGCTTCTTCGAATTAGGTCACTACAAGCTGGCGAAAGCCGATTTTGATGCCGCAATCCAATATGACGCCAATAATCCGGCCGAATATCTGGCTCGGGGAATTGCCCTATCTAAGCTCAACCAACATGAAGCCGCCGTTCTTGATTTCGAAAAAGCTATCAAAATGAATGACAAGCTTTCAGACGCCTATAGAGGGCTGGCGGATTCATACAAAGCACAGGGGAACAACGACCTGGCACTCGCCAATTACAACACCGCAATCAAACAAGACCCGAAAAATGTCAACGCTCTTATTGGCCGTGGCGACATCATGAAAGTCCTCGGCAAGAACGAGGACGCACTAAAGGACTACAGCTACGCAATCGAGCTGGAGCCGGAAAATGGAGTAGCCTACATCCATCGCGGCACCGCATTCAGTGGTTTGTCCAGACCGGAAGATGCAGTTAAGGACTATGACAAAGCTCTTCAGTACGACCCGAATAACAAACTCGTCAAGCAAAATCGCGGTCACGAGTACTACAAAATGAAGAATGCAAAACAAGCGCTTGAAGATTTCGGTGCCGCGATTAATCAAGACCCTACCAACGCCGACCTCTTCTATCACAAAGCCAAGGCGCTCATGCAATTGGGCAGCGACGGACTGGCGATGCAGGCGCTGGAAGATGCAATCAGACTAGATCCGAACCAGGCCAATTTTTATCTGGCTCGCGCTTTCCTGTGGCACAAAGAGGGTAAATCCATCTTGGCACGCGAAGACATCAAACGCGCTCAATTTTTCAACCCGCAGCTTCCAAAAGATATCGAGTTTGAAAGGGATCCCAAAAATCCAGATCGTTGGAAGGAAGAGACTTTCCTCACCGATGTTAACGGACAGGGCGGACCAGGAGACCAAGATACTTCGGAGGACCTCAAAGATACCAGTTCACTGGGCGGTTCCGAATAAGCGGCAGCTTCGGTCGGAACCCGGCAAAGGAATGGGGATCGACCTATTATGTCGAAAGCTTCAATTGTTATCTTAGGCGGCGGTTTTGCAGGTGTAAAATGTGCGAAGACGCTTCGAAAACTGCTGACTAAAGATCAATACAGAATCACGGTTTTCAATCGCGAGAACCATATGGTGTTTCACCCCTTGCTCGCCGAAGTAGCATCTGCCGCGGTACAGACGAAGCACGTAGCAGCACCATTGCGGCAGCTATTGAGTGGAGTCAAATGCAGAACAGAAGAAGTTCTGAATATCGATCTCGAAAACAACTTCATCGAGTACGAAGCGTGCGATAGCACCAGACAAAAGATGCATTACGACCACCTGGTGATCGCTTGCGGCAATCGAGCCAACTTCGGCATCGTGCCGGGTATGGACGAGCATGCCTTTCCTCTGAAGAATGTCGGAGATGCTCTGCGGCTTCAGGCCCACGTCATTGACATGATGGAGAAAGCAGAAGTTTGCGATGATCCAAAACGCCGCGAATGGTATTTATCGTTCACAGTCATTGGCGGTGGGTTCAGCGGGGTAGAGGTGGCAGGTGAAATCAACGATCTAGTCAGAAAATCGAGCAAGTTTTTTGAAACAATCACAGGCGATATGATCACCGTTAACCTGGTCCATTCACTCGAACAGATCTTGCCGGAGGTGCAAACCTCTCTTAGAGATTTTGCTCGACGCGAGATGGAAAAGAAAGGCGTCAAGTTCTTCCTTGGCGTTCGAGCGACCCAGGCGACCAAGGAAGGAGTATCGCTTAACAACGGAAGCTTTGTTCATAGCGGCACAATCGTCTGTACAATCGGAACCACATCTCATCCCCTTGTCACCCGCTTACCTGTCGAACACCTGAAGGGTAGAGTTGCCACTACCAAGGACATGAACGTGCCGGGCTATCGCAACGCCTGGGCTATCGGAGACTGCGCCGCTGTACCTAACGAAGCGACAGGAGAACTCAGTCCACCAGTCGCACAATTTGCTGAGCGTCAGGGTGTTCAACTGGCGCACAACATTTTTTCAGCAATTCAAGGGCGACCGACAAAGCCTTTTTCGCACGTGTCTCAGGGCAGTCTATGCGCAATCGGTGGTCACAATGCCGTCGCTGAAGTCATGGGCATGCAGTTCTCCGGCTTCTTCGCCTGGTTTATGTGGAGAGCAATCTACCTTATGAAACTGCCTTCCACTGCGCAGAAGTTGAAGGTCGGGATTGAATGGGGATGCGATCTTATCTTCCCAAGAGATCTGGCTTATGTGAAAACAGATACATCACGGGCGGTATCACGATCGTTTTACGCGGCAGGAGACTTTATATTCAGGCAGGGCGATCCGGCAGCGGATTTCTTCGTAATAGAACAAGGCGATGTAGAGGTCTTGGTGTATAACCAGGATTCCGGTGCAGAAGAGCTGGTGGCAGTACTCGGACCGGGCGACTTCTTCGGCGAAGCGGCACTCGTGACGAGCCGATCGAGGAATGCTTCTGTTAGAGCGCGCAGCAATGTTCTCGTTGTCACCATGGGTCGAAGTTTGTTTACAGAGATGTCGGCTAACCTGGCACCTTTGCGCGATGCAATCGCCAAAGCAGTTCGACGCAGGCGCAACGTCTGGAAAGATCTTCCCGACGTCAGAAAAGTTCTCGATTCATTGCCGCTCGAGCGAGTGATGGAACAGGTGCCCGGTGGAGTCCTGCACACGGACAATTTTCTAGATGGAATTCTCGATCTGTTTTGCCAACACCGCCTCGACTTCTGCTGCGTCGTGGATCAAAGTGAGAAAGTCGTCGGTGTCGTAACTAGAAGCGACCTTTTAAGAACGATAGAAGCAGCCTCCACTGTTCAGCTCGCGAAAGACGACATAATTCGAGTCCACCACATCATGGGACACGAACCAATTGTAATTCGCTTCGATGAGGCTACCGCCGTCGCTGTCAACACGATGCGAGAACACGGTTTAAAAAATCTGCCTGTCGTCGATCACGACATGCATCTTGTCGGATGCGTCAGAATCGAGACTATCCTGGCTCACGTGGTAACAGAGCTGACGCGACATCGCGCCATACGAGTCACGCAAGAACATATTCGTCCCAAGGTGTAGCGAAGGCTTTATTGCTGTGGTGGCGTATCCGGTGCGGCCGGCTTTGGCTCTTCCAGACTAAAAGCTTCCTTCCCAAAAGGCTCTTCTGCGCTGCCTTTCCAACTGTTGATCACGGAATAGCCGGAGCCTTCTAGGAATCCGCCCGCCAGCGCAAACGGTATCGATAGCCCAGTGCTTATCAATAGTTTGACTGGGTTTTTCGATTCACCGATTAAATCCTTGTTGCCGGCGAGTGTCTGCTTATAACCACTTTTGGCCATCGCTATCGGCATACCGAGAACAGAACAACAGGCAAATGAAGTGAGTCGAGTCGGCCAGGGAACATTCGATTTCTTCGAAGCTTTCTTTACCTTCGGCTCCTTTTTATCTTTGTCGTTTGAATCTGTGGCTTTGGAGTCGGAAGAATCTTCGGCCTTCTTGTCCTTTTCCTCAGAACCAGAAGCGCCGGCATTCTTGTCCTTGTCTTTTGATTTCTTCGACGCCTTCTTTACTTTCGGCTCCTTCTTAGCCTTTTTATCTTTGTCGCCTGAATCTGGCGCTTTTGAATCTGGTGAATCTTCCGCTTTCTTGTCGGTGGCATCAGACTTCGACCCCTTAGACTTAGCCTTTTTTTCGGGCTTCGCTTTCTTCTTCTTGGAGTCGCCAGGGTCATCAGCCTGCGCTTCGCTGTCGGCATCGGGCTTAGCTGCTACTTTTTTGTTGTCTCGCTGCTGCTTGCGGTCATGCTTCTTGCTGCTTGTGCGCTGAGACTCGGCAATTGGAGAATCTGTTGCCGTGCTTTCGCCGGATGCGTCCTGCTGCGACAGCACGCTATCGCCCTTAATGGATTCCGATTTCGCGTCAGCTTGTGGGCTGTTAGCATCAGAGGCCCAGCCCTTCTCGCAGGGTACGGTGGTCGGCTCAGAATCCGACTGCGCCGAGGTAAACAGTGCGCTCATCCCAAGGTCTTGTGCTATAGCACTGGTTGGAGTTGCGAGTAACACTGCCATCATCAGGACTAGAAAGCGTTGATGTCGTTTCATATACCTTTATATATAAACTGGAATGCTAACACTGACTCAGTTGCGGGCAGTTGCCATTATTACATGCTGACATCCAAAGTTTTTCGCTCTAATTTGATGTCAAGCAACGTAGAATCACCTGCAGAACGCGCTGCTTATATTATTACCAAAGAAGTTGGGCGAACATTACAATGAACGAAGACAAATCCAAATACGAGTTATCAGGAAAAACAGACGTTGGCGGCGTCGACTACAACACCGCCAGCTTGCTCTGCTACCTCCCGGTCCCACCTATAAATCTAGCGGCATCCGTTTGCTGGCTTGTGACTGAGCCGAAAAGCAATACATTCGTGCGGTTTCATGCAATGCAATCGATATTCTTGTTTTTTGGATTCATGGTGGTCGCAATTGCAACGTCCGCTGTCGGAGCTCTGGGAATGATTCCGGTAATCGGATGGCTCTTTTCGGTGGTTAGCGGATTACTCTACTTCGCGGCTGCCCTTGCCTGGTTCGGCGGAAGCATCATGCTTCTGCTGAAAGCAAAAGAACGCGAAATGTATAAACTTCCGGTCATCGGAGATCTGGCAGAGAAGTACGCCAGCTAGGCAAAACAGGTAATTCGAAATTCCTGGGAATCGACTACTTAAGAACAAAGCGAAGTCACCAGCGCCCTCTCGACAATTGTTGGCAGGAATGCTGGTATCGATAATGGTGTGCACCACATCCGG
Source organism: Candidatus Obscuribacterales bacterium (assembly GCA_019746975.1). Lineage (GTDB taxonomy): Bacteria > Cyanobacteriota > Vampirovibrionia > Obscuribacterales > Obscuribacteraceae > JADYXR01. Next base: position 10,547 of record JAIERK010000014.1, read on the forward strand.
CACCATCCTCGCACAGACAAAAGAGCCGGTTGCTGCTTCCCGTAATCCCCTGCGATTCGAACTCAAAACTGCGGCTTCGAAGGAATCTTACTCCTTCGTTTATCTCAACGATGCCATCGTGAGGTTCGTACTAGTCCGACCAAAGAAGAACGACCCAAGAGTCTTGATGTCGATTCCCGCCGCATTCACCACCCTGGATGGTAAAGTGGATGGCGTCTACGTCAAGGATGGCGCCGTACACGGGTCCGTCAACACGAGGCTTGGTGGTGCACTGAAAATCATCAATGGTCAGTTTGAAGTCTTAGATACCAAATCCGGTGCCGCGCTGAATGACGACTTCTTGCAGACCTTGGCTTCAAACAAAGCAAGCCTGTTTCAAGAATTCCAGGTCATCAAAGACAATCTCGCCTCTACTTTTAAGGACAAGAGCAAGTTCCAAAGGCGAGGCATTGGTAAGCTCAGAGATGGACGACCAGTGATTGTGGAAAGCAAAACTGCAATTACACTCAGTATGTTCGCGAAGGATGCATCGGAATTGGGAGTAAAAGAGTTGCTTTACACCGATATGGGGGCCTGGTCGGAAGGCTGGGTCAGAGATCCGAAATCGGGACAATTGGTGACAATCGGAGCAGACCGCCAGGCTACCAGTAAGCAGAGCAACTGGTTGATTCTCATAGCTCCCCAAAAATGATCGCGAGCCGGTGCAATATCCTTAATCAATCCAATCAATCTGGAATTGTGGAAATGCACACACAATCACACAGAGGTTGTAAAGGTACAGTTTAGCCACACTTAATATATAAACTTTGCTTCGGTGCGGCTGACAGACCTTTTCATCTCTTTTTCGTTCCTCCTTTACCAATTATTACCAATCGCTAATTCCCGTCACCTCCGTCTTGCTGTCCAGCCGAAAGCACCAATCCCACAGATGGGAATTGGCATGGCTTGTGCATTCGCCTATGAACAGCCCGGTCAGATCAACATATCAACCTGATTCCGATCATGCACTTGCTGGTCGCTATGAACTGGTTAAATGCCTTGCTAAGCACGGCTCATGCTCTGTTTTTCAAGCATACGATCAAGTTTTGAAGAGACCCATCGCAGTGAAGGTCCTCACCGAACAGATAATGTCGGAGGAAGAACTTCGCCGATTTCATCGCGGTGCTCTCGCTGCCTGTGCGGTAAAACACCAGAATTGCGTGCAGGTCTATGACTTCGGCATGACGGCTGAAGAGCGACCCTACATGGTCATGGAGTTCGTCCAGGGTGAAACACTCAGACGCGTAGTTCAAGAACGTGGACCAATGAGACCTGCTATCGCTGTCGACGTCACCATCCAGATTCTGGATGGTCTATCGGCTGTACATACCAACGGCATCATCCATCGCGATCTAAAGACTGCCAACGTGATGGTGGAAGATTTGACTACTAAGACACCGAAGGTGAAAATTCTGGATTTCGGTCTTGCAAAACGAGCATGCCCGACCGAAGACACACCGATCACAAAGGCTGGACAGATAGTTGGAAGCCCTGTCTACATGAGTCCAGAGCAAGTTCGCGGACATATCGTCGACGCTCGTTCGGATATTTATGCAGTCGGCTGTATACTTTTCGAGCTGCTCACAGCCGATCCTCTTTTTCTCGGTAAGACTTCGCTGGAAACGATGAGCATGCACTGCTTACAACTACCACCGTCGCTCAAGAAAGACTACTCTCATCGAGACTTTCCGCAAGAATTGGATAGAGTGGTAGCATTCGCGGTATCAAAAAATCCCTGCGAGCGCTTTCAATCGGCACAGGAGATGAAAGAAGTTCTGGAGCAGGTGGCGGAGCTGATGAAGACCCGCCGGAGTCTCGACGACACGCTTGTCTCCCCGGCCGTGCATTCAAGTCCACGACGAAAACCGAATTGGCTATTGCTGACTCTCTTCGTTCTCGCAACAGTCTGTCTGGCAGTTGGAATGACAATTTTTCATTTTTGCCTGACCGAGGCAGCACATAGCAAGGAGCCTGCAAGCAGAGCTACTGTAATAGGATACGAGAGCTCCTTTTCCAAGCGGGAGACTGACATGCTCCTGAAAGAATTTCGCTAACCCGAACTATGCGGCAAGCTTTCGAAACCATTCCGGCTAGAGCCATGCGCAGGTTTCTCGAAGCGCTAACGGTCGATTGAACAGATGACCCTAACCTTACATAGAACTGTTAACGACAGTAAGGAAACAACCTCTTCTTCTTATCAGCATCGCGCTGGTAAAATACAAGAGTAGATCAGGGGTTGCCTACCGTGGAAGAGCCGAGTCCAAAAGTAAATCTTCAGATCAAAAGCCGAGATTTTCCTTTTTGCTCTCCCTGGTATGGTCTCACACAGATGGCATCGGCTTTGATTACCCTGAATCTAGTATTACCGACAGTTCTAGAAGTGTCATGGTCCGGCACCACGATGGAGCAGGCCGTTTTCCTGACGGTCTATGCGGCTGCATTTACAGTGGTTACATTTTTGTTTGTGGCGCTGTCCGGGTATTTCGCAGTGTTTGTCATGGTGGCAAAGAATCTGAAAAAACTCACTCTGCCCGACGTCAACAACGAAGAGGTTGCTAAAGCTTTTGCGATACATTTATTGGCGAGCAATCAACCGCGCTGGCTCATTTCTCTGACACCATGCGTGGTGCCGGCAGTGAGCTTCGCGATCGCGACACAATTGTATAAGCAAAAGCTAAATTTCGACGAACCTGTTTTACTCTTCGAAGCCTGCTTACTGCTCGGGCTAATCTCATTCACAATGTGCTTGCCTTTCATTCTGCAAACGCAGCGTGCTTTTATCGCAGAAGTGCTCAAGAATGACGTCGGTCACAAGGGTTCTTGAAATCGTCGCAGTTTCTAATTTGAAGAACGGTGGAAGCGATCAACAGCAACAAGCGTCACCGGCGATTCAACTCGGTGCTGTACGGCAAATTCTCGTCCTTGTCAGCAAGCTCGAAAACAGCCATGCTGCGCGCTTGCAGGAGAAACTTAGAAGACAACTCCCAGCAACTTGGAGACAGTGCTCCGGAGGTTTCAACCAGAAGCTTCCAGCAGAGATTCGGAGCACTGAATATCGTAGATCGAGCATATGCCTCAGATTTCAGGGGCGGAAGCTGAAACTCAAGATCGCGCCAATACGCATTGAATAGTATAAACATGCTGTTGCCGACCAGAAGATTACCTTCTTCATTGAAATCATCAATTTCCTTGCCGTCGAAAATTACGCCAAGATACCTGCGATCGGAATGAATCCAGTCTCTTTGCGACATCTCGCTGCCGTCCTGATTTAACCAGATGACATCGCTGACATCGGCAGCACCCGAGAGTCGCCCCCTGAAAAAGCGCCGCCTTTGAAACACCGGTTGATTCTTCCTGATGTCCGCGACTACCTTCACGAATTCAAGAAAATCTTGATCGGGTTCCGAAAGATCCCAGTGTGTCCAACTGAGCTCGCTGTCGTGGCAATACGCATTGTTGTTTCCCAGCTGCGTTCGACCGACCTCGTCGCCACCGCTAATCATCGGAACACCGATGGATAACATCAAGGTGGCAAAAAGATTCTTGCGTTGTCTCAGTCGAACTGCCAGGATCTCCTCATCGGTCGTTGGACCTTCGATTCCGCAATTCCAACTCGAATTGTGATCGTCGCCATCCCGGTTGTTCTCCAAATTGGCGAGATTGTGTTTTTGATTATAGCTGACCAGATCCAACATGGTGAAGCCATCATGGCTGGTGACAAAGTTGATGCTGGCGTGCGGACTTCTGCCACTGTGAGCATATAGATCACTGCTGCCCGTGAGCCTGGTCGCCATCTCCCCCAGTTCGCCGGCATCGCCACGCCAAAATCTGCGGGCAGTATCGCGATACTTTCCATTCCACTCTGTCCAGAGTACAGGGAAATTGCCGACTTGATAGCCGCCCTGCCCCAGATCCCAGGGCTCGGCGATGAGCTTGACGCGAGAGATAACCGGATCTTGCTGAATAACATCGAAAAATGCGGAGAGCTTGTCGACGTCAAAGAGCTCACGAGCCAGGGCGCTCGCTAAATCGAATCGAAAACCATCGACATGCATCTCTTCTACCCAATAACGCAAACTATCCATGATAAGCTGCAACACATGCGGGTGGATCATGTTGAGAGTATTGCCGCAACCGGTGTAATCCATGTAGAAGCGCCGATCGTCAGGCAACGTTCTGTAATAGCAAAGATTGTCGATACCACGAAAGCTCAGCGTCGGGCCAAGTTCACTGCCTTCTGCAGTATGGTTATAAACCACATCTAGTATCACTTCAATGCCGGCGCGATGCAGCGCCCGGACCATCATTTTGAATTCCTGAACCGCATTGAGGGCGTTTCCTTGACGAGCATATCGAATATCGGGCGCGAAAAAAGAAAGTGTATTGTATCCCCAATAATTAGACATTCCCGCCAAAACCAAGCGGTGGTCATCGACGCGATGGTGGATAGGAAGTAATTCTATTGCAGTAACGCCAAGCGATTTTAGATGTTTGATAACTTGCTCGGAGGCCAGTCCCAAATATGTGCCGGCCAGCTCAGCAGGCACCCCAGGATGAAGCTTAGTCATACCTTTGACATGGGCTTCATAGATGACAGTCTTGTGCCAGGGAGTGTTCGGTCTGACGTCGTCGCCCCAGGTAAAAGAATCGTCCACGACTGAGCATAGTGGCGCATATGGTGCCGAGTCGTGCTTGTCGAAACTCAGATCCTTGTCTTTGTGTCCCATGACGTACCCGTACAAACTGTCGTGCCACACCAATGGGCGAGCGATCAGCTTGGCATATGGATCGACGAGAATCTTGTTGGGATTGAATCGCAATCCATCTTTGGGTTTGAACGGTCCATACACCCGGTAGCCATAAACCTGACCCGGATGCACATCTTTCAAATAGACATGCCATACCTGATTGGTGTATTCCGGCATAATCACGCGATGCGATTCGATCTTGCTCTCCGGCGAATCAAAGAAGCAGAGCTCGACACGACTGGCGTTTTCCGAAAAAATCGCGAAATTTACGCCTAATCCGTCCCAGGTTGCGCCAAGTGGGTACGGTTTACCTGGTAGTACTCGCATTTACAACCTTTGGGAGAAACTTCTTTTGTTGCCTGAGACAGATACAATTCAAGTCTGGAATTGTAAACAATCACAGGTCAAGATACAAACGAATCAAGGCGATCTGAAGCCAACATAATGCGCATTTTCGAACAAGATCAATTTAGCTTCGATTTCGACGTTGAATTAACCAGGTAATCATGCATACCATATGTTTACCAATGAGGTCGGCGCGATGCGCATTGCACTTTTCGTCAACGACGTTTTGACTCAGGAAGTCGGATATACAAATACTCGCCTGGCAATGGCAGCTATCAATCGCGGTCACGAAGCCTGGGTGATTACAGCCGATGCATTCAAATACGACTCGGACGACAAAATCAAAGCGCTTGCCAAGCATGCTCCGAAAAGTCAATACAAATCAGCCAGCGCCTATCTAAGCGATCTGCAAAGCAAGAAGGCGAAGACCGAAGAGATCTGTGTCGACGATCTGGACATTCTCCTGCTCAGAAGTGACCCGACTGAAGATGCCGGCGCGCGCGCATGGGCGCGAAATGTCGGCATCAATTTCGGCAGGGTGGCCATGCGTCATGGCGTCATCGTTTTGAACGATCCAAACGGCTTGGCGAAAGCGATCAACAAAATGTATTTCCAGCTTTTTCCAGAACAGGTCCGACCGCGCACCATCATCACGAGAAGCAAGTCGGCGATCAAACAGTTCGCGAAAAGCGAGGGCGGCAACATCGTATTGAAGTCGCTGCAGTCAAGCGGGCAGAGCGTCTTCTTGGTCAGAAAAGATGAGTTGAGCAACCTCAATCAGATAGTTGACGCGCTCTCTGAAGATGGCTACATCATCGCTCAAGAGTATTTGCCGGAAGCAAAGAAGGGTGACAGTCGCCTTTTTCTGATGAACGGCCAACCGCTCAGATATAAAGGTAAATACGCCGCCTTCCGCCGCGAGAATACGGAAGATGAGGCGACAAAAAGCTTACACCAAGTCGGAGGCACAATGACACAAACCGAAGTCACCGACGACATGCTGGAATTGGCAGAGATGGTCCGACCGAAATTGGTGCAGGACGGAATGTTTTTCGTTCGTCTGGACATTGTCGGCAAAAAAATCATGGAGATCAACGTCTTCAGCCCAGGCGGATTGGGCAGCGCGCAGAAATTTGAAGGCGTCAACTTCAGCCAAGCCGTGATTGATGCATTGGAGCGAAAAGTCGATTATATGCAGTATTACAAACGTAGTTTCGACAACGTAGAGATGGCGACCTTGTGACACTGAATGAGGTAGGCGCGATTGGAATTCATTTCTAACTTAACCAATATACTGTCGCAGCCGGTGGTGAAGCTCGGTACCAGCGCACTGACTTGGTGGTCCCTGATTTACATGTCAGTATTGATGGGAGCGCTCATGGTGCTTACCGGACGGACACAGAGATTTATCCTTCGCCAAGCGCAGGATAGAACGAAAGTCGATGTCGGCATCATACATGGTATCAGTACAATCGTTCGCTACGTTTTCGTGGGGATCGGTTTTCTGGTCATTCTGCAAAGTGCCGGAGTCGACCTGAGCTCGCTTACAATCCTGGCAGGCGCCATCGGTTTGGGATTGACGGTGGGACTGCAGAACCTCACGTCCAACGTAATGAGCGGCTTGACGCTTTTCCTCGAGAGACCAGTAAAGGTCGGAGACCGTGTGCAGGTCGACAATGTAACCGGTGACATCACCAAAATCACATTTCGTGCCACCACTATCTTGACGGACGACAACATCGAAATCATCGTGCCCAATACGCAGTTTATAACGGGAAAAGTAATCAACTGGAGCCTGAGTTCACCCAACGTTCGACTGAGTTTGCCTTTGTCCCTGGCAATCGATTCTGATCCGAAGAGAATAAAACTGCTGGTAGAACGTCTAGCAGTCGATCATCCCGGCGTGCTAAAGCAACCGGAGCCTGAACTCATTTTTTTGGGCTTTGCCGAAAGCTCGCTCAAGTTCGAGCTCTGGGTATGGACTTGCGAGTATACGCGCCGACCATTCGTACTGAAGAGCCAGCTCTACTTTCAAATCTTCGAGAAGTTCAAAGAGGAAAACATCGCCATTCCTTTCCCTCAAACGGACATTCATATTCGCACCGGGGCTTTTGCTCAGATAGATGCGGAAAAAATCTAATTCGCGGCAAAAGCGTGACCTTCACCGGTAGTACTACAAGACCTTTGCACAGCGCTCCAACGTTTTTCACCAACATAGATTAAACGAAAGAGTGCGCCAATGCCTATCGGATCGGCATTGGCCGAATCGAATTGACACCTCCGATAGCGCCTCCGAACATGCGCATTTAAAACGTTCTACTAGTTAGTCGAAGTAACAAAAAATACTCGGGAAGAAGCAGGAAGGTTGAATCCACTTGGCACAACTGAACTATGAGAAGTCCAAATTCAATTAACAAGTTCTTATTCTTTCCGGAGAACTGCAGGGATTTACCATAGAATAGTGTGTCTAGCTGGTCGAACGTCTCATTCCTTCGAGAAGTAACCGGAGATATCACCGACCAATCCGACCGGATTGCCATGATCCAGGAGTTTAACCATGAAAAACCGAGGACTTTCCTTAGCGCTGTTAGCGGTCGTAATTGCTGCATTTGCTGCGGCACTCCCGGCGATCAGCCAGACTGCTGGACTGATTCAGACTGGCTCGAGCAGTCTACCTCAGGGTCAGTACATGCTCACCAATCTGAGAACCGGTCAGGCGGTCTATGTCGAAATCGACGCAGGCGGACGTCTTCTTGCCCAAGATCCTCGGGCACTGGTCTGGTCGGTGACCCCAGCCGCCAACAACGGCTACGGCACACCGCCGGCGGTGCTTCCCTCTTTCGGCAGCTCGCCCGATACTACAGGCGATACCAGCCAACAAAAGCCCGGATCGATGTGGGGCGGTCTGCTTCGACAAGGAGTACAGTCCATCATGAATAATAAGATGCAACCTGCTGTCACACCTACTCCGCAACAGTGAGGTCTGCTTTGCCGCCAAGCGGCGAACCGGCACTTGCGACCGATAACCCTCGCAGGTATAGGAATCCCGGTATCCGGAAATAAGTAATATTATTTGTCGAGATTTGCGTACTGAAAGATGGAAAGAATGGGAAATGAACATAATGTGGAGCCCTGCCTCGATGCTAGTCAGGCGGGTTCCGTCACCGAGCAGGAACACGATCACAGCGACATGGTAGGACACGAATCGAAAGTTACTGAAAGCAGTTTTGAGCCAGGGGCGAAGAATGACCACGACCGCCGTTTGCACGGTCTAAACTCTATTGCTCCGGTTATTGAGCCTGTGACACTGTCTAATGTCACTTCGCTCTCCGACCCGAGACTGTATATCAATCGTGAGTTAAGCCTTCTGGCATTTCAATGGCGAGTGATGGAAGAGGCACAAGACCCGCGCAACCCTCTTTTAGAGCGTTTCAAGTTTCTTTCGATCTGCGGCTCCAACATGGACGAGTTCTTCATGGTGCGCGTGGCAGGTCTGAAGCGCCAGGTCGAAGCCGCAAGTCTCATCACCGGACCTGATGGGCTAACCCCTCACGAGCAGCTGGAAGCAGTTGAGACTGAAGTCAACCGATTTATCGACGAGAGTCAGAAGTGCCTGCGAGAGTCCTTGATGCCGGCACTCGACGAAGCCGGAGTATTCATCCTCGACTACAACGATCTTAGCCCAGAGCAGCGCGAAGACATGCGCCACTATTTTCTGCAGAAGATCTTTCCTGTTCTCACGCCTATGGCGTTCGATCCCGGTCACCCGTTCCCCCATATTTCCAACTTAAGCCTTAACTTCGCTGTTTCCGTGCGGAAGACAAGTAAGGATGTACGGTTCGCCAGATTGAAAATACCGGCGAGCTTACCGCAACTGATCCCGATTGCCCGGCCCGGCAATCACGCCAGACCTGGAAAACAGTACATCTGGATCGACGATGTCATTCAGGCCAATCTGGACGCATTATTTCCTGGAATGACAATCATCGAGGCTCATCCCTTCCACATAACGCGTGACGCAGAAGTGGAAATTCAAGAATGGGAAGCCAGTGACCTTCTCGAGACCACGGAAGAAGGCGTACGTCAACGGAAATTCGGAGATGTAGTGCGACTTCAGGTAGATCGAGCCATGCCGGCTCATGTACTCGAGATTCTGATGACCAACCTGCAAATTGAGCCCTGCGATGTTTACCTGGTTGAAGGGCACTTCCCTCTTTCCAGCTTGAAGAATATCGGTTCGCTAGATCGCCCCGATCTGAAGTATCCGCAATTCATCCCCCATGTGGCCAAAATACTCAATCCAGACTCGCGCGACGAGGATGAGTTCACAGCAATCGCGCGTCGCGATATTCTCCTCAATCATCCGTATGATTCGTTTCAACCAATCGTCAATCTGCTAAATAGAGCAGCCGACGATCCGTCCGTTCTCGCCATCAAGATGACGCTGTACCGCGTCGGTCGCAATTCTCCTGTGGTCGAGGCATTGCTTCGAGCGATGGAAAAAGGCAAACAGGTGGCGGTTGTAGTAGAACTAAAGGCGCGTTTTGACGAAGAAAGTAACATTGAATGGGCGAGAGCGCTGGAACGAGAGGGCGTTCACGTGGTCTACGGTCTCATCGGCCTGAAGATTCACGCGAAGACTCTTTTGATCGTTCGCAAATCAGGTGATTCGATCAAGCGCTATATCCACCTCAGCACCGGCAACTACAATCCTCTGACGGCACACCTCTATACCGATCTTGGCTTATTGACCTCGGATGAAAGCATCGGATCTGATGTCAGCGATCTGTTCAACTATCTCACCGGGTACTCTGCCAAGACCGACTACAGAAAACTATTGGTAGCACCAATCAACTTGCGAGAGCGCCTCGAAAGCCTGATTCGCAGAGAGATTGAACACCAAAATAATGGCCGGCTAGGACACATTATTCTGAAGGCCAATGCGCTAGTCGACGAGAGGATCATCCAGCTTCTGTACGAGGCGTCGCAAGCAGGAGTACAAGTAGACCTAATAGTCAGAGGAATCTGCTGTCTCCGACCAGGCATCCAAGGTATCAGCGAAAACATACGTGTAATAAGCATCGTAGGAAGATTTTTGGAACACAGTCGCATCTTCTACGTGCGTAATGGTGGCAACGAGGAGATTTTCATAGGCAGCGCCGACACGATGCCCAGAAATCTCGACAGACGGGTCGAGGTCCTGTTTCCAATCGAGGATCCAGGTCTGAATCGCTACATCCGCGATCAATTGCTCGAACTTTATCTGTCCGACTCAGCGCGATGTCGCTACATGCAACCAGATGGCAGCTACGTTCGATTGACTCCGCATCCAGACGCTACGCCTGTGGACTGCCAACAAACGCTGCTCGAGAATATCGCCGGAAGTTGGTCTGAACGTTGACGTTCTCTCCGCCCGGAAGGACGTGAAATTCCCTTGCATGCCCGACCTAAGGTCGAGCCTTACGGTGAATTTGGAAGGACCGATAAAATCAGCCAGCCCCGAATACTCGTTCAATATCAATCACACACTGATAGAATATACAAACGAACCATTTTTTTGACGCATGGATATATTCAGCACATATCCATGCGTCATCACCACAAACAATGTCAGCACAAAGCGGGTTGGCTGCAAGTCTTTCAGCAAAGGAATTACAGTTGGTACCACCACAAGCCGCTCGACTTTCAAGCATTTCCCTGCCAGGCTCACGTGGTATCAGACCACCATTAAAGTGGGCCGGCGGAAAGAGATGGTTGGTATCACATGTAGCGGCGCTCTACGATCAACACCGCAATAAGAGACTAATTGAGCCATTTTGCGGTGCACTGGCGGTGACGCTGGGAGTTCTACCAGACAAAGCCATTCTCAATGACGTTAATAGCCACCCGATCAATTTCTACAATCGCTTAAAACGTGGATTGAAAGTTTCAATCGACATGGTCAATGATGAGGAGTTTTACTACCGTCATCGGCAAGAATTCAATAACTTGATTCTGGCAAATCGCGAAGATTCAAAAGAGGCGGCAGAACTATTTTATTATCTGAACAGAACGGGATACAACGGACTGTGCCGATTCAACAAGCGCGGTCTATTCAACGTACCCTTCGGGAAGTACAAGAACATAAGCTACAGATACGATTTTTCCGATTACGCATCAGTGTTTAAAGACTGGTACTTTGTCAACGGCGACTTTGAACTTTTGGATGTCACATCGAAGGATTTCTTGTACGCAGATCCTCCGTATGATGTGGAATTTCGGCAATATGCGCAGCAAGGATTTGATTGGCAAGATCAGGTACGCCTGGCAGACTGGCTGGCAATACATCGCGGACCTGTTGTCGTCTCGAATCAGGCCACAGAGCGCATCATAGAGTTGTATAAAAAGCGTCGATTCACTATTGCAATTCTCGATGCACCAAGAATGATAAGCTGCACGGGCGATCGGGCAAAAGCCAAAGAGATCCTTGCCTACCGCAATATCTAATAAGTCTGTTGAGTTATCCAAACCGTCCATCTCGTTCTGCGCAAGACGACTCCTGGATTTCAGTACGTAGTTGCGGCAGGATTGCCTGCGAAACACTCTCTATACTTTGTTGACGGAACCATCTACTTTCGGACGAATTCAATTTTACTTAGACTCGCTCATAAAGCACGTTTCAAGCAAATGCAAGCCGACATAATTTCACCCTAGGCCTGTTTTGCCACTCGAGGCAATGTCACTTTGAAAATAAATCTCGCTCAGTGCCTGTGGGCTGTCGGTGTATGGACTCAACTCATCAATCTGAGTAGCTCTTTAACGATGCTGTACCCCGCACAAAGCGCGAGGAACACAAGATAGAGAGACGTGATCAGAACTATTGACGTCATACCGTCATCCCTTCTATTGCAGTGAGTGGAACAGCAGAACTTCTGACAACAGGATGCCACTAAGTATGATGTGCGTCAAGGAAATTCTTTTCAACACTTTCCGAAAGAGGAAGTTCCTGAATCCCGAATGGCAACTAGTTTGAGGTCGACACGCGCGACTTTCACTTTCTGAACCGCAAAAAATCCTACTACTTCAATAGTTTCACTGCTGCTCCATTGCAAGAATCGCAACTCTTCGTCAAGCACCGCAACGCGATGGCGATGAGTTACGCCCAAAGGCGTGCTTGAGGAAACGACTGTTGAATACAACAGTTACTTCGCCAGAGGCCGGACTTACGATTTCTGAGGATACGCATTGAGAGGGTTGCAACAATGGACAACTTCCAGACCAGAGTCAGTATTACAAGCAGTGCCGCGGCGCAATCAAGCCTGCCCCGTGTTACCGCCTTTTCGATTAAACAGTGCTCTACGGAGCTGAGGAAACAAGCGCTCGAGAGACTCTTAAGCGCGGTATACCAGAGAGAAGTGTCATTAGCGTTGCTCTTGGTAGAAGGAGGAGTATCACATTCGGTGCTCGAGAATCTGCGCTTTCGCGGTCTCGGGCCGATCGCAGAAATGATCATCGACGAAATTCAACGTATGATCTGTGCGGCGGAGGGCGGTCAAAGGAGATTCCAGATTATCGAAAGATATTATGGTCTGGATGGTAATCTACCAGCTCGATTGTCTGCAATGTCAGCCAAGCACAATGTATCGAGAGAGCGTGTTCGACAGATCAAGGAGCGAGCGCTAATTTCTCTACGTTACAAGAAATCAGTGATAGAAAACATCCTGATGACACTGTCTATGCGACTGATGACGAGGCCTTTGTATGAACAAGCTCCGCCTCCAAATCTATTCGTTCAAGAAGCTGAGGGCGCAAAGTTGCTCACTCATCGACAACTGCTCCTCATGTCCGACTCGAGCATTCATTCGCCACCAGAGCAAGAACAGGCCTACAGTGTATTGCGTTCCTGTATGCGGGGGCGCGTTAACGGCTGCACCGGAAGCGGAAAGACCTGGTTGGCGATACGGTTGGCTAGAGAGTTAGCGATGACCGGACACAATACATTGTTGACCTGCTTCAATCGTGCGCTCGCTGATTATCTAGAAGGAGTTTTTAAGGGGCAGAGTAACATAGTAGTGGTCTCCTTCCATGCCTTGTGCCTCAGACTAGGCAAACAGGCCGGTATCACCATCCCTGGTGGCTGGAACAATCGCTCGTGGTTAGAACGATTTCCTGATGTTCTAAAAAAAGCGATGCTGGCAGATCCTGCACTTCGGTTCGATGCGATCGTCGTCGATGACGCTCACGATTTCCGCGACAACTGGTGGCAGGCACTGGAAGAAAGCTTCGTCAACCGCGAGCAAGGCAAGCTCTACTATTTTTACGACGACAGATTCTTAGGCGGTTTACCTCATTGTCCAATGCCGAGCGTAGAGAAGCAGGCCACACTAACCACTAACCTGAGGAGTCCAGCGTCAGTTTCTACCATGCTGGCAGGAAGTAACAGAGATTCGACCCAGATACGATTCCGCCGAAAGGCGTCGGCACCAGTAGACTTCTACCAGTGCGAAACCGATGAGGAAGTGCACAAGACATTGTCTCATGTCATGGAAGAGCTGATCGAGAGAGGCAGCTACATAGGCTCCGATGTGGCTCTCATCACACCCAGATTGGCCAGGTTTTCGACTGTGCTGAAAGCACGTCTCAAAGGCTCTTCCAGAATAGTACGTAGACCATCCGATGTGGCCAATCATGCCGTTCTGACACGGGCACATATGTTCCAGGGATTGGAGCGAAAGGTGGTAATCATAGTCGATTTAGACGATAAGTTTGCCGATTTCTCTGACGATGAGATCAAGATTTTCGTCTATTCTACGTTCTCGCGATACCTGGACAAACTAATCCTGCTCGGCAATGCCAGATCATGTCACGCGCTCCAAGCAATCGCGACTGCCACCACCGGCACCACCACGATTCATAGCAAGTCTGTACAGAATCAGCCTTGAATCCATACAAATCGCGAGGTGCTACGGATTCAAGTCTGACAATGCAATCGGAGGTCACATAAAGGCGACCTCCGATTGACTGGTTAGTCTTATTTCGTAGTTGGAGCTTGGCTTTCAGCAGCCTTGTTCTCTTGCTTTCCTGGCACCACTGCCGGTGTTGACGCAGCTCCCGGGCCCTTTATTTTCTCGAGCTCAGCAAGCACAGCATCAGCGTCCCTGGTTCTATTCAATCCCTTCAATGCAGTCGCATAGTCGAACATGGCGCCGGCAAGTTGGTCCTGGCTCAGATTCTTGCTCTCCGCCGGACTCATGATTTTCTCGTAGAACTCGAGGGCCTCTCGATACTTTTCGAGATCAAGAGCCATCTTGGCCGTTTTCAACCTTAACTCGGCGATGTTGTAGCCTTCAATTTTGCCTCTTTCCACAAGCTGAGATGCCTGTCGGAATTTATCGTAGGCTTCGCTCTTCGCGTCCAGCTTCGTGTAAAGATCGCTCAGTAAAAATAGGGGCTTGATCCGGTGATCGCTGCCCGGTCCGTAGAATTTGCTGTAATACGAAAGTGCCTTTTGCAGGTCATCGATCGCAATTTGATCCTCGCCTCTTGCAATGTTGACCTCGCCTAGCATCATCAGAATTTCGGGTAGCTGCTTATCTTTGTCGGCCCAGTAAGTGCTTCGAAGGTTAAGTGTCTTGCGAAGTTGAGTTTCGGCTTCGTCCCATTTGCCTTTGTCCTTGGCTTCAACACCCAACCTGTACGAGTCCGTCGTGACTTTCACCAGATTCAACATCTGTTGACGCTGAGCCGCTTCTCGCTGTCCAGGCATGTCGCCGGATTGAACCGGAGCCCCCGTCGCTACAGGCTTCGCCGGCGTCTTCGCTTTGCTCCCTTTGGCACCCTTGGTGGTTTTTGGAGTCTGCGCTACAGCGGCTGATCCGGTCTTATTCTGAGCCGTGACCGGAGCGGCTCGAGTGGCTTGAGACTGTTGCATGCCTCGATACGGGCTCCCATATAGATTGTTGAGAGCGCCACCCAGAGGATTGCCTCCGCCTCCCGGCACACCTTTCGGCATCGCCATGACGCCACCATATTCGCTAATGCCTTGCGCAGATGCATCGATACAGCAACTCAAACTGACTAGTAATGCGACACCGAAATGTTGTAGAACAATGGGACTATGTTTTTTCATGACCTATCCGCCGAAATTCGCCCGAGAATTGAAAGCCACCACGAACATTATAGCCGTCCAGCCAATACTTGCGTTCGCGGGCGCTTGACTGCAGTTTTTAACTCGACCAGATTCAATTTAATTTGCTAATCTGATTGGCTAAACATCAGTCTGGGTAGGCTTTCAGTAAGGAAACGTTTTCCACGGGGTCAATCTCAACGTGCCTGGATCTGCGAACAAAGTCAAGCTTGGTGAATTGCTGGTCGACGCCGGAATTATCACATCAGGAGACTTGACCGAAGCCATACAAGTGTCAAGAAGGCTCGGCGTGCCTATCGGACAAGTGCTACTCGTTTCACGATGTGTGACCGATAATGTACTTGAGGCAGCGCTTGAAGCACAGCCGCTCGTGAAGGACGGTACGCTATCTCGCTCGTCCGCCATCGAAGCGCTCAAGAAGTCGCACGAGAGAGATGTCCCTCTCCGCAACGTACTCGACCTCAACATTATTCAGGAAGATAATCAGCAGACTTCGAAGCGTCTTGCCGAACTGCTGCTCGACTCCGACATCGTCAATCAAGAGCAACTGGATCACGCCCTCAACACGAGTTTCTCATCAGGCATGCCATTGGGTAGCGCCCTCGTATTGGAGGGTGTTCTCTCACCATCGCTTTTCCCAAGTATTCTGAGAATTCAACGTAACATCAGAGAAGGCAAGGTTGGACGAGAGGAGGGCATCAACGAGATCAAGTCCACATTCTTGCACTGGATGAAGGCGGAGGAGTCGCTTGCCAGGGTTGCTGAAATGGAGGATGCGGACGAACTTCTCAGCGATGATGAAGGAGGCAACGGCGACAAGCATTCGACGCTCAAAAAAATAAGAGAAGAACTCGAAAAAGAAGACTACCAGAGCAGCATTACAACTACCGGTGAATTTGCCAAATACACTGGGCCGCGTCTTATCGATTTGCTCAAAGATGCCGGTCGCGTAAGCCAGCTGGATATTCAACGCGCGTTTGACCGAGTCCTTGAAGATCCTGCCGCCTCGGCCAAGCTGTTGACACTCCTCGGCGTCGTCGATGAAAAGACGGTCAACACGGCGCTTCGCAGCCACGCGCTAAGAGCTAAACAGATGGTTACCGACGAAGAAGCAGTTACAGCGATAAGGGCCGCCAAAGACAAGAGTACCGAACGCCGCGAGATAGAACGCGAACAAGCGGCGAGACACGAGCTGGACCGCAGGTGGCGCAAATCGACCGC